>NZ_JBEPQV010000054.1:0-25606 GCF_040548035.1 Bradyrhizobium sp. LB8.2 | reverse complement strand
CTTTCCCGCCATAGAGGCCACCGAAGCAATTTGGTGGCGCCGCTGCAGTCATCGGCGAGAAGTTGTCCAGTAACATTCTTGATGAGGCAATGCGCGCCTCGTCAATTTTGGACGCCGATCCCCCGGCTTAGGGGGCAATATTCCAGGCCGAATGACAGATGACGACCGTCGGTGGGCTGATCGCGTCGCTGGAGGTTAATCTCGGAAGTCACTCGACGCAGCTTTGAAAGGTCCAAACCGATACCAAAACCAACCGGGCAGGGTGTCCGAGTCGGTGAATCGTGAGTTAATTTTCCGGACAAATTTCGCCGCTTGGCTATCCGGCGACTCAGTCAATGACGTCTTCGGCGCACGAAAAAAGCGGGTGCACGGATGCAAAATTCGAACGACGTCGCGAGCACGCGATACTTCGCAAGCGTGTCTTGTCCTTGCTCGTCGTGGGAGCCGGCGTGTTGGGCGGAAGCGCTGTTTTGCTAAATACAGGCGTTACCGCCAATACTTCATGGGTTTCCGTAGTGCAGAACGACGTTCGAGCGGCACGCGCAAACCGTAACTTTTGACCGTGGGTTCGGAGGACAGATTTCGCGGAACGCGACGAAGAAGGGTGTACGCCGAGCCCAGTGCAGGTGCGCTGCGAGCGTCTCACGCATAAGAGCAGCCCGCTCGGCGAAATCATTCAGCCGGACCCGAAGGACTCGGCAGACGTCATCCAAAGAAGATCTGCCGGAACACGTCGCGCCTTTTTCACAATCTCGCGGCAGAGCGCAAGGTACCTCAACTATAAACCGGCAAATTGTTTGCGCAATGTTCAGCCACTTCAATGTGTGACGTGCTGGAACGGCATGGCCTTATGGCGCGCAATTTCGCGAAGATTAGACAATGTCGGGGTCGGAATTCCGATGCGGAGACCAATCTCGATAATCGCTGCAATCGTGGCATCGAGTTCGAGATCGAGACCATATTCAATCTCGTGCATCAACGAAGTTTTTTCGCATCCAGCGTCTCTCTGGTATCTCAGGCGTCGCTCTGGATCGGCAAATGGTCCAAATCCGAGAGCCATTCCGACTTTCTCAATTTCTCTCATCGCGGAGATTGAGAGCGACTGACCCAGACCTGAAGATGCGATATCGTTGGGCGACACGCCTGTCAAAATGCGAATCGGGTTGATCGATCCCGTATTGATCAATTTTGACCAGAGTTTCGATCGAATGTCCCTGTCAACTATGCAATCAAGCCACGGATTCGATAGCAATTGCTGAACTTCGGCGGCCACGAGCGAACCAGGCATTGCCGACCCAATTGTCAATGTGCGCCCGCGATAATGGCGAACAAAGCCTGGCGCCGGCCGATCGCACGTCAGGTCGAAAATTCCGCTGACAATATTGCCAATTGGAGTCGAGGATAGAAGCATTCCATCTGGATCGACCGCCTCAATCGGAATACTTTTCAAAAGGCTGTTTGCGGCTGGCAGCCACCATGGAAAGCCGCTGGTGGCGAGAACAACAGTCGCGCCCTGCTGCATAACAGCTTTCAAACCAGACAATGCAGAGCGGGTGCACTCGGCCCTCGCAGCAATGATGATCATGTCAACATCGGAAACATCGTTCGGATTAACCAAAATGTTTGGCCTGCACCGCAGAGAGAAGTCCTTTGCTTCGATCCTGAGACCGTGCAGTCGTAACTCGGGCGCCGAACGTTCTGTCGCAAGAGCCGTGACACGAAGATTCTCTCGCGTAGACTTGCTGGACAACGCCCCCAAGAGATATCCAGCGATCGAACCGTTTCCCACGACGAGAATATGACGGCCGGATCTCATCGCCGTTACTTGGTGTCGATTCGATCGAGCAGTCGCTTATGTGTCGCATCGTTAGGCAACAGATGGCTAATGCGCTCGACCAAGGCTAGCCTGTTCACGCCAATGCCGTGACGGTAAACAAGTTCGGCTCCCTTCCAGCCGGTGGCCGCCAGCGGTGCCAATGCGCAGAGAACGGCAGCGAGGAAGAAATAGCTCATCGGCTTTGAATGCCGGCTTCTCCATCCCTCCCACAACGCAATCGACCACCACAATACAGCCGTTGCGAGCGCCCAGTTGCGGTGGTCGTTAATCACCGGCTGCTGTTCCGCCCCATGTTGAACCGTAAGAAAGGCCTGCATGCCAGCCGCGACGGTGGCGATCGAAAGAACGGCACCCAGCCACAGATTGATCCGAGCTGCCGTCAAGATCGGTGCGGCCCAACTGCTTTGCGGGAGAACGAAATGGACGACATACAACATCGCGGCGATCACAAAGAGAGCTATTGAGAAATGTACGAATATCGGATGCCAGTTTGGAAGTACTTCAAACATGTTGGTCCTGCGCTTCGGTGGTGGATTTAAGGGTAATGCCGGCTCAATGTCTGTGCTGCGCTTTGGAAGCGCGTTGCGGCCTGCCCGATGTTGGACGAGTTCCGGCGACTCCGCTCGCGAGGAACGCCTGCATCAACAGTTCGAATAGCCGGGCAGCATCTGCATTGAGTTGGGTTCGACGCAGACGTGCGATGGCGAATTGGAACCCCAAGCCCTGGATCGTGCAAAAATACAGGGTTGCGGCGTCGGGGATGTTGATGGTCGACGAGATGATCCCGCAGCGAACGGCCTCCTCAAGTAATGCGATAACCTGACTCTCGTAGCGGCGATGAAGATCGCGGAAGCTCTCGTTGATGCTCGGATACTGATGACGAAGGTGATCGGACATCACGAGTTTGGCGAGGCCCGGATATTTATCGATTAGTTTGATGTGACCCAAAAACATGCGCTCAAGTGTTTTCAACGACTTGTCGCTGTCATGAAACTCACGAGCCTCCGCCCAGACTGTTTCCAGCCGCTCCCGAAGCCATTCGATCACCGAGGTCCACAACGCTTCTTTTGTTGGGAAGTGGCGGAAAACGACCCCTTGGGAACGCCCGATGGTGTCGGCGACGAGTTGAGTGCTCACTGCATCGACCCCTCGTTCGTTCATAAGGTGCAAGACCGTCTGCACGATCTGACTCTTGCGATCCTCCGCCAAAAAACGCTCTCGGGGCTCTTGTTTGGCTGCGGCACTGGCCATGCGCGATGTCCTCTCTTGACTAGAAAGCATGTACTCACTATCTAATGGATTGCCGGATGTCAAGGCGATTGCCAGGAGGGGCGCATGATGCCCATGGAAAAACCAACACGAGTTGTGGCGCTCCTGGCAGCGTGCCAAGCGGCATTGCTGACCAACAACATCATCCTCGTCGGGCTGAACGGGTTGGTCGGTTATTCATTGCTGGGGACGGACAAGTCCTTGGCGACGCTTCCGGTCACGGCCTATGTCCTCGGCACGGCGTGCATAACCGTGCCGGCTTCATTATGGATGAAGAGGGTAGGACGGCGTGCCGGTTTTATTACGGGGGCCATGATTGGTGTGATCGGCGCGTTGGTCGGCGCGTTTGCTGTCTTCTCGGGCAGCTTCTGGCTTCTGTGCGTCGGTACGCTACTGATGGGCGGTTATAACGCCTTTGGACAATATTATCGATTTGCCGCGGCTGAGATCGCTGGAGCCGCATTCAGAAGCCGGGCAATCTCATTGGTGCTCGCGGGGGGAGTCGTCGGGGCCGTTGCGGGTCCCGAGACAAGCAAGTTGACCAAGGATCTGCTATCGGCCCCGTTCACCGGCACTTACCTTTTCCTGGTAGGTCTTGCAACGGTAGCCCTGATCTTACAGGCATTCGTTGTCATCCCGACCGTTGCGGAGGACGAGCATAAGAGAGAGGCGCGGCCGCTTGCCGTCATTGCACGACAAGGCAACTTCATCCTGGCTGTCATGAGCAGCATGTTCGGTTACGCCAGCATGAACTTCCTCATGACGGCGGCTCCGATCGCGATGGTCCAGCATCATCACGCCTATTCGGACGCCGCATTCGTTATCGAATGGCACGCATTGGCGATGTTCGCGCCCTCGTTCGTGACAGGCTCTTTGGTCAAGCGATTCGGTAATATTCCGATTCTGCAGATCGGTGCAGGCTTGATCCTTCTTTGTATTGCGATCGCTACCTACGGCGGACTGAGTGTCGCCGCCTTTTGGATTTCACTGGTGCTGCTCGGCGTCGGATGGAATTTTCTCTATGTCGGCGGGTCGACATTGCTTACCGAAACCTATGCGCCGTCCGAACGCGCCAAGGCCCAGGCCACCCACGACCAATTCGTATTCCTCGCAACCGCTCTCTCCTCCGTCGGCTCTGGCTGGCTGCTGCAAAAAGTTGGATGGCCCGCAATGGCCCTGTGGTCGTTGCCTCTGCCGTTGGTCGTCCTCATGGCGACTGCGCTGCCGTCTTGGCAAGATCGCGTCGGAATATCGGGCTCTGTAAAAACACTGGAATGAATCGCATAAGGTTAGGAGGCAGCGCCGGCGCATTTTTGTAGAAACCGGCCGTCATCCTGCCTTCCCGCCGACACGACTACATCGGCCGCCGGCACGGTGATCGATCGCGTTCTTCAAACGAGCAGAATACAACTCAACATGGGTCTAGTTTTCATAGTTTTGCGGGTGAATGCGCAAAGGGTTTGCGAGAGTTCGATCGGGCCATGAATGACTTGCTGCCGGTATGACAGTTTGGCTTGGATCTCCTCTCGGCACGTTGAATTGTAAGAAAAAGCGCAGGATGGCCTTTTCAGGCGCCTAACTCTCCTTACCCGGGCCGGTCTGAGTCACAGCGGCAGTGAGCGTGTCGCAAAGTTCGGAAAGCTCACGACCAAGTTCTCCAAGACCGACATAGCGCGCGAAGGCGTCGGTCGGATCAGAACTACGCACTATGACTGCACCCGTCGGCATTTCCATGACGACCAGTTTCAGCGGCGCCTCGATCAACGCGCTAGGATCACCATGGAGAAGCCGCAGCATAAAACGGGGATGAAAGAACAGCAGCTGACGCGTAGCGCGAATCTCGTATCCGCCTCTACGCAGCAGCATTTGTGGATCTATTTCGTGAATGAGCCAGAGGTCTGCATCGGTGATCGCCCGCTTCAGTCGGCTGATCGTTTCTTCGAATGGGTATAATGAAGCCGTAACGCTCTGGTCCCCAGAGAGCCCTGAAGCAGGCCCATAATCGACGACGGTCTTATGCACGAAATTAGACCTCGACGCGGGGAAAATCGAGAGCAGGCTGCGCGACGTGATTGAAGTAATTCGAGAACAAATTTAGCGCGACATGCGCAACGACTTCAGTGATTTCCTCATCGCTCCAATGTGCTTCCCGGACTGCCGCAAGCGTGCGGTCATCGACTCGGCCGCGCGTTTCGATAAGCGTCTTCGCAAACGCAAGTGCGGCGGCCACCCTTGGATCGTCCGATTGAGCCTGCCGGTTGGCCGCTAACTCAGCCTCGGCAATTCCAATTTTGCTGCCACGCAGGCTGTGAGCAGACACGCAATATTCGCAGCCGTTGGCTTGGGCGATCAACAGCGCAAGCTGTTCGCGAAGGCGACTATCTAGACGGCCACGGACCAACGCGGCTCGGAACGACAGGTATCCGTCAAGCGCTGCCGGCGAATTGGCCATCGCGCGATAGAGGTTAGGAACCCGGCCCAACTGGGCTTGAGTGCGCTCCAGGAGTTCTTTGGCCTCACTTTTCGCTTCCGCAGCGACAACCAGGGGCATTCTTGACATAGATGACTCCATTATCTGACATGAGAGATGTCACGATTCGAACTTTCGTTCGCGTGCTTCGTGCAAAAGCATTGCGGCGATCTGCTTAGCTGTTTTCGCGGGAGCCGAATCGCCCTTACGCAAAGCGGTGACGATCGATCCGTCGATCAGGATCATGAACTGCTCAGCAAGCGGGTTAGCCGCTACTCCCGCTTCCGCAAGCAGCTTGCGAAGAAATGCGGTCAGTTGCTGCTTGTGATGAGCAGCGGCTACGTGCGCTGCGTGGCTGCGATCTGCGAGTTCGGCCATCGAATTGATAAACGCACACCCGCGAAAATCGTTGGTAGCAAAACGCTCCGCGAGTGCGTCGAACACGGCCAGAGGACGCTTGTCCGCGGACTTTGCCAGTCTCCCGACCGATTCCTCGAGCCACCGTCGCCAGAGTTCGTCGCGTCGCACCAGATAGGCGACGATGAGATCATCCTTTGACTGGAAATGTTTGTAAAAGCTCGCCTTTGCGACCGCGGCGCGCGCGATGATTGCGTCGACACCGACGGCCCGAACGCCCTGGGCGTAAAACATTTCCGACGCCGTTTCTAAGATGCGTTGACGAGGCGATGAGGTGACCATTAGTTGACATAGACAGACAGATCTGTCTATGTCAACCACCTTCTCGAATGACGTCGCCAGCAATGAGAAGCCTTGGGGACCCGTCCTGTCTCTGCTCGTGACTCGCAAGGCCATTCCGGCAAAGAGAAATTCTGTATTCGGAGACTTCCAAGCTGAATACGAGGGGTCGATACCTTCACCCGCTCCATCGCCCGAGTTTCTGCACTAATCTGCGATCATCTGGTGCGACCGCGTTCGCTCGATGGTTTCGGGCAAGCGCCGCTATGACCGTCGCTGGGGAGAGTTAGTCTTTGGCGCCGTGCTCCCCAGGGTGTTGGTGTCAGTGCCGTCGGGCGGGACAGGGGCAGATTTCGCCGCGGCGCTTGATCCGCCGCCATTGTTGTCCGAACGGGGTGTTCAGGCTCGACGCGCCGGCTCCCGTTGTTCCGCCTGCAGGCGATGCCATCGCCGCTTGCTTGGGACGCTCGCTTCGGTGTGATCGGCGCCGCTCCGGGACCGGACGGACGCCGTAGGCAACGTGCAAAGTTTTCAGATCATTAACAATGTTGAATCACAGGGCGAAGCGATTGCCCTAGCGTGAACCTTTCCGCTGGGGCTTTCCATGATCGATACCGCGACCAAAGCGTTGTTGCGCACCGTTCTTGACGAGGTGTGTGAAGGTGTTTCCCGCTATGAGATCGGCGCCCGTACCCACGTGGCGTCGAAGCTTCTGGAGACTGCAAGCAGGGGCGACATCTCTGCGGATTGCCTCAAACAGGCTGCCCGCAATGCCCTCTCTGAAGTTCCGACGATGTGACGATGGCCATGTGGGGGCGGGGGTGAATTTCCACGTTACGGTCCTCAAGATCCTGGTGAGCTACCCGGATGGGTTCGCTGACATGGAGGATCTCAAGCGGGATATGGCCATCCTGGCGACCAGCGGTCGCGACTGGACGGAGCGCACCAGACGGCTCGGCGGGCGGATGCCGGGGCTGGACATCTTTTCGCAAGGGCTCATCGACCGGACAAACGGCGGGTGGCGCATCACGGCCAAGGGCCGCGCCGTGCTCGATCTCCTGGAGGCTCGTCCGGACCAAGCGCCGATCGCCGCCCAAGAACTCCAGTCAGAGCCGGAGCTCGCCCCGGCGATCTCGCGGCACTTTCCGGCGGAGACGGATAGAGGCCGGCTTGCTGCGCGCCGTCGCCGGCGCAACGCCCGCAAACAGGCTCGGGCGTCCTAGCGAGGAACGAGCGTCGCTCCTGTAGCTTGAGCAAACGCCTCGTGATGGAAAACACTCATGCAAAGTTCCGACGCCGCCTTGTCGACCGCCTGTCTGTCACGCGTGACGGACGATATCTGGGTCGTGGACGACGCACCGATCAGCGCCGCCGGTCTGAAACTCCCCGTTCGCATGACGGTCATTCGCCTGTCGAACGGCGATCTCGTGCTGTATTCGCCGGTGAGATATTCGCCGGCTCTCCGCGGTGAGTTGGAGCGTCTAGGCGCGATAAGGTACCTGCTGGCGCCGAATATCGCGCACTGGATGTTCCTGTCCGACTGGCAGAGGGAGCTGCCGCAGGTGACGACATTCGCGGCGCGCGGCCTTTCGGCGCGCAGGCAAGTTCGAGCAGCACGCATCCGCATCGATCGCGAGCTTGGAGACACGACGCCTGAGGATTGGAAGGCCGACATCGAAGCCGTCTCTATAAATGCGCCGATGTTTTCCGAGATCGAGCTGTTCGACAAGCGCAGCCGTACATTGATCCTGACTGATCTCGTGCAAAACCTCGATTCCAATGATCTCAGCGCGCCAAACGAGGCTGCGGCAAACCTCCTCGGCGTCTCCAAACCGAATGGCATGGCGCCGATCTATCTACGGCTGCTGCTGCGCCTCGGAGGCCGTTCCGCGCGAGGCGCGGCCGAGCGGCTCGTACGGCTGTCTCCGGAGCGGGTGATCTTCGCGCATGGCAACTGGTTCGAAACGGAAGGGACCGAGCGCCTCCGGCGATCCCTGCGCTGGCTGCTTCCCGCGAGCGCCTCCGGATCTGAGCCGCAGCAAATGATCGGCACGCGCGTCGTCATAACCGGCGCCTCGAGCGGAATCGGGCGTGCCACGGCGCTGGCCTTCGCCGGTAGGGGCGCAAGCGTGGTCCTGGCGGCACGCCGCGGCGAAGTCCTGACGAGCCTCGCGGCGGAATGCGAGGCGCTCGGAGGCCGCGCATTGGCGATCCCGACCGATGTCACTGATGCCGGGGCGGTGCAGCGATTGGCCAGAGAGGCCGAAGACGCGTTCGGTGGCATCGACGTCTGGATCAACAACGCCGGCACGGGCGTTTTCGGGGCCTATCAGGATGCGGATATCGCGCTTCATCGCCGAACGATCGAGGTCAATCTCCTCGGCGCGATGCATGGCGCCTTCGCGGTGCTCCCGATCTTCCTCCGCCAGAACCGCGGCATCCTGATCAATAACATCTCGCTGGGCGGCTGGGCGCCGACACCTTTTGCTGCGGCCTATGCGGCGAGCAAGTTCGGCCTGCGCGGCTTCACCGCGAGCCTGCGTCAGGAGCTCAGTACTCACCGCAAGATTCATATCTGCGGCGTCTTCCCGGCCATGGTCGATACGCCGGGCTTCGTCCACGGCGCCAACATGTCCGGCCGAACGCTTGATCCCGGTCCGCTGCTGTATCAGTCGGAGGACGTAGCGGAAACATTTGTGAGCCTTGTCCGCGCGCCCCGTGACGAGGTCGCCGTGGGCTGGCCAGCTCGCGCCGGCCAATTTGCCTACGCGATGGCTCCGCAGATCACCGAGAATATCCTGGGAGCTGCCTTCCGCTTCCTGCTGTCGCGCGCGCACCCCGCAAAGAGCAGCGAGGGCACCATGATCGAAGCCGGTCCGCAGGGCACATCGATCGATGGCGGTTGGCTGTCACGGAAGCAACTTCCACCCGCCGGGGTGATCAGCAAGGGCTTCGCGGTGTTTGGGATCGCTGCTTGCCTGGCCTTCGCCGCCTCGAGGGTTGGTCGTGCGCCCAGACCACACGCGAGAACGAGGCGCGGCCGAGCGTGATGAGCGCCGCGCTGCTGCCTTCTGCTATTTCGATCGTTCCGGCAGCGCATAGGCCCGCACGTAATCACCGAGCTTCGTGCCGAACGAGCCGTGGCCGCCATCGACCGTGACGACGTATTGCTTGCCACCGGCGTCATAGGTCATTGGCGTCGACTGGCCGCCGGCGGGAAGGCGGTCCTGCCAAAGCTGTCTGCCATCGCGAACGTCAAACGCGCGGATGTAGTCATCCATCGTTCCCGTGATGAAGACGATGCCGCCCGCGGTCACGAGCGGACCACCCAGCATGGGTACGCCAAGCTTGAACGGCAGGGGCAGCGGGGCCTGATCGCGGATCGTGCCGATGCGGTGCTGCCAGACCACCTTGTGCGTCTTGAGATCGATCGCTGCGATCTTGCCCCATGGCGGGGCAAGGCAGGGGATGCCGAGCGGCGACAGGAAAATGCCGAGGTCGACGCCATAGGGGGCACCGTACATCGGCTGCACGCCGAGCTCGGTGCCCGGCGGATGCGCAGCGTTCGGCGCGGCCGGGTTGTCCTTTCCGCGCCGCACCAGGCGCGAGATGAAGGGAATGGATTGAGGGTTCGCGATGGCGATCTGGCGCTGCGGATCGACGGCAATGCCGCCCCATTCGAACATGCCGAAGTCTCCGGGAAACACCAGCGTCCCTTGTTCCGACGGCGGGGTGAACGGCCCCTCATAGCGCAGGCGCTTGAACTTGATGCGGCAGGCGAGCTGGTCGAACATCGTGCTGCCCCACATCTGCGCGTCGGTCAGCATGCCGGAGGGGCGGAAGCTCAGCTCCGAAAAGGGCTGGGTTGGCGACAGCCGGTCTCCATTCGCGGCGCCCTGCGGCACCGGCTTTTCCGGCGCGGGCACCAACTGACGCCCATCGCGGCGGTCGAGCACGAAGATGTCGCCGGTCTTTGCCGGGATGTAGACCGCAGGCGTCACGCCGCCGTTAGAGCGCAAATCGACCAGACTCGGCTGCGAGGGCATATCCATGTCCCAGAGATCGTGGTGCACGTTCTGGAACGACCAACGCAGTTTGCCGGTCATGACATCGAGCGCGATCAAGGCCGAATCGTAACGCTCGTTTTCGGGCGAACGGCCGCCGCCCCAGATATCCGGAGAGCTCGAGCCGAGCGGCACGTAGACGAGTCCGAGATTTTCGTCGACCGCGGAAATGCTCCACGAATTTGGTGAGCCGGCTGTAAAATGGTGCGAGGCCGAGGGCATCTCGTTCGGGTCGGAATTGCCGGCATCGAACGCCCAGATCAACCGCCCTGAGTAGATGTCGAAGCCGCGGATCACGCCCGACGGCACGCGATCGGAATAGTTGTCGATCACAGCTCCGCCGACGATCAGCACCTTGTCCGTGACGACGGGCGGCGAGGTGCCCTCGTAGAAGCCGAGCGTCTGGATCTCGCTGCCTTGCTTGAGGTCGATCTGTCCTTTGTTGCCGAAGCTCTCGCAAGGCACGCCGCTCTGCGCATCCAGCGCGAACATCCGTCCGTCGTTCGTCGGTATGAAAATGCGCTCCGCACAATTGCTCGGCGCCGGCGTGCCGTCGGCGGTCAGCGCGCCGGGCTTGGTGGCGTGATAGGACACGCCGCGGCAGGTCATGTGCTGGAAAGCCTTGTTGTGCTGAACCTGCGGGTCGAACTTCCAGCGCAGTTTTCCGGTCGCGGCTTCGAGCGCGAACACGATCTGGTGCGGCGAACAGGTGTAGAGGAAATCACCGATCTTGAGCGGAGTCGACTGGTTGGTGATCTCGTCGGGATCGTCCGGGCCCTTGTGGTCGCCGGTGCGGAATTCCCAGGCGAGCTTGAGGTCCTTGACGTTGTCTTTGGTGATCTGGCTCAGCGACGAGAAGCGCGTGCCGAAGCCGCTGCCGCCATAGGCCGTCCAGTTCTGGCCGGCAGCGGCCGGTGCCGGCGCGGACGAGGCAATGGCGCCCGTTGTGTCGCTCTCTGGTATGGTGCCGGCAAGATCGTGCCGATCGCTCGTCAGGGAAATGCCGACAACGACGGCCGCAGCGACCAACACAAGGCCGAGCGCCCATCGCGCGCCGCGCAAGCGAGGCGCCAGACGGGACGCGATGAAGGGCAGCATCAGCCATAGGCCCAGCGGCACGAGCACGTCGCCGCGCGGCGCCAACGACCAGAAATCGAGGCCGACTTCCCAGATCGCCCACGCCATCGTTCCGGCCAGCAGCGCGGCATAAATCCAGAGCGCCTCGGCACGGCGGCGCGCGAGCAGCCAGCTCGTGAGCAGAAGCATGATGCCCGCGATCAGATAGTAGACGGAGCCACCGAGGGCCGCCAGCCAGGCACCGCCGGCGAGGAGGCCCAGTCCCATGATAGCCACGACCACACTGGTGATGGCCAGCAATGGCGCGTCACGGAACCAGTTCGTCGAACGATGTGTCGGAGTCATGATGGTCACTTCAGCGTATAGAGAAAGGCCGCGATGTCCCGCGCGTCCTTCTGCGGGATACCCATCCTCGGCATGGCATTGCCCGGCAATGCCCTCTGTGGATCCTCGATCCAGTCAGCCATGTTGTCCGGCGAGTTCTGGATGTAGCCGGCGATGTAGGTCCGCGTGCCGATCCGATGCAAGGGCGGGCCGACGTTACCGTCCGCACCGGCAATGCCGGGAATATCGTGACAGGCGCCGCATTTGTATTGCCTGACGAGGTCAGTGCCACGGCGCGCATCGCCTGTGAAATTGTCCGGGCCCGCAGCCTTGCCTTCGCAGGCGGCGGTTGCCATGGCCAGCAGCGAGGCGGCTAACAATCGTGTGCCCGAACTCACCATCGGCTGCTCCGCTTTACCGGTCAGGGCTTTTGGCCGAGATTGAAAGTCTTGGTGGCGGACCAGGGGTCTGTCGTCGAGACCTGCTCGGTCGGGACTTGCTCCATTTCAGGCGACAGTGGGTTCGCCGAGAAAGTCCGGCCCCATTGATGGCTCGGCTCGTTGCTGATCTTGCCGATATAGGTGACGAGGTCCCAGATCACGCTGTCAGGCAGCACGCTGCCCCAGGCCGGCATTCCGTTCGGCCGTCCCTGATAGATCGAGAGATAGATGTTTTCGGGCTGCGAGCCGTAGGTAAAGGTGTTGTTGCTCAGCGCCGGCCCCATGCCGCCGCCGCCGTTGGGCGCGTGGCAGCCGACGCAGTTGAAGTTGACGTAGTAGGTCATGCCGCGCTGCTCCGCATTGGGATCGCCTTGCACGGGGTTCTTGATTTGCGGCGGATCGGGTTGCGCGCCCGGGAAGAGGGTGGTGACCGGGACTTGCATGAACACGCCTGGCCTCCCGTTGCCGACACTGCCACCGAAATTTGGGCGCGGAGCCAGCGTCGGCATCTGCGCCTCCTGCGACTGCGGCAGAGTCTGTTGGGCAAGTCCGGCGCCGTTCGGCACGGCGGCCAGCAGCAACGATAGGGCGCTCGCGCGCAGGGCTGGCGCAGACATCACTCATGTCCTCCGGACGCCGTGACCGGCCTGTCAACCAGCGGCACGCCGTAACTTCGCAGCAGCGAGGTGATCTCGGGTCGATGGCCGTCGATGAACGCATTCAGCCGGTCGCGCAGGGCGTCGTCGCCTTTGCGCACGCCCATGGAGATGGTGAACTGGAACTGCTGGGGCGCAAAGCGCTCGTAGTCCTGGATCGGCGTGACTGTCAGCGGCACGGCTGAGCGCTGCGCGAAATAGCCGGCCAGCGGCCCCCAGACGGCGGCGACATCGATCCCGCCGCTTTCGACCGCTTCGATCAGGCGCGCCGGCGGGTCGGCCTGGCGATAGTCGCCGTAAATCGAGTAGCCGCGGACATTGTCGACGATGCCCTGTTCGCCGAGCGCCTGCGCGGGCGGTGGATTGTTGCCGTCGTCGCCGATCAGATGCACGCCGATCACGAGATGATGCAAGCGCGGGTCGAGCAGCGACGAAAGATCGAGATGCTGGTCCTGCCGCGTGACGAACACGTAACTCGAGCGATAATAGGGCTTGGTCGTCTCGGCGAGATCAAAGCCGGACGGCACGCCCACGACGACGTCGCATTTGCCGGATTTCAGCGTGTTGCGGATGAAGCCGCGGCGCTGCGCCCACCAGGTGTATTGCACCTGCTTGCCGAGGTCTTCGGCCACCATCGCTGCAAGCTTATTTTCAAATCCAGCCTCCGCGCTGTTCGAGAATGGCAGATTGTTCGGATCGGCACAGACGCGAAATTCACCATCCGCCGTTGCGGCCGCAGCGGTTGAGAGCCCGAGCAGGATGACGAGGGGGATGATGGAATAACTATTTCGCAGGCGCATGGCTGGTGCCCTCACCATTCGCGCCGCCGAGCTTGAACACCAGCAGCTCGCTCCCGCCGGCGGTATAGAACGGCAAATCCTGCGTCGCACCGGTAAAACCAAGGGCGCTGTTGCGCACCCGCGGATCGACCTCGGCGTTCGCCACCACCCCCGGCCAGCCGCCGACGCCCGAAAGGATGGCGATGTATTGCTGTCCGTCGGACCCGCGATAGGAGATCGGTTGGCCGATGAACCCGGAGCCGGCACGGAATTGCCAGAGCACGTGTCCATCCTTGGCATCCACCACTTTGAACAAGCGATCCATGGTGCCGTAGAACGCGACATCCCCGGCTGTCACCAGCGCGCCGCTCCAGACCGGGAGCTTCTCGTGGATCTCCCAGACCTTCTTGCGCGCGACGGGATCCCACGCCATGAACTCGCCGCGATACCCACCGGGGCCAGCATACATATCGACGTCGGCGCCGACATAGGGCGTGCCGGCGATGTAGCCGACTTGAGAAGCCTTGAAGCTCATACAGAGGTGCTGGTGCGGCACGTAGAGGAGTTTTGTGCGCGGTGACCACGCCGTCGGCTGCCAATCCTTGGCGCCGGGCGCGCTCGGGCAGATGTTCTCGACCGTCTTGCCGATAAGTGGCGTCTTCTCCTCGTTCGGGATGATCTTGCCGGTCTTCAGATCGACGCCCTTGTAGGTGTTGACGAAATCATACGCGTCCGCCGAGATCACTTCGCCGGTGGCGCGGTCCATGACGTACATGTAGCCGTTGCGGCCGGGATGGATCAGCACCTTGCGCGGCTGGCCATTCAGTTCGAGGTCGACGAGCACGTTCTCGTTGATCTCGTCGTGGTCGAACAGATCGTGCGGGTTGACCTGGTAGGCCCATTTGGCGCGCCCAGTGTCGGGGTCGCGGGCAAAGATTGTGGTGCTCCAGAGATTGTCGCCGCTGCGCTGGTTCGCGTTCCAGGGACTTGGATTGGCAGTACCGTAGTAGATCAGGTTCAGATCGGGATCGTAGGAGATCCAGCCCCAGACCGTGCCGCCGCCGACCTGCCAGCGGTCGGCGGGCCAGGTCTTCACGCCGAGATCCTGGCCTTTGAGATTGTCGTAGAACGGCTTGAAATCGTCCCCGATCAGCACGTCCTTGTCCGGGCCTGTTGAATAACCGCGCCAAGCGATAGCGCCGGTGTTCTCGTCGAGCGCGGTCACCCAGCCGCGCACGCCCAGTTCGCCGCCGCTGTTGCCGACGAGAATCTTTCCTTTCACCACGACGGGAGCCATCGTGATCGTTTCGCCCTTGTTGATCTCGCCGAGCTTCGTGTGCCAAAGCTCTTTGCCGGTCTTGGCATCGATGGCTACGGTGTGGTTGTCGAGCGTGTTGAGGAAGACCTTGCCATTGTCGAAGGCGAGTCCGCGATTGACGACATCGCAACAGGCAACGCCCGCGGCAGCGGGCTCCGGCTTCGGTGCGTAGGACCATTTCAATTCACCGGTCGTGGCATCGAGTGCGAACACGCGGTTGGGATAGGGGCCCGCATAGGGGCCGACCACATACATGGTGCCGTCCACCACGAGCGGCGCCGCCTCCTGGCCTCGATCGGCGCCGACCGAGAACGTCCACGCAAGCTGGAGGCGCGAAGCATTGGTGGCGTTGATCTGGTCGAGTTCGCTGTAGCGAGTGTTGGCGTAGTCGCGCGCCGCCATGGGCCATTGGCCCGGGTCCTTCATGCGGCTGGCCAGATCGGTTTGTGCCGAGGCGGACGACAACAATGCGCAGGACGCGCAAACGACACTCAGCGACCGCGTAAGGCCACGCACTAACATTTGTCAAGATCTCCACGGCGGTGATGGGACCGTGACGCGTTGCAGGTCGGCTTGCGAACGTACAAACGTTGCGCCTCCGCTTGGTTCCAAAATCCGACGTTGACGGAGCGCTATCTCACGACATTGCCCGAAACGCCCGCGCCGAGATCTACGGCGATCTGATCCTCCTTGCCGTTGCACTTGGGGTGACCAAATCCCGACGGACTTTTGCCGTCAGGCCCGATGTCATAGATGATCGCGTCTTTCATGTTCGGGCTGACGCCGGCCGGCACGCGGTCAAGTCCGAGCAGGTGACGCACGCGCCAGGCGACGTTGTGATCGGCGCAGGAGCTGTCACCGCTGACGCCTAGCGCACCGGCGATGCCGTTGCCGTCGTAGAGTGCCAGCCCGCCTCCGAAGACGATCACGCCGCCGACAGGCCTGCCGACCATCGGATCGTGGGGCGTCCCGAATTCGTCGGGAGTGCCGGCATACAGAACCTCCGGGGATGGAGGGTTGCTGAGAGCCGCGCCGAACAGAAATCCTCCAGGTTGCGCGCCCGCGTAGAGATTGGCCGTGGCCATCGCCTTGTCCTTCAGGCTGAACGCATTGGCAGTATTGGCCTTTTCGGCTGCGATCGCCCGGCTGCCAAGCCACTGATCATCGGCCTTGCGGCCGCTGTAGGCGACTGCGCAGACAACACCCTGTCGATTGACGACAGCAGCCCATTCGTTGTTGTCGAGGCCTCCGTTGCTCGGGCCGCCGCCCGGCTTGACGCTGTTCTTGAGGATATCTGCGAGCTTGTCATGGTCGACCGGACACGACATGCCTAGCTGGGGTTGGTCCTGCGCGTTCAAAACTGCAGGCAACAAGAATGCCGCGGTCAAGATAGCCGTTGCCGCCATGACGGATCGTTTTTCCATGTGGCCTCCGTGGAGTGTCGCAATCGGCAGGCGAACGTTCGAGGAGAAGTGGCGGTTCCTATGCAGCGTCGCTCAGCCCGGATGTTGAACGAGCGGCAGGTGGGAGTGGCCATCGTTCGCAGTCAGCCACCGGTGAGCAAAGAACAACGCCGCTCCTGTGTAGAGTATGCCCATCGGCACCCACATGAGGATGCCGGCGAGCTGTTGGTCTTCCAGCGGCGAGAGGCCGAATTCGCCCGCGAGGGCGCCCTGGCCCGGGATCCAGAGCCGCGTCGACACAGTCAGCAAGGCCCCGAGCACGCCGGAATGCAGGATGGTGATGAACAGGCAGGCGACCGCGATGCCGTCGCGAATTCGGATGCTGCGGCCCTGGCCCCGACCGTGCAGCAGCACCCACCAGAACAAGAGCGCGGTCGCAAAAAAGCTGATGTGCTGGAGGCGATGGACCGCGGAATTCTCCAGTGCCCAGGCGTAGAGGGGTGGTGCATGCCAGATCCACAGCGCTGCGCCGTGGAGAATGGTCGCGCTCATGGGGTGGCTCACAAAACGCCACGGCCACGCCAGCACCGGCAGATTGAGCATGCGACCCGCCGCCGGGCGAAGCCCGGCTGGCAGGCTCCACAGCAGCGGGCCATTGATCCGGGCGAACGCCATCAGCGGTGCCGCGACGACCATGAGCAGTTCGTGCTCGACCATATGGGCAGTGAACAGGCGCTCGCCGAGCCAGTGCAGCGGGGAGGTCACGGCAAGAGCTGCGACCAGCCATCCGGTCCAGAACGCCGCGACCTGGCGGAAGCTGACGCCGCGGCCACCTCCCGCATGGTGCCAGAGCCGCTGCGTTCCAACATAGACGCCGATCCCCACCGCGTAGAGCGGGGCCATCAGCCAAGGGTCGTAGCTCCACAGCGAGCCGGGATCGACATCCGATAGTCCGTGCGCATCGGCCCGACCCGCGAGCAGGGCAAGCAGCAGTGCTGCAAAGCTCAGCGCAGGCATGGGCTGATCATGAGCGACGCGGCGAGCTGGTTCGCAATCACCAGCGCGAACAGCACGCCGGAGCCGACGCCGAGCCAGGCCATGAACGTTCTGGGCCCGCCACCCCGCGCATCCGTCCATCCAGCCTCCGCGCTGCGCCGAACCGCACGGGCCGAAGTCAGCGCGCCTGCAAGCGAGACGATAGCGAGAACCGCGCTCACAATCGCGCCGCTCGTCCTGGTCTTTTCGCAGGAGAAATGCTCGAGGACGTAGACGCCTTGCAAATTGATGGCCCACGCGATGGGCCCGAGCGCAACGCCGGCCCAGTAAAGCAACCTGGAATGTCCGTCAGCTTCGGTCATAGGCGCGGTACCCAATCGAGCAGGACGTAAAGCGGCAGCCAGGCGAGCACGACGAAGTTCCAGTAGAACACGTTGTCGGTCACGTCGCTGAAGCGGCGCGGTTTCGCATGGCGCGTGAACATCAGTACGGCCAGTACGACCGTGTCGCCGACATCGGTGGCAAGGTGGGTCGTGTGCAGTCCCAGAATGAGCCACACGATCGAGCCGTAGGCGGAATTATCCCAACGGGTGTTGAGATGTGCGAATTCGAAGCCGCGCAGCACCAGAAGCGCGATGCCGATCGCGGCCATCACGATCAGGCAAATGCGGACCTTTGCGAGATCCTGCCGATGCGCCACACGGCTGGTATATTCGTTGGGTATGATGCTGAGCAGATAGATCACGGTCTCGGCCGTGCCCGGCCAGAGATCGGGCGGCGAGGCGCCGATCGGCCAAGTTGGGTTGACGGCGTAGAGGTAGAGATAGGCGCCGATGGCAATGGCAAAGCCCATGCCTTCGAGCGCCATAAAGCCCATGGCGCCCCACCACGGTCCGCTGCGTGGGCCGTAACCGTAAGTCGGCAGTTCAGCGACATTGCGGACGATGGTCTGTCTCACTCCTCGTCCTCCTTGCTGCCGGCCGGCCAGAACCAGCCGATCAAGGTGACGGCCATCGGCGGCGTGCCCCAGAGCACCGCCCAGGGCGTGAAGATCGAGCCGATGAAGAACACCGTCGTCGCGATGGCGGCGAGCAGCGGCCAGATGCTCGGCTCGGGCGAAGCCTCGCGGATCTGCGGCTCCGCTTCTGCGAGCGAGGTCAACAGGATTTCGCGCCGCTCGGCACTCAGACCCGCGACCACGGGCAGGCTCTCGCTGTCGGCCCACAGCGGATCGCGGTGCTTGACCACCGGAATGCGGTCGAAATTCTGCGGCGGAGGCGGCGAGGAGGTGGCCCATTCCAGCGTCGAGGCATTCCAGGGGTTGTCGCCCGCGAGCTCACCCTTGCGCAGGCTGTAGATCACATTGACCAGAAGCAGCGCGAAGCTGAGCGCGAAAATGAGGGCACCGCCGCTGGACAAGAGGTTCAAATGCGCCCAGTCCATGTCGGCCGTGTAGGTGTAGACCCGGCGCGGCATTCCGATCAGCCCGAGGATGTGCATCGGAAAGAACGCGACGTTGAAGCCGATGAAGGCCAGCCAGAAATTCCAGCGCCCGAGTCTTTCGCTCAGCATGCGGCCGGCGATCTTGGGAAACCAGTAGTAGACGGCGCCGACCAGCGGGAACACAGCACCACCGATCAGAACATAGTGGAAGTGGGCTACGATGAAATAGGTGTCGTGCACCTGGGTGTCGATCGGGACCGAAGCGACCATTACGCCGGATAGCCCGCCGAGCACGAAGATCACCATGAATCCGATCACGAACAATAGCGGCGTCCGGTAAACCGGGCGTCCATCCCAGAGCGTCGCCAGCCAGCAGAAGATCTGCAGCCCGCTCGGCACCGCGATCAGCATGCTGGACGCCGTGAACAGGCCAGCGCCGAGTTGGGGCAGGCCCGTGACGAACATGTGGTGGACCCACAGGCCAAACGACAGGAAGCCGGTCGCGATCAAGGAGAGAATGACGATGGGATAGCCGATCACCGGCCGGCGCACGAACGTAGCGAGGATCGCCGAGACCATCCCCGTTCCCGGAATGAATATGATGTAGACTTCGGGGTGGCCGAAAAACCAGAAAAGGTGCTGCCAGAGCAGGGGGTGGCCACCCGAGGAGGAATCATAGAAGCGGGTGTTGACCAGGCGATCCAGGATCAATGACGTGGACGCGACCATGATCGACGGCATCGCGAACATCACCAGAAAGCTTGTGACTAGCATGGCCCAGACGAACAGGGGAATGCGGTCCAGGGTCATGCCCGGCGCGCGGAGCTTGAACACAGTCACGACGATCTCGACGGCGACCGCGAGCGCCGCGACCTCGGTAAAGGTGATCATCTGCGCCCAGACATCGGCCCGCTTGGTCGGTGTGAACTGCAGGCTGGAGAGAGGAACGTACGAAAACCAGCCGACATCGGGGCCGGCGTTGAACAGGAAGGAGATCCACAGAAAGCAACCGCCGAACAGAAACATCCAATAGCTGAAGGCGTTCAGTCGCGGAAAGGCGATGTTCCGCGTACCGACCATCAGCGGCACCAGATAGACGGCGAACGCCTCCATGACCGGCACGGCGAACAGGAACATCATCGTCGAGCCGTGCATCGTGAAGATCTGATTGTACTTGTCCGCCGAGAGAAAAGTCTTCTCCGGCCCGGCAAGCTGAACGCGCATCAGGATCGCAAGAATGCCGCCGAGAAGCAGGAATGCGAATGCAGTCACGATGTAGCGACGTCCCACGACCTTGTGGTCGACCGACATGAGCGCGCCGACCAGTCCGGACGGCGTGCGCCACACTTTCTCCAGTTGCGTGGAAAGCTGAAGGCCATTCAGGACGTCGTCCCGCAACTCATTCGGTTCAGCGGCCATGCTCACTTGAGCTGCTCCAGATAATGAAGGATCGCGATGAGCTCGCCCGATTGCAGCGGCATCTTCGGCATGAGATTGCCGGGCTTGATGTGCTGAGGATCGGCGATCCAGGCGCCGAGCGTCGCCGGGGTATTCGGCAGCGTTCCCGCCGTGATGGTCGTGCGGCTGCCGATATGCGTGAGATCCGGGCCGAGCTGCCCGCCGGCCAGTGTGCCGCTGATGTTGTGACACAAGGCACAGCCGCGGGCCCGGAAGAGAGCCTCGCCCTGCTTGCCGAGCTGATCCGCGGGGCTGTTCGCGCTCTGATTCTCACGATCGCGCCACCGGCCGAACTCGTCCGGCGGTAGCGCGATCACCGCGAAGGCCATGTGCGCGTGCTGAAGTCCGCAGAACTCGGCGCATTGTCCGCGATAGACGCCGGCGTTTTTCGCGGTGAATTGCAACTCGTTCTTTTGCCCGGTGATGAGGTCCATCTTCCCGGTCAGGCTCGGCACCCAGAAGCTGTGGATCACATCTGCAGATTCCAGCTCGACCTTCACTGGCTGGCCGGTCGGGATCCGGATCTCGTTCGCGGTTACGAAACTCCGATGCGGACTGTCATCCTCATAGCGAACCTCCCACCACCATTGGTGTCCGATGATCTTGAGCGTGAGGGCGTTCTCGCCCTTGGCGAAGACGATGCGCTGCCCCGCATAGCTGACGAAGGAGAGGCCGAGCACGATCACCGTGGTTGCAACGCCCAGCCCAATGATGACTCGGCCCGTGCGTTCTTCGAAGGCTTGATGGAGATCGAGCGGCTGATCGGCCAAGCGCTTCCGGCGCAACATTCCGAGGGCGAGCACGATTACGACTGCGATCCAGACGATCGCAGCAACCCCGAGAAAGATGAATAGTGTATGCAGGATCTGCTCGGATTGCAGCCCTTGCGGGTCGAGCGTCGACTGCCGGCCGGCGCACGCAACAAGCGGCCAAGTCGTGCATAGCACCAGGACAATTCGCACCCAGACTGGCATAGACGCTCGCGGTTCCCCTTCACAGGCGGGAACTGGCCGATCCTACAAAGGTTCCTATCTGCTGTTGGAGCGAGCCGCGCGCAGCCTTTGCAAGAGAGCTTGGAAGAAAGAAGATATGTCCAACGTTGCTCGTCAGACCGCGAATTTAGAATGGCCATCCCCTGACGGCGATGAAGATAACCGCATCACCCGCAGCCATGAGCAACAAGACGGCGAGGACAGCGATGACCGCTCCGGGCTGGACTAGCACGCGTAGTTCGTCGAGCATGGGTCTATCCAGTTCCGAACGTCCCCAGCAGCAATGTCCCGGTGACCCGCAGGTTCCTGAACGTGCCAGAAGTCCACGCGCCCGCGCCGGAACGAAGGTTTGGGATCGCGCGTTTCTGCGACAGATGCGAGGGGGCGACGTGCCGCACTATCATTTTGACCTGGTGGATTCGAAAACCGTAGCTGACGAAGAGGGCGCCGACTTGCCGGATGACATCCAGGCTCTCGATGTCGCCGAGGAGATCGCCAAGCGGCTCCTGAAGGAGCGTCCCGAGCTTGAGGGCCGTCACTTCTCGATCCTCGTCACCAATCGGGACGGCGAAGAGATCGGCCGGGTACCACTGGATGTCCTGCACTGAAGTTGCGACATGACATGACGTTCAAGCTTGGAGTGATCTCCGACACGCATGGACTACTGAGGCCGGAGGTGGAGCGCTGCCTCACGGGCGTGTCGCACATTATCCATGCGGGCGATATCGGCGCTCCCGATGTTGTGGAACACCTTCGCCGGATTGCGCCTGTTACAGCCATCAAAGGCAATGTCGACAAGGGCGAGTGGGCAAAATGCTACTCCGCAACTGAAACGGTGCGCCTTGCAGGGCGCTTCTTCTACATCTTGCACGATCTCAGGGAGCTGAAGGCAAACCCCGCCCAACGAGGAATCGACATTGTAGTTTCCGGCCACTCGCATCGGGTGAAAATCGACACAATCGGCGGAATACTGTTTCTAAATCCGGGGAGTGCCGGACCGAGGCGCTTCAAGCTGCCGATTACACTGGCAACGCTCGATCTGGATGAGAGCGGCGAACTGCGGCCCACCGTTCACGAGCTCGGCAGGTGAAAACGTGGAGGTGCGACCTACCAGCTCCCGTCATCATCACCTTGGGCAACCCGGGCCGGAATCGTTCGTTGCTAAGGACAGACGTCAGTACAAGCGCGAGGAACGACCGTAGCCGTATCTCATTGGTCTGCATGATGGTCGTGAAGACCCAAAATGGAGCACGCAATGTCAAAAATGCCCCCCGTACCGGCAGAGCAGCGCAGCGACAAGGGACCCGGTTCAGATCCAAAGACCGAGACCAACGAAAAAATCCCCAGCCGCGAGAACTTCGACACCCAGGGACGTCAAGGCAACATCAAGCAGAACACCACAAACCAAGGCTACCAGCAGGATCGATGATGCCCCACAAGAACTCTGAAACAGAACGGTTCGGTGGACCCGGGTCCTCCCAGCAGGATCGCAAGCATCCTGAAAAGGGAGGGCGCGAACATGAAGCCCCGACGCCGGGGGCTCCCACAAATGACCGGAAGTCGCACGTCTCAGGAGGCGGTGGTGAGCGCGATGAGCATCACACGCACGACGATCGTCACAGGAGCTGAGACATTGGCCCACAGGAACGTGCGACCCGTTCCGGAAGACGATGGAGAAAAACGATGCGCAAGATCAGTTCTGCCATGATGCTGGTCGCCCTGTTGGCCTGCGGCTCGACAGGCGCCGCTTGGGGGCAGGGTGGCGGAGGAGGCGGCGGCGGCAGTTCGGGGGGATCGGGCGGGGGCGGAAGCGCGAGCAGCACCAGTGGCGTCGGCGCCGGGGGCGCTTTGGGCGGCGGGACTTCGGCGACAACCAACCAAACCGGCAGTTTGCCGTCTGACAGAGGGAACGCCGGCGACGCGTCCCGGGGCACAGCGGCCAGCGGGACAAATGCAGCAGGAACGGCTCAATCGAGCGGGGGCCCGCAAGGATCGACCACCGTCGGCCGACCCGGCAACCTCGCGGGCGGAACCAGCAGCGGACGGATCGATGGAACGGCGACACCAGGTCCGTCGATGCAAGGCGACGCGGAAATCCGGTCTGAAAATTCCCAGGGCTCCACCGTGGATCGAAAGATCAAAAGCATCTGCAAAGGATGCTGACCGGGATCAGGACGCCGGCTTCGCCGGCGTCCAATAAAGGTCTTCGTCGTTTTGACGTTTCGGAATCCGGCGAGCACGGCTTGATCTTGAGCTCGTCCTCAAGAGGGGCTGGCCTTTGGTCGGAAAGGTGCGGCTTCGAGACCCCGAACCGCGAACGCTAACGACGCGGCATGGTGCCGTTGGTCGGCGGAGTCGTCTCGTTGCGCATGCCGGGAGGACTGGAGGCACCTTGGCCACCCCGCTCGACATGCGTAATGCCGCCACCGCCGCCGCCGGCTCCAGCACCGCCAGCGCTACCGCCACCAGCACCGGCGCCCGCGCCGCCAGCACCAGCGCCGCCAGCACCAGCGCCGCCGGCTCCGCCGCCAGCGCCACCACCGGCACCGCCCGCGCCACCGGCACCTTGCGCGAACGCTGCGCCGACTGAAGTGCCTGCGAGCATCGCGGCCGTGAAGATCATCAAGATTGTCTTACGCATGCTGTTTCTCCTTGAGCTTTCAATGTCGAACCAATCATGAGCGTCATCGGCCGTTCCTACCCACGCAAATTCATTCGGCGTTGCCGTCGTCATCGACGGCACACGCTGTCTCAACGGCGGTATTGCGAAGGCACGGCAACTTCATCGAACCGTTCAGCAACGGCGTCGAGAGCGGCGCGCATCTCCGGACCTTGCATGGCCGCGCCGTGTCCGGTGATGACGATCTCGGCAGCAAGTGGCGCAAGAGCACGCAGCGACGTCTTCGCACTTTCCCAATCCGGGGTGGCCATCTAGTTGGTCAGGGTGCCGGCCACGATGATCACGTCGGATTGGCGTGGCGATGCTCGCGGCGCGAATCCGAAACGTTCCGCGTCATAGCGCGGCATTGACATCTGCATCATCTCGACCGCGCAGCAGGCAAGCCCGAACTCCTCCGCTGTTGCCGAAGAAACCCTTGTCGGCAAGATCGTCGCGGATGCTCATGAAATAGGGATCGGAGGCGTTGTCCGGCTGTCCCTGAGCGCTGTGGCTAGTTGGGATGCGACCACACGCTCTGGGAAACCGCAGCTCGTCGGCGGCGTTCCTGCGGCGACGAATTGTATTTGTGTTCTGTTATCGCAGGTTAGCCTTAGGCGGAAGACCAGAGCCTGCACGGTTATCCGGTAGGAACGATCCGCGAAAATTGCGGTTGGGCCGCAGCAAGGCCAATGAGAAGGAGAACAGGAAAATGGCTAACGCAGCCCGCGATACATTCGTGGTCGGACTACGCAATGCGCACGCGATGGAAGTGCAGGCAAGGGAGCTGATGGAACGTCAGTCGGAACGGCTGGATGAATATCCTGAGGTGAAGGCGAAAGTCGTCGCTCACCTTCAGGAGACCAACGAACAGCTCAAGCGGCTCGAGAGATGTCTGGAAGCTTGCGGCGAAAACTCCTCCAGCCTCAAGGATACGACCCAATCCGTGATGGCGAACATGCAGGCTATGGCGCACTCTGTCGCCGGCGACGAGATTCTCAAGAACACCTTCGCCAACAACGCGTTCGAGAACTTCGAGATCGCTGCCTACAAGTCTCTGCTCGCCCTCTGCGGCGCCGCCGGGGTGGCTGAAGCAAAGGATCTGCTCGAGACGTCCTTGCAGGAAGAGCAGCGCATGGCCGCCTGGATCGACTCAAACGTCGAGAAGGTGACGATGGAATATCTGGCGCATCAGCGTCAGGCGACGTGACGCCATCCGGTCGCCGCTACAGGCAAGCCGCCGGTCCCGCTTGCCGCGAGACCGGCGGCTTGGCGGTTGCTGAACTCGGCTGTTTGTGCAGAGACCTGCAGGAACGATACACACCATTTTAGCTGGGCTGTGATGACGAAAATTATCTTCAGCGACTATGGCAATCTCGCCGCCGAGCAGGCTTACGAGATCGCGTGGGACTTTCTCGCCCGTGGCGGGGCTATCAGCGATGAATTCGAGACGTGCGTATTCCTGGCGCAGCGTATCACCATGATGGTCGACGAAGGCCAGACCAACCGGATTCGGATGGCCAATCGCGCCATCTCCGAATACGAGCACTACGTTGAGGACCTCGACAAGCCCATCCGTCGCGCGGCCAATTCGCGCTCGTGACAGAGTCAGGCGCCAGCGTGGCCAGACCAACTAGGGTCTGTTGGGATTCAGGATTCTCATCGGGGCTTGGTTGTGATTCAAGCTTGGGATGGACCGATTCGTTTTGACTGACGCCCAATGGGCGA
>NZ_JBEPQV010000053.1:0-26110 GCF_040548035.1 Bradyrhizobium sp. LB8.2 | reverse complement strand
CCGGGACCAAAAACCATGCGCTTGGGGCTCGAAGCCCTCCAGCGCATCAAATTTGGCGCCTCACTGCGAATGGCCGATGTGTGAATCGGATAGCCACAAGGGGAGAGGGACGCACCGTCTGCGCGGCTTCAATCCTACGTCCCGTAAGTCGACCCCTTCGGCAGCGGGAATACCGGGTCTTGCGTCCTGATGTTCGTCGGCCACACCACCGAGATGTGCTCGCCGGCGTTCTGCATCACGACCGGCGTCGAGCGTTCGTTCTGGCCGGAAAGCGGCGTGCCGGGCGGGAAGAATTTCACGCCGTAGCCCTGGATGGTGCCGCCGGCGGGGATGTCGACGTCGAGCGCGGCTTTGCGAATGGCATCCGGCTCGAAACTGCCGTACTTTTCCTTGGCGACCGGCAGCACGTTGTTGAGCAGCACCCAGGTCTGGTTGAAACCCATCGAGCAGTGCGGCGGCACGTCGGTCGCGCCGGTCTTGGTCTGGTAGCGCGAGACCATGGTCTTGGTCAGATCGCCGATTCCAGGCGCAAGCTTCGCCGGATCGAGCAGCTGCGCCGGCACCGGATCGATGTTGCAGAAATTGTCGATGTCTGCGCCGAAAGTCGCGCGCAGCTTGTCGAGCTGGCTATAGCCGGCGCCCGCGCCGAACAGCATCTTGAAGCGCAGGCCGCTCTCGCGGGCCTGGCGCAGGAACAGGGTGATGTCGGGGTTGTAGCCGGCATGCGAAATCACGTCGGCCTTGGCGCGTTTGATTTTTGTGACCAGCACCGACAAATCCGGGGCCGAAGCCGAATAACCCTCTTTCAGCACGATCTGAAGTCCGGCTTCTTTCGCATAGGCCTCGTCTGCGGCGGCGACGCCAACACCGTAAGGGCCGTCCTCGTGGATCAACGCGATCTTGACGTCCTTTGGCTCCATGCCGAGCTTGGCCTTGGCGTGCTCGCTCATAAAGCCGGCAAAGGCCTGTCCATATTGGTCGGAATGGATCTGCGCGCGAAAGACATATTGCAGGTTCTTGTCCTTGAACACGGCGGTCGACACCGCGGTCGTGATCCAGAGGATCTTCTTCTGCTGCTCGACCTTTGCCGCCATCGGCACCGCATGCGCGCTGGAATAGACGCCGTTGATGATGTCGATCTTTTCCTGGCTGATCAGCCGCTCGGCCTCGTTGATCGCGACATCGGCCTTGCTCTGCGAGTCTGCCGCGACCGGCACGATCTTGGTCTTGCCGCCGATGCCGCCTTTTTCGTTGACGAGGTCGATGGCGATCTGTGCGCCGACCGAGGAGGCGACCGAGCCGCCGGCGGCGAACGGGCCGGTGAGGTCGTAGATCAGGCCGATGCGCAAATTCTCGGCTTGCGCCTGGGCCCTTGTCCAATCGAGGCTGAGTGCGGCGGCAGCAGCCGCCGAGCTCTTCAGCAGCTGCCTGCGTGAAGTCGGCATCCTATCCTCCCTCAAAAACCGTCCGATGACTGGTCTTGCTTATCTTTTTGCGAAGTATGGGGAGCGGGACGGCGGAAAGTCAACATGGCGAAAGTCGGGGTCCCTCCTCCGCGGCGCAGAACGCAATTGCGAAATGAGTGGCGATGAGATCGTGCGCTACTGTTTCAAGCGACGGGCAAGGTAATTTGCGGTCTTCCCGCCGGCTTCGGCGATCCGATGCGGTGTCCCCGATGCCACGATACGGCCGCCCTCGTCACCGGCGCCGGGGCCGAGGTCGATGATCCAGTCGCAGTGAGAGACGACATCCATGTCATGCTCGACCACGATCACGCTGTTGCCGGCCTCCACGATCCGATCGAGCTGGGCGATCAGCCGCTCGATATCCAGCGGATGAAGACCGGTGGTCGGCTCGTCGAGGACGTAGAGCGTGTGACCGCGTTGCGGCCGCATGAGCTCGGTCGCGAGCTTGATGCGCTGGGCTTCGCCGCCCGACAATTCGGTGGCGGACTGGCCAAGGCGGATATAGCCGAGGCCGACCTCGCGGACGACCGATAGCGAGCGGTTCAGTGTTGGATCTTCGCGGAAGAATTCGAAGGCCTCGTCGACGCGCATCGCCAGCACGTCCGCGATGGAGTTTCCGCGGATCTTCACCTCGAGCGTCTTGTCGTTGTAGCGCGCGCCCTTGCAGGTCGGGCAGGGCGCATAGACGCTGGGCAGGAACAGAAGCTCGACGCAGACAAATCCTTCACCCTCGCAGGTGCTGCATCGGCCTTTCGCGACATTGAAGGAGAAGCGTCCGGCATCGTAGCGGCGGGACTTTGCCTGCGGCGTCGCGGCGAATAGCCTGCGCACATGGTCGAACAGGCCGGTATAGGTCGCTAGGTTGGATCGCGGCGTGCGGCCGATCGGCTTCTGATCCACCACGACGAGGCGATCGACTTGGTCGAGGCCGCCAACAATCTTGCCGCCCAATGTCTCGACCGTGGGTGCCAGGCTGTCGTCGTCCGCTTCCGCGGCACGTGTATGGCCGAGATGCTCCGCTACGGCATCGACCAGAAACTGGCTGATCAGGCTCGATTTGCCGGAGCCCGACACGCCGGTCACGCTGGCGATAACGCCCAGTGGGATATCGACGTCGAGGCCGCGAAGATTGTTGCGGGTCACACCCCTGACCTTCAGATGCCCCTTCGGCGCGCGACGGACCGTCGGCAGCGGCTTTCGTGGATGCGTGAGATAACGAGCGGTTCGCGATTGTTCGATTTGGCCAAGCCCACCGGCTGGCCCACTGTAGAGGATGCTCCCGCCGCCTTCGCCGGCGTCAGGGC
This sequence comes from Bradyrhizobium sp. LB8.2, assembly GCF_040548035.1. Taxonomy (NCBI): domain Bacteria; kingdom Pseudomonadati; phylum Pseudomonadota; class Alphaproteobacteria; order Hyphomicrobiales; family Nitrobacteraceae; genus Bradyrhizobium; species Bradyrhizobium sp. LB8.2. The sequence goes on along the minus strand of NZ_JBEPQV010000053.1, from coordinate 23,340 downwards.
CGACATCCACCAGCCAATCGGCATGCCGGATCACCTCGATCTCGTGCTCGACCACGAAGATTGAATTGCCCACGTGCTTCAGCCGGTCCAGCGCCCGCAGCAGCGCTTCGGTGTCGGCGGGATGCAAGCCTGCGGAGGGCTCGTCGAGCACGTAGACGACGCCGAACAGGTTGGAGCGGACCTGCGTCGCAAGTCGCAGCCGCTGCAACTCGCCCGGGGACAGCGTCGGCGTGCTGCGTTCGCAGGCGAGATAGCCGAGGCCGAGATCGAGCAGGACGGCTAGTCGCGCCGACAGATCCTCGCTGATGCGCCTGGCGACGATGGCCTTCTCCGATGCGCCTTCCGTCGATGCCCTTGCGAACGGCTTTATCACCTCCTGCAGCTGCTTGAGCGGCAGATGCGACATCTCGGCGATATTGAGGCCGGCGAATTTGACCTTGAGCGCCTCAGGCTTCAATCGCGTGCCGTGGCAGGTCGGGCAGTCCTGGGTGATCATGAATTGCGCGACGCGGCGCTTCATCATCGCACTCTCCGACTTGGCATAGGTCTGCATCACGTAGCGCTGTGCGCCGGTGAAAGTGCCCTGATAGCTCGGCTCCTCCTTGCGGCGAAGGGCTCGTTTGACCTCGGCCGCAGTGTAACCGGCATAGACTGGAACGGTCGGCTGCTCCTCAGTGAACAGGATCCAGTCGCGGTTCTTTTTAGGCAGCTCACGCCAGGGCTTGTCCACGTCGTAACCGAGCGTCGTCAGGATGTCCCGGAGGTTCTGCCCCTGCCAGGCACTCGGCCAGGCCGCGACGGCGCGCTCGCGGATGGTCCTGGTGTCGTCGGGCACCATGGATTTTTCGGTGACGTCGAGCATCCTGCCGATGCCGTGGCAGGTCGGGCACGCGCCCTCCGGCGTGTTCGGGGAAAACGACTCCGCGTAGAGCATCGGTTGCCCGCGCGGGTAATCGCCGGCACGGGAGTAGAGCATCCTGAGCAGGTTCGAGATGGTGGTCACGCTGCCGACAGACGACCTCGTCGTCGGCGCGCCGCGCTGCTGCTGAAGCGCTACGGCGGGCGGCAGGCCTTCGATGTCGTCGACCTCAGGGATTTGCATCTGGTGGAAGAGGCGCCGCGCGTAAGGCGACACCGATTCCAGATAGCGACGCTGCGCCTCGGCATAGATCGTTCCAAAGGCGAGCGAGGATTTCCCTGATCCCGACACGCCCGTGAACACGACGAGGGCGTTGCGGGGAATGCGAACGTCGACGTTCCTGAGGTTGTGCTCACGCGCGCCTCGCACACGAACGAAGCCGTCGTCCTGCATCAGTCTATCGGGTTGTCTTGATCGGTCGTCCATCTGGCTGTTCCAGCCGCGCATAGGAGGTTAACGGCAAGATCGCAGGATGGGTCCTCCGATGCCAGCGCACCAGCTGCGTTCTGCACAAAGCGAAGGCCCGTCGCAGTTGAAGCGACGGGCCTTGCAAGGGTGATGGGGCGCTCGGTACCGAGCCCGGCGCCCAGCCCGCAGTGCTACTGCGACAGCTTCACGAAGCTCGGAAACTTCAGCTTGCCCTCCGCGATCTTCTCGGGCCAGACCACGATCTGCTTGCTGTCCTGCCACTGGAAGACCAGACCGGATACGGTCGTGGGACCGGACTTGATGCCGTGGGTGAACTCGTCGTCCTTGCCGTAGAACTGGATGCGGCCGATCGTGCCCTCGTAGTCGGTCTTTTCGAGCTCGGTGACCATCTTGTCGGGATCGGTCGAGCCCGCGCGCTTGATCGCCTCCGTGATGAAGTAGACCTCGTCATAGGCGGTGTAGCCGGTATAGGCCGGCGGCGAGCCGAACTTGGCCTGGAACGCCGCCGCGAACGGCTTTGTCTTGGAGGTCACGGCGACGTCGGGCGTGGCGACCGCCAGCGACGGCACTCCGTCGGCGGCACCATTGGTGTCCTTCCAGAAAGTCGGGCTCAGCGCCTGCGCGCTGATGCCGAACATCGGGATCGGCACTTGCTGGTTCTTCCACTGCACCGTCGGCTGCACGCCGACATGAGAGATGCCGGTGACGATCACGTCCGGCTTCTTGCCCTCGATGTTGTTGAAGATCGGGGTGAAGTCGGTGGTGTCGGGCGAGAACCGCACATGCTCGACGACCTTCAGGCCTGCTTTCGGAAGGCAGGCCTCGTAGCCAACGTCGAGCGGCTTGGTCCAGGCCGCGTCCTCGCTCATGATAGCGGCCGTCTTGAACTTGAGCTTGTCCACGAGCAAGTCCTTGGCGGCGTCGCAGACGAGCTGGGCTTGCGCCGCCGAGGTCAGATAGCCGTGGAAGGTGTACTTGTTCTTCTCGTAGTCGTTGTGGATCGCCTTGGTGATCTCGTTCGAGGCCGCGCCGGGCGTGATCAGCGGCATCTTCAGCCGCGCCGCCCAGGGCTCGAGCGCCAGCACGACTTCGCTGATATAGCTCGCGATCACGGCCGACACCTTGTCCTCACTCACGGCACGCTGGAAGGCGCGCACCGAGTCCGCCGAGGAGCTCTTGTTGTCGTAGGTCACGATCTCGATCTTGCGGCCGAGGATGCCGCCTTTGGCGTTGATCTCGTCGGCGGCGATCTGCGCGCCGCCGGGCGTCGCGGCGCCCGCGATCGACTGCACTTCGGCGATGACGCCGATCTTGATCGGATCATTCGACTGCGCGTAGGCGGGGGCGGCGAGGCACAGCGCCAGCGCAGAGGTGAGGAGGCTGCTGCCGAGAATCGTAGATAGTCGCATGGTCGTTTCCCTTCTTGTTTTGTTGTTGGGCTGTGAATTACAGGAAATCGGCGCCAGCCTCCGCGGCGAAGCGGCCGGGATCGCCCTCCCAGACGATCCTTGCATGTTCGAGCACATAGACGCGGTCGGCATGTGGAAGCGCGAAAGTCACGTTCTGCTCGCCGAGCAGCACCGTGATCGACGTCGTCTGCCGCAGTTTCGTTAACGCCTTGGACAGGAGTTCGAGGATGACGGGGGCGAGGCCCAGCGTTGGCTCGTCCAGGATCAGGATCTGCGGCTGCATCATCAGCGCGCGGCCGATCGCGAGCATCTGCTGCTCGCCGCCGGAGAGCGTCTGAGCCATTTGGCCCTGGCGTTCCTTCAGGATCGGGAACAGCTCGAACAGCCAGGCGAGCTGCGTCGCGCGCTTGTCGTCGGTCAGATGTTGACCGCCGAGATCGAGGTTTTCCCGAACGCTCATCTCGCCGAACAGTTCTCGCGATTCCGGGCACTGCACAAGACCGCTGCGCGCGATCTTGGCCGGCGTCGTGCCGCGCAGCTTCTCGCCTCCGCGCGCGATCTCGCCGCTATAAGGCAGGAAGCCGGAGATGGTGTTGAACAGCGTGGTCTTGCCGGCGCCGTTGAGGCCGACGATCGAGACGAATTCGCCCTCGTGGACGTGGATCGAGACGTTCTCCAGCGCCTGCGCCTTGCCATAGAACACGCTGACATTCTCGACCTGGAGCAGCGGCACCTTGTCCTTAAAGCTGGTCTCGGGCCGCGCGTGGGTCTCGATAGCGCCGCCGAGATAGACCCGGCGCACGGTCTCGTTCTTCATGACGTCCTCGGCCTTGCCGGTGACGATCTCCTCGCCGAGATACATCGCGAGCACGCGGTCGACCAGGGCCGCGACGCTCTTGACGTTGTGGTCGACCAGCATCACCGCGCGGCCTTCGTCGCGAAAACTGCGGATCAGGTCGGAGAAGACGTCGACCTCGCCGCGCGTCAGGCCAGCGAAGGGTTCGTCAACCAGCACCACCTTCGGATCACGCGCGATCGCTTTCGCAAGCTCGAGCCGGCGCAGGTCGGCAAAGGGCAGCGTCGGCGGGCGGCGGTTCATGACGGCGCCCAAACCGACGCGGTCGGCGATCCATTTGGCGCGCTCGACCAGCGCCTTGTCCGGGAACAGCATGAACAGGCTGTCCGGCAGCAGCGCCACCATGATGTTCTCCAGCACCGTCTGCCGGTTCAGCGGCCGCGAGTGCTGGAACACCATGCCAAAGCCCTTGCGCGCGATCTTGTGCGCGGGAAGGCCGGCGACGTTCTCGCCTTCGAAGATCACTTCGCCGGCGGTCGGGCGCTCGATGCCCATCACGCTCTTCATCGCGGTCGACTTGCCCGAGCCGTTCGGCCCGATCAAGCCAAAAATCTCGCCGCTATTGACCTCGAAGCCGAGGTTCTTGACTGCCGTCAATCCGCCGAAGCGCTTGGTCAGGCCGCGGACTTCCAGCACGGCCCGGTTTGAAGTCTTCATATCCATCACGAGCGCGCCTCACGCGAGAGAGCCGCTCCGAGGAAGCCGCCGGGGAAGAACAGCACGACGAGAAGCGCGACCGCCGAGACGATGAAGGTCGCGAGCTCACCGGTCGGCCGGAGGAATTCGCCGGCGACGATCAGGAAGATCGCGCCCAGCGCCGCGCCAAGCACCGTGCGCCGGCCGCCCAGTACGGCCGAGACGATGACGTTGACGCCGACCGCGACGTCGACCACGGTGCCGACCGAGGCGGTGCCGAAGTAGAACACCAGCAGCGCGCCTGACAACCCTGAGAAGAACGCGCTGACGATGAAGGCGGCAAGCTTGTGCTTGACGATGTTGAAGCCGAGCGCGCCGGCCTGCACCGGGTCCTGGCCGCTCGCCTGCAGCACCAGCCCGACCGGCGATTGCGACAGGCCGTAGAGGATCGCGGCCGAAATCGTCATGAAGCCAAGCGCGATCCAGTAGTTGGCGCCGGCGTTGATGGTGATGACATCCGGGATGGTCAGGCCGATCTCGCCGCCGGTGAGATCGGCAAACACCACGATGAAATTCTGCAGCATCAGCACCGCGACCAGCGTGGTCAGGCCGAAATACGGTCCGCGCACCCGAAGTGCCGGTAGCGCCAGCACGAGGCCGGCGATCACGGAGGCGAGTGCGCCGAGCACGATGCAGAGATAAACCGACCAGCCGAACTGGGCGTTCAGGATGCCGGCGGTGTAGGCGCCGACGCCGATCAGGAAGGTCGGCCCGAAATTAACCTCGCCGGCGAAGCCGAACAGCAGGTCCCAGGCCATCGCGAACACGCCGAAATAGAACGCGACGGTGAGCAGCCCGAGCACGTAGCCGGAGACGTAGAGCGGCAGCGTCGCCGCGATGATGACGAGCGTGAGCGAGATGAAGAACAGGCGTGTCGTAAAGAAGCTGGCCATCTCAGCGCCTCCCCAGAAGGCCCTGGGGCCGGATGTACATCACGAACACGAGCAGCAGCAGCGCCGGAATGGTGCGATAGGCCGGCGAGACCAGATAGGCCGTGAGAGTTTCGAGATAGCCGACCACGAAGGCCGCGATCAGCGAGCCGGAGACGCTGCCGAGACCGCCGAGCACGACGATCGAGAATGCGCTCGCCGTCAGCGGTCCGACGCTGTAGGAACTGACGCCGAGGAACATTCCGAGCAGCACGCCGGCGATGCCGGCGAGGATGCCGTAGATCGCCCACACCACGACATAGATGTTGGTGAGCTCGAGCCCGAGCAGGGTGACGCCGCGCGGGTTCATCGATGCCGCCAGCACCGCCTTTCCGGTGCGGGTGCGGTTCACCAGGAGCCACAACAGCGCGATGACGAAGCAGCACACGATCGCGGTAAAGATCTCGTTCTTGGGTGTGCGGACGCCGAGGATCTCGACGACGCCATCGACGATCGGCAGCACGGTCTTGGCGTTGTTGGTGAAGAAATAAGCGATCACCTCCTGGATCATGATCCCCCACAGCAGCGTGCCGGTGAGGACGAAGATCTCCTTCTCTTCATTCGGTATGCGCCGGGAGTCCTGGATCGGCTTCACCACTGCGAAATAGGTGGCAAAGGCTGTAAGGAGGGCAACTCCGACGCCGATCAGTGCGCCAGCATAGGTGCCGACATTGAGGATGCTGGCGGCGGCCCAGGCCGCCACCGCTGCCGCCACCATGATGGCACCGTGGGAGAGGTTGAGCACACCAGAGACACCGAAGATCAGTGTGAAGCCGGTGGCACCGAGAGCGTAGAGAGCGCTGATGGCAAAGCCATCAATCAGAATCTGGAAAGCTCGCATCTATGATTGGCCAGACGATCTTGCTGGAGGAACGTGCTGCGGAAAGCCGCGTGTGGAAGCTCCCGGGAAGTGGTCCCGGGAGCTGTTCCGGCTAGTTCGAGAGCTTGATGAAACTCGGGAACTTGACGTCGACCTTGGCGACATCCTTGGGCCAGACTGCGCTCTGCTTGCCGTCCTGCCATTGCAGCATCAGTCCGGTGATCAGGCCCTTGCCGTATTTGATCGAGTGGGTGAACGGATCGTCCTTGCCGTAGAACTGGACGCGGCCGATCGTGCCTTCCCAGTCGGTCTTCTCGAGCGCATCGACGAGCTTGTCGGCGTCGGTCGAGCCGGCGCGCTTCACGGCATCGGCGATGTAGTACACCTCGTCGTAAGAGGTGTAGCCGGCATAGGAGGGATAGTTGCCGAACTTCTTCTTGAAGGCTTCTGCGAACGGCACCGACTTCGGCGTCACCGCGACGCCGGGCCCGGAAACGCCCTGGTAGAGCACGCCTTCAGCGGCCTGGTTGGTATCCTTGCCAAAAGTCTCGTTGGTGGCCTGCGACGAGATGCCGAACATCGGGATCGGCACCTGCTGGTTCTTCCACTGCACCGTCGGCTGCACGCCGACATGGGAGATACCGGTGATGATCACGTCGGGCTTTGAGCCCTCGATCTTGTTGAAGATCGGCGTGAAGTCGGTGGTATCAGGCGAGAAGCGGATGTGATCGAGCACCTTGAGCCCGATCTTGGGCAGGCATTCCTCGTAGCCGACGTCGAGCGGCTTGGTCCAGGCAGCGTCCTCGCTCATGATGACGGCGGTCTTCATGTGCATCTTGTCGACGAGGAGGTCCTTGGCGCCGTCGCAAACCGAGAGCGCCAGTGCCGCTGACGTCAGATAGCCGTGGAACGTATACTTGTTCTTCTCGTAATCGGCGTGGACGCTTTTGCTGATCTCGTTGGAAGCAGCACCGGGCGTCACGAACGGCGTTTTCAGCCGCGAAGCCCAGGGCTCCAGCGCCAGCACGACCTCGCTGATGTAGCTGGCGATGACGACCTGCACCTTGTCCTCGTTCACCGCGCGTTGGAACGCGCGCACTGAATCTGCCGAGGAGGAGTGATTGTCGTATCCGATGATCTCGATCTTGCGGCCGTCGACGCCGCCAGTGGCGTTGATCTCGTCGGCGGCAAGCTGTGCCGCCTGAGGGATGGAGGCGCCGGCAATCGCCTGCGCTTCCGCGATCACGCCGATCTTGATGGGATCGGCGGCAAGTGCCGCGCCTGACGCCGTCATCAACGCACCGGCCGCGGCCGCACCGAGCGATATTCGCAATGCTACAGAGAGTCGTTTCTTCATGTTATTCTCTCCCTTTGAAAAGGCCTCTTGTGAGCCATTATGTCGGCAACTATACCGGCGGAGGCATTCTCGGCAAGTGAAACCGCGTTCAGGATTGCGACAGACGAACTAAAGTCTAGCGCTGCGCAAATAGCGGGAGAGCTGCCGGACCCGTTTCACGCGCAGGCATGCAGATTTCGTCGGTAGGCATGCGCTGCTATCGCGCCCAGCAACCGGATCGTTGAATTGCGATGCCGTCGCGTTGGCTCAGCGCGCTCGCAGCAGCGACGGATCGAGAGGCTCGAGCCGCGCGGGATCGAAGGGCGAGATGTCGACGTTGCGCGTCGCACCCTCGGCGATCAGTTGCGCCATTGCCTCGCCCGTGGCGGGTGCATTCAGGATGCCCCACACATTGTGCCCGGTCGCAACATAGAGGCCGTCGCTCTGCGGTACCCGGCCGATCAGCGGCAGGCCGTCCTGTGTCAGCGGCCGGAAGCAAGCCTGCCGCGCAATGATCCTCTCGGAGCGGAACAGCGGCGACAGCCGCTCGGACATGGTTTGCAGGCGCGCGATTGCGTCGTGGTCCGGCGTCACGGCGGCCGGATCGAGCGGAAGCGGCGCGAAGTCGGAGAGAGCGGTGATATGCGTGCTGCCGTCAGCGCGAGGAAAGACCTCGACTGACACGGCGCTGCCATTCTCTTCAGACTCCAGAAACAGCGCATCGGCCGGAGCATCCGTGCCGGTGTCGTACACGATGCTCGGGCTGCGCTGGCCGAAGACGGCGGGCAGGCTCATCCATTGCGCGGCGAGCAGCGACCATGGTCCCATCGCGATCACGACGGCGTCCGCCTCCACGGTGCGGCCGTCGACCTCGACGCCCGTCGCGGTCGTGCCGTCCGCATCGCGCATGATACCGGCCACGTTGCCGGGGCGAAGCTCGGCGCCTTGCGCGAGCGCCGCGTTCATCACGGCTGAGGTGAATTTTTTGGGGTGAACGATCGCGGTGGTCTCCCTCGTGCCGATGCGCTGTGCGATGATGACGCCGTTGCTGAGCCAGCCGAGCGCGGAGGGTGCATCCCGGCGCGGATGGCCATCGGCAGCAACGAAGCCGCCATAAGCGGTCATCGGACGATAGCCCCAATCGCCTGCGATCTCTTCCGGCAGTTGCGCATGAACTGCAAAGCTCCGTCGCGCCAGCGCATCGAGCGGCGAGCCCTCGCACCAGTTGCGCGCGAGGAAGCCGCCCGCCTCGCCTGATGCTGCGGCCGCGACGTCTGTCCGCTCCACGACGATGACGTCGATGCCGCGGCGGCGGAGAAACCAGGCGGTGCAGGCCCCGATCACGCCGCCGCCGCAGATCACAACGCGCATGAATTCCCTCTTACACAATTCCCTCTACACAATGAAATCCTTCGCATGGAGATCCGCGGTATGGACCCCCTCCAGCCGCCATGCGCATGATCGCTCATGGAACTACCAGAGTCTCCGCTGAACGCGGCGGACGATCTGTTCCCATCGATGCAATGACGACGTCATTGTCGGCAGGCCCGGGTCTCCAAACTCAGTCACGAATTGCTGGGTCCCAACGCTGACGATGATGGTGTCGTTTGGCATACGGCGCATCGCGCAACTCCCGGTTCAAGCGCGGGAACGAAGAGCAGCATGCCTTCGCGCCGCACTGCGGCTTGGCCGTGCAATTCAGTCTTCGTTGGATTGATGGCGGAGATCTGCTCGAGGCGTAACTTGATTGCGATCAGGGAACCGCGACTTTGCGCACGGGTCGTACTGCTGTCACAACGCGCAAGTTCGCCGCGGTCCTCGTGACCGTTATTTGTGCAGATCGCACCCGCGGAAAGCAATCGGGCGCCGGCGGTCCACGCCGACGCCCGTGCTTGCGATCTCTCGCGCGGGCTCAGCCGGGCCCTGCGCCTTGCGTGGCCGTATATACCGCATAGAGCGACTGGCTCGCGGCCATGAAGAGACGGTTGCGCTTGGGGCCACCGAAGCAGATGTTGCCGCACACTTCGGGCAGCCGGATGCGGCCGAGCAGCTTGCCGTCCGGCGACCACACCGTCACGCCGCTGTAGCCGACGGCGCGGCCGGCGTTGCTGGCGGTCCAGACATTGCCGTTGACGTCGCAGCGCACGCCGTCCGGCCCGCACTTCACGCCGTCGATCACGCACTCGCTGAACCGCTTTTGGTTGGTGAGCTTGTTGTCGCCGCCAACGTCGAACACGAAGATCTCGCCCTTGCCGCCGGGCCCGGTGTCGCCGGGTCCCTTGCCGGTCGACACGACGTAAAGCTTCTTGAAGTCCGGCGAAAAGCACAGGCCGTTCGGATCTGGCACCTGCTCCTCGGTGACGACGAGATCGACACGGCCCGAGGGATCGATGCGATAGCAATTGGTCGGCAGTTCGCGCTTGCCCGGCACGAAGCCGGCCGGCTGGCCGATCCGCGGATTGAGCTTGCCGCCGGAGTTGGTTGGACCGCCTGCGGCATCGGGCTCACCTTCGTAGAGCTGGCCGCCATAGGGTGGATCGGTAAACCAGTAACTGCCGTCGGGATGCGCGACGACATCGTTAGGCGAGTTCAGCTTCTTGCCGTTGTAATTGTCGCAAAGCACGGTCGCGGTGCCGTCGTGGTCGTAGCGCGTCACCCGCCGGGTCAAATGTTCGCAGGAGAGCTGGCGGCCCTGAAAGTCGAACGAGTTGCCGTTGGAATTGTTGGACGGCGAACGAAACACGCTGACGCGGCCGTCGTCCTCGCTCCAGCGCATCTGCCGGTTGTTGGGAATGTCGCTCCACAGCAGATAGCGGCCTTGTGCACTCCACGCCGGGCCTTCAGCCCACAGCACGCCCGTATAGAGACGCTTGATCGCCGTGTTGGGCTGGGCGAGATCGTTGAAGGACGGATCGACCGCAATGATGTCGGGATCCCAGAAATAGGTGGTCGGGGCACCGTTGGGACCGAAATCGCGTGGCGGGGTGGTGATCGTCGTCGGCGGTGCGGCGGGTCCGGTCTGGGCCAGCGCGGAGCCGGCGCCGGCCATTGTGGCGGCAGCACCCAGCGCGAGCCCCTGAACGAGTGTTCGTCGTGAAAGCGCAGCATCCTGGTCACGCTGCTCGTGGTCACGAGCTTCCTGGCGTGTCATCGCGTCCTCCCGGTCATGTTCGGCTAGCCGGTTGATCCGGCCGAGCAGGGCAAGTTAGTCCGGTCCGATGACGGTTGCGAGGGGGAGGTACGCATCCTTCGCGTGATATCGGGCCGGCAAAAGCGTGGGAACGTCGAACATGGAAACGACAAATTCGTCCCCGCGTGACGGCTTCCCCGGAACGCCTTCGGAGCGTTGCCAAACTGTGGAGCATGTCAAGCCTTGACCTCCTGCGCGACGCTGGCAGAACGTCACTCGGGGTGTAAAGTCGGAGTTCGCCGTGGTCGCTGTCGTCGTACTGGTTTTGCTGCTCGGGATTGCATTTGCGGCCGGCTATTTCACCCGCGACCACGTCTCCCGCAAAAGGCGAGCTGAGGCGCGCCGCTGGCGCGAGTACTCCGAGCCGGAGTGGCTCGGTGCCAACGCGCCGGCCAACACCAACGAGGTCGCGAACGCCGATAAAGCCGCGCCGGTCGCGACCGGCGAGCTGGGTCAGATGCTGGACCGCTGGGAGACCAGGGCTCGCGCTCGCCGCACGGGATAGCTACCGGCGGAAGGCGCAAGCACTTGCAGCACATCTGGTGATATCGCCCGCGCTGCAATCACGTCAGCCTTTCTGTCCATCTTTTGGCGTTGCAGTTGCTCCTATTTTTCGTCTAGAAACGGCCGATCGAGCCCCCGGCAACCAACCGTCAACGGTTTTGACCGAGGATTTGAGGGCTCAACAGGGTCTGGCAATGCTGATTCGCGGCCAAATCGATGGGATTTCGGGGGAGGTGGCTCTGGCCGCCGCCACGATCCCGGCCGCGCTGCTGCCCTCCCTCCTTATTGGCGGGCTTCTTCTTACTTGCCCCTGAGGGCCGGCTGGGCGCCATGCGCCTGGGCGCTCAGGGGTTGGTCGAGATCACCGGACACCTCAAGCGCCCAGAAAACTGATGGCGCAGAAGCTCAAAAGGAAATTTGAAATGGCTACCGTGAACAAGTCCGAGAAGGACCGCGTCATCATTTTCGATACCACCCTGCGCGATGGCGAGCAGTGCCCCGGCGCCACCATGACCTTCGAGGAAAAGATCGAGGTGGCCGAGATGCTGGACGAGATGGGCGTCGACGTCATCGAAGCCGGCTTCCCGATCACCTCTGAAGGCGACTTCCAGGCGGTCAGCGAGATCGCCCGCCGCTCCAAGAACGCCGTGATTGCCGGCCTGTCGCGCGCGCATCCCGCCGACATCGACCGTTGCGCCGAGGCGGTGAAATTCGCCAAGCGCGGCCGCGTCCACACCGTGATCGCGACCTCGCCGCTGCATATGCGGGTGAAGTTGAACAAGACCCCGGAGCAGGTGCTCGAGACCTCGGTCGCCATGGTCGCGCGCGCCCGCAACCAGATCGATGACGTCGAATGGTCGGCCGAAGACGCCACCCGCAGCGAGATGGACTATCTGTGCCGGATTGTGGAGGCCGTCATCAAGGCCGGCGCCACCACGGTCAACATTCCGGATACCGTCGGCTACACCACGCCCGAGGAATACACCCACTTCATGCGCACGCTGATCGAGCGCGTGCCGAATTCGGACAAGGCGGTATTCTCGGTGCACTGCCATAACGATCTCGGCATGGCTGTTGCGAATTCGCTGGCCGGCATCGCCGGCGGTGCGCGCCAGATCGAATGCACTGTCAACGGCATCGGCGAGCGGGCGGGCAATGCCGCGCTGGAAGAAGTCGTGATGGCGATCAATGTCCGCAACGACAAGTTTCCGTGGTGGAACAAGATCGACACCACGCAGCTCACCCGCGCCTCGAAAGTGGTGTCGGCGGCGACCTCGTTCCCGGTGCAGTACAACAAAGCCATCGTCGGCCGGAACGCGTTCGCGCATGAAAGCGGCATCCACCAGGACGGCGTGCTGAAGGACGCCTCGACCTACGAGATCATGCGGCCGGAGATGGTCGGCCTGAAGCAGTCCTCGCTGGTACTCGGCAAGCATTCCGGCCGCCACGCCTTCGTGCACAAGCTGGAGGAGATGGGCTACAAGCTCGGTCCGAACCAGCTGGAAGATGCGTTCACGCGCATGAAGGCGCTGGCCGACCGCAAGAAGGACATCTACGACGAGGACATCGAGGCGCTGGTCGACGAGGAAATGGCGGCTTCGCATGACCGCATCAAGCTGACCTCGCTGACCGTGATCGCCGGCACCCATGGCCCGCAGCGCGCGACCATGAAGCTCGACGTCGACGGCCAGATCAGGATCGAGGAGGCCGAGGGCAACGGTCCGGTTGACGCGGTGTTCAACTGCATCAAGCGCCTGGTGCCGCACGAAGCCAAGCTCGAGCTGTACCAGGTCCATGCGGTGACCGAAGGCACCGACGCGCAGGCCGAGGTCTCGGTGCGGTTGTCGCATGAGGGACGTGCAATGACGGCGCGCGCGGCGGATCCGGATACGCTGGTTGCCTCGGCAAAGGCCTATCTCGGCGCGCTGAACAAGATCGTCATGAAGCGCCAGCGCGACACGGTGACGACGGCAGCGGCGAGCTGACGCTCATTCTCGCGGCCAATCTGCAAAAGCGCGGCGCCTCGGTGCCGCGTTTTTCGTTCATCGTCCAGTGCGGGCGCTTCTTTCCGGGTACCGCATTTTTGCAAGGAGGCCCCTGCTAAGGGGCAATGGCGCCTTGGCGTGCTTCCCTATAAATCTGCCCCCAAGAGTTCAAGTCCCGGGGGCCGGCGGTCCGTGCCCCATAGAACATGGGGGGAGGAAGCATGCGGAAACTCATTTTGGCTGCGACATCGATTGCGGCTTTGGCGCTGACCGGGCCGGCATCGGCGCAATCGCCGATCATCATCAAGTTCAGCCACGTCGTGGCCACCGACACGCCGAAGGGCAAGGCGTCGGAGAAATTCAAGGAGCTTGCCGAGAAGTACACCGGCGGCAAGGTCAAGGTCGAGATCTATCCGAACTCGACACTCTACAAGGACAAGGAAGAGCTCGAGGCGCTTCAGCTCGGCAGCGTGCAGATGCTGGCGCCGTCCAACTCCAAGTTCGGCCCGCTCGGCATCCGCGAATTCGAGGTGTTCGATCTGCCCTACATCCTTCCCGACCTGAAGACGCTGCGGAAGGTGACGGAAGGCCCGCTCGGCCTTCGGCTGCTCAAGCTGCTGGACTCCAAGGGCATCACCGGGCTGGCCTATTGGGACAACGGCTTCAAGCAGATGAGCGCCAACAAGAAGCTGGTGACGCCGGCGGACTATCAGGGCGTCAAGTTCCGCATCCAGTCCTCGCGCGTGCTCCAGGCCCAGTTCAAGTCGCTCGGCTCGCTGCCGCAGGTGATGGCGTTCTCGGAAGTCTACCAGGCGCTCCAGACCGGCGTCGTCGACGGGCAGGAGAACACCTGGTCGAACATCTATACCCAGAAGATGCACGAGGTGCAGAAGTACATCACCGAGACCAACCACGGTTACATCGGCTACGTCGTGATCGTGAACAAGAAGTTCTGGGACGATCTGCCGGCCGACATTCGCGACCAGCTCTCGAAGGCGATGAAGGAAGCGACCGACTTCAACAATACGCAGTCGCAGAAGGAGAACGACGCCGCGCTGGCGGAGATCAAGAAGAGCGGCAAGAGCGAGATCATCAAGCTCACGCCGGAGCAGGACGAGGCGATGCGCAAGGCCATGGAGGCGGTCTACAAAGACGCCGCAGGCCGCATCGGCCAGCCGCTGATCGACGAGTTCCAGAAGGAAGCGAAGAGCACGACGAACTGACCCGGATCGACGGTGAATGAAGGGGCTTCCGAGCAGACCGCACGGAAGCCCCCTTTTTTGTTGCAAATCGTTTCAGTCTGCATCTGAATGGACATTCAGGGGAGTAAGAAGGCTCTCTCTGTCCAACTTGTAAGTTGCGCGTCAGCCTTGCGACCCTCATCTTCAGGGCGTCCTTCCAAGGAGGTTCGTATGAGGAAGTTTACCATCGCCGCCATCGCCGTGCTCAGCATCGCCGGCTCGGGCGCGGTCTATGCCCAATATCATCGCCCGTGGATGCACGAGCACATGCGCCACATGCGCATGAATCCGGAAGACCGCGCCGCTTTCGTCGACGCGCGGATCGCGGCCGTCCATGCCGGACTGAAGCTTAGCGCGGACCAGGAGAAGCTGTGGCCGCCGGTCGAGAGTGCGGTGCGCGACTTCGCCAAGCTGCGCATCGACCGCGCCAATGCGCGGATGAATGCCGGCCCCGGCGATGCCGGCAAGGACGCTAACAAGGATGCCGACAAGCCCGAGGATCCAATCGCCCGACTGCGCCAGCGCGCCGAGGACATGGGCACGAGCTCGGCGGCCCTGAAGAAGATCGCCGATGCAGCCGATCCGCTCTACAAGACCCTGGACGAGGGCCAGAAGCGGCGCCTCGCCGTACTGACTCGTCACCGCGGCCCGTTCGGCAGCGGCGAAGACGGCCCGCGCCGCCACTTCATGGAACGGGGCATGGACCGCATGATGGAGCGCGGCATGGACCACTTCCACCGTGACCGTTTCGACCGCGACAGCGGCCCGGACCGGGACCGCGAGGGGCGGCTCTAAGCCTTCAAGTATGGTCCGGGATCAACCTTGGCGAAGCCGCTGGAATCCAGCGGCTTTTCGCTTTCTGAGGACTGTGGAAAAACCTTCGCTGCATCGCTTGCCAGACCGGGATCGCTTTGCTAAACGACCGACCTCGCAAGGCATTGACCGCCTTTCGGGCGCATAGCTCAGTTGGTAGAGCAGCTGACTCTTAATCAGCGGGTCCCAGGTTCGAGCCCTGGTGCGCCCACCAAACAAATCAAACACTTAGCGGTTTGAGCAAGCGGCAAAACCAGCGCCGTTTACACCACCGTTTACAGTTTTGTTCTCGCTTCGAGCTTGAGCACCGCAGCTTCTGCGAGCTGAATGTCGCGACCGAGGTAGTGCGCATCGAGAATGGACTCGACGTCCTTCAACGAATGACCGGTGACGGCCGCGATCTGCGGTACGCTGGCGCCTGCGATCGCAAGGCGAACCACCGCCGTGCCGCGCAAATCATGAAACGTCAGGCCGTCGATACCGGCACGCTCGCAAGCCTTTCCCCACGACGTGCGAAAGCCATCGGACGTCCAGGGCCGGCCCAGCGTGTTCGTGAGGATAAGCGGCCCCCGGCTGTCATTCGGCCTGCAATATTGGCTCTGACGCAATTTTGGTGCATTGGTGATCATGTAGCGCCGATCAAGCGCGCCTGAAGAAGATCGAGCTTGGCGCGCCCGTACATCTGACGCTTGACGAGCTTGAGCTTGGTAATCTGACCTTCGGTCTGCCCGTTAGACCAAGATGTTGTAATCGCAGCGTTGATGGCGGCCTTGTCATTGGTGATGCCGTTGGCGAAGGATGCGACGAGACTTGCGCATGCTCGTTCCAGCCATGGATCAAGATCCACGTGAGTCTTCTTGCGGATCATGGCGTGGAAAGCGATGATGATTTCGCGAGCTTCCACCAGCAGAGGAACGCCCTTCTCGATCGCCGCGATGGTAACGGTCTCAGACTTTGATAGCGCATCGCGGCCATTGGTCATCAGGCGGGCGATGGTTCTGGCAGACGGCACGCGCTGTATACTTTGAACATCGGGCGTTTCGGCGCGCCGACGGCGTGTCGTCCACTCTCTAACAACTCGCTCAGAGCCCCTAAAGCCTAGCACCTTAAGGCGACGCCACAGGTCGGCTCCGTTATAATGGCCTGAAGCCCACTGGGCGTCGAGCCATGGCAGATGGTGCTCGAGTGAGCTCTCGCGCACCCTGAACACATCCGTTCGCTGACCTCGCAGAACTTTGCGAACGAGGCCCCGGCTATGTCCCGTAAGTCGCACGATCTCCTTTATGGAGACACCCGTCTCAGCCTGTCTGAAGATTGCCGCGTTGGTGTCCTCACGCCGTAGATAGCCTTCGTACTGGATGCGCTCGGCGGAAGTGAGCAAGGCAGGATTAATTGTGGCGGCGCCGACCGCCACACGAACCTGGCGCATGGATTTGCGGACCGCATCGAGGAAGGCGTGGCTGGCGTTCTCCATCAAATGCCAGCGGTCAGCAACCTGGGTGGCCTGCGGGAGCGCCTTGGCTACAGCAAGGGCGTAACCACCGCCGCGATCGCGCGCGACCACAGCAATTTGCGGCTGCCCCGCCAGCCAAGCCTGTGCCGTAGCGGGCTCTCTGTCGGGCAACAGCGCGATCGGTCGTCGCCGCTCGAGGTCGCAGATGATTGTTCCGTACCGCTGATTGCGCCGCCAGGCCCAGTCGTCGATACCGATCACGCTCGGCACAGCAAAGGGCTGGCAACCGCGCCTTCGCACGACCCGAAGCAATGTATCGTTGCTCACGGGCAGCATAAGTCGACGGGCAAAACTTGCGGCCGGGCGGCCACCCAGGGCAAGCCCAAGGTGATGGACCAGAAGATCGAGCCGCGCCGTTCGCCGCGCCCACGGCGCCAGAGCCCCGTCATCGAACCGCTCGGTGAAAATACGTCGACTGCACATAACGGTGAAGCAGCGGAAGCGACGCGCCACGACCACCAGGCGAACCGGCCGCCCCGCCAGCGGCAGATCGGTAAGACATCGTTGATATCGGCTATGAATTCGCCCGGAACTGGCTCCGCATCCGGGACACAGACTCTTGTCGCTCCTGGGACGGACGGTGATCACGGTCGTGGCGCCATCACAGACGGCGCTCTCCACGTCAAACCCAGGAGGGATCAGGGCCGACGGTCGCAGGGCTCGCTGCATCATGTTGATTCCCTTGTGAAACCAACGCGAGCCGGCGCCTGAACTTCATCAAAAGTGAGTCAGAGCCAAAGTTGCAAGCCGATTGACATGAGGGCGCGCAGATGGGTCACGCACGGCCCAATAGGTCACCTATGGGTCAAGAACGGTAATGCTCTGACCGAGCGGGACATTTCCGCTTAGCCTCCAAGATCGGACTTCTGCGCGTTATGAGTACACGCCCTAGCAAAAGTCCGGGCAGGCGCCAGCCAGTCCAATCTACGCGGAAGCCGACGTATCCAATGGCACCGCGCTGTGGAAGGTGACCGCCATTAGAAAAAGAAGTGAGGGCCCGCCGGGGCGACCGCGCGGCGGGCCCCGACGCTAATGTCCCGATCGGGATGTAGTCGGCTTGAATCCGTCGCGGGTTCCCAGATCGTGGCTTCAGAGACGGGCTGCCGGCGTCCATCACGTGTCAGCGCGCGCCGGTATGGTACTCACAAGCGACGATATCCCGGGGAGATGTTCGACGGGCTTCCTCCGGCGGAGAGAACACCGCCAGGTATCCGCCGCCCCCTGCGAGCTCATATGTGGCGACCGCGCCGTAGCCGACTGCCATCAGTTCGCACCGCAAGAGCTCAATAGGCGTCCCATGCTTCGACGTCGGGAGCTCGAGGTCGACAATTCCGACTCGCGCACCCCGCTTCAAGGCGGGTATGAGATTGTAGAGAAAGGCATAGGGTTGGGCTATCTCGTGATACATGTGCACAAGGATTGCGGCATCCAGCGAGGAAGCGGGTAGGCGCGGGTCGTGCGGTTCGCCGAGCGCGAATTTGACGTTGGTCAACTTCAGGAGCTCCGTTCGCTTGGCGAGCTCGATGAGGTAATCGCGCGTGACGTCCTGGGCAACGACAGAGCCCGCGGCCCCCACGAGGTGGGAGAGCCTGACCGTGTGGTAGCTACTGCCTGCACCAATGTCGCCGACCGTCATGCCTGGCTTCAGTTCAAGAAGACGGACGATTTGGCCGGCTTCATTCAGGGCGTCGCGGAGCTCTTCGGCAGAGCGGCGTGGGCTGACGATCCGCGCAACAGGGCGCTGAGGCGAGGGAAACTCCTTTGCCGCGACCCCGGGGGGAGCCAGAGGACCGATGTCGGCGGCGGCTGCGCGAGCTGCGGAAAACGCCACAAACAGCGTCGCTGCACGGACCAGTGCCATCACAGGCCTGCCAAGCTTTCCCAGCCGGTTTAGGCGCGGTCGTCCGGTTCTTGTGAGCTCAAGATACGAGCCCACCGTGATGTCAATGAGGTTGATCGTGACGGGCAACTCCATCCATGCGCCTTGCGCTTTAGCTACTGCGTCAGAAAATCACTAGCCCGCAATATGCAGGAACCCGCTGATCGGGCCCTTTTTCCTCGCGCATGACTCGGGCTTTGCCGCGCAGCCAAACAGCAAAGCCGAGGCTACGGCCGGCGCCCCAACGACAAACACATCAGCATCGCGAGAAACATGTACGTCTACGGCCACTCGGACGGACTGCCGCAGAGGCCGAGCCAGAGTTGCAGCACACGAGCGATGGCCGGCACGCCCACCATCACACCTGAGAGCAATCCTATCAACCCAATGGCGCCGCACTGGGTCAAGGCCATCAATGTCCGTTACAGGACAAGGGGGACATCCTCAGCCCGCGCATATAGAGCGAGGCGGACTTAGTGCGCTGCTGCAGCTTGCGATCCCAGCGTGCGCCCAGGTTTGCCCGCACCGGATCGTTGACCGACTTCTTCCATAACATCTGATTTGCGAATCTCCGTTCTTGCTCGCGCAGCGGCTCGGATGTTCTTCAAACGAAGCTGAATGCTTGCTCGCGAGATGCCAAATGCGTCAGCGACCGAATCCGTCAAGGCCCGGGACCCGCTTGCGCCGCAGGCGGATTTCCTTGGCAAGGAAGACCGCCCATGCGTGCGCAAAGGGCGACCAACACCTCGCAAGGACCTTTGTTCTGTCAGGCCGTTTTCAGCCTTGACCCGGGCCACGTCCGAGGCGCCGCGGCAGAATGTACTCGACGTCAATGCTAATCCCGTCCCCGCTCAGGGGGGTCGCTGTGTAGACCGCAGAGACGGCCAACTCGAAGAAGCTCCCGATCGTGAGATAGCCGATCGTGAGCGCCGACTCTCCGCTTGGGGGGCCGCCGAGCAGCAACTCCGCGATGTGGCAGCAATCGTCCATCGTCGCCGCCAGCGGTGGAAGGGTGATGAGCTCGCCAGTGCGCTGAGAGATTTTGGCTGGATCGGCGAATTTGGGCTCGCGCCCAATAACCGCGCCCGCGTTGATCAAGGGTACGAAGAATTTCGCGACCTGCGCCGGCTGACCGGTGATATTTTGAATGTTGACCTCGGTCGCGTACACGCCCGGCCGGGCGCCTGCGGTACAGCAGCAGTTCGTCTCGGTTTGTCTGCCGCACACGACCTTCACGCTGTGCACGAGGAACTCGGCTTGCGGCGGTACGGTGGCGGCGGCGAGCAATTCGCTGAACGGATGCGGGAGACGGTCACTTGCAGAGCCCGTTGGATTTTTGGCCATTTCGATCTCCACGATGGCTTGCGGAAGGCGACCTACACGCCGAACTTACGCCAGACTCGACGCAATCTTGTGAGAGATGGCTCACACACTTGGAAGAAACCGCGACAGGCCAAAGGGTCTCGCAAGCAGTGCAACGGATCGTCAGGCGGCGATCACTCGATTATCCTTTGAAGTGCGACAAGAGAGACTAAGACGAGCACCAGGGCTCCGGCGAAAGTGATGCCAAGGAAAACATTGTGCATGGCGCCGCATCTCCTATTCATCGCTCCCCCAGTCACCTTGTTGGCGACGGAGACGAGATCATCAAATGATCCCCTCAGCCGTCGTCATTGGTTGCGCGCTTCAGTTCGACGACGGACCCCTCCGATAGATCGTCGGGATCGGTGCGCTCGCAGGCTGGAAAACACAGCCTCGTGCTGGTGCAGTATCTCGCTCGAGGAACGCTTGCTCCCCTTCGGGTGCCTCATCTGTCGTGTTCGGCATTTCTGTAGGTGCGATCGCGGTCAGCGCCCAACGACGAAGTTCGGTAGTAACATCATCGCCGTTTTTCGAGCCGGGACTTCGAAGCGTTGGCAGCCAGGGGTTCGAGGCTTGCCATCAGTTTTTCCTGCGCTTGCCCCAACCCTTCCTTCAAGCTGTCCAACAGAGACAATTCAGCGACTGCAGGTGGAGTCATGGCTTTGTCGTTCCTCGAAGGTTCGATATTCGTTTTTGACGCTGCATGATGAACAGCAACCTTTTTCGAACGTTCTCGGTTTGCGAGATTCGGCCTTATCGCTACGTCACCAACCGGCGCCGGAGTCGTTGTCCTGGGAGGCGGGACGACAGCTGCAACAGCTGCTTGTGGCCATCGTTCAGCAAACTCCAGTACGCTCGGCGGCGAGACAATCGTCGGCAAACTCGTGTCGATAATGACCCGCTCGGGTAACCGTTCGGCCGAGGCGATTCTTATGGCTGGCCTGTCGGTGGAGCCACCGGTAGGTTCCGCCACTTGCTGCGGCAAACACCACCCCAATCCGATCAGCAATAGGACAAGGGCGCTGCCGACAAACCCGAAATATTTCATCAACGGCATGGGTCGCCTCCCATTTGAGACGACCTTGAAACCGGAATTCTTAGTCGATCGCTAAAGATAGATTAAAAACGGAAACGTGGTTATTAGCGATGTTGCGATGCAGTAGCGACGCCATTTGACCGAGGGAGCCGAGCCTAAGGGCGTGGAGAGGATTCGCTCTCTCAGGGACGCAAAGGTCGGCGTCACCTCCGCTCACTTGCAAACTAATGGCTTCGATGGCGTACAAATGCGAATGTTGCGCTGCTTACGTGTGCGGCTCCTGGAGCGAGCCTAATCACCCGAAGGCCGACTTCCTCCATAACATTGGATACCCGAACGATCCCGCGGCTTGGGAACGCAAACACGCTGATGTCTGGTGGCGTCGTCCGCCCGGGATAAACAGGCACCCACCGCCGCAGCGCGAAATCGGCGCACAAACCGGCAGCCGAGATCCGGTCTGCCGCTGCGCAGGACGCGCGCGGCCGTTCATTTCTGCGCCGGAGGAATTTTGATCCGATGTATTTCCATTTTCTGCCCGATGCCCTTCAAGTTCTGGTAGTCGCGCGACGCCGGGCATCCTTTGACGATGTCACTGACTCCGGGAGCCTCCATCACCATTTCTGTCAGGCATATTTCGTTGACACCGGCTAGACCTTGCACACGGGCGGCGATATTCACGTCCTGTCCGAAGTAGTCG
This sequence comes from Bradyrhizobium sp. LB8.2, assembly GCF_040548035.1. Lineage (NCBI taxonomy): Bacteria > Pseudomonadati > Pseudomonadota > Alphaproteobacteria > Hyphomicrobiales > Nitrobacteraceae > Bradyrhizobium > Bradyrhizobium sp. LB8.2. Next base: position 1,726 of record NZ_JBEPQV010000053.1, on the reverse strand, counting down.
ATCCGGTCGTTGAGCCTTACGGCTATGGCCCTGCCTCTGTGCACGCCGATTTTAAGGCCGAGCGGCTGCGAAGCGGTTTTGTTGAATCGCGACAGCTCTTCGATCATCTCGACGGATGCAAGAACGGCATCCTGTGGACGCTCGAAGCCAGCCATGACTGCATCACCGATCGTCTTCACGATCGTGCCAGATCGCTTCCTAATTATCTTATTCAAGATGTCGAAGTGCTGACGGACGAGAAAGTAGGCATTCACATCGCCGATGCTTTCGTACAGCGAAGTCGAATCCTTTAGATCAGTGAACAGGTAGGTGATGTCGGAAACGGCTAGACTATCGCGCTCATCCACCAGTTGGGTCTTATAGAGTTCGCCGAAGCAGGGGGTGAGCAACAATCGCTTACCGGAAAGAAACGGCTCATACTCGACCAGATGGGGCTGGAACTGGGAAGGGTACTGGAGAAACCAGAAGCGGCCTCGATCCTTGGTGCGGTTCTCAATCTGGATAATATGTTTGCCTGGGCTAAGATCGGCCGTCTGTCGAAATGCAAAGCGTCCGTCGCCAAGAATCATATTCCTCGGCCCAGTGGGCCGATCCGCAACTACGAACCGGCCCGATTCGAGCTGGACCAGCGTTTCCTGGCGCTCCGCCGGTTCACCGTTCGCGAAGAAAACCAGAAGAAGCTTATGGCTAAGATCGAGCACCTCGAAACGGCCGGCTGTTACGTCGAATTCCAAGTTCAACCGCTGACCCGCCTCGATATCGGCAAATCCCCGCGAGAGTGCCGCAACGAGTCGCTCGTGTGTCATTCCGTGCGGGGGCTTGAAGTCCTTGGAGAAGTTGTAACGCAGATAGTAGTCCTGGACGGACAGCATGTCCGGATGACGATATATGATGTCGCGAACCGAACTCGAGACGGTAAAGGTGACCTGAATGTAGTCGTCAAGGGCCGCCTCATTGAGGGCGTTGCAGAATTCGCATTGGAAACGTGGATGAACCTGGTCTAGCTCACGAAAAGTGCCTGCGACCTGCGGACAGTAGGCACAGATGAGCAGCCACTCCATCTCGAATAGGCCAACCTTCGCGGCGTGCACAAACAGCTCGATTCCTTCGGCGTCACTTAGGCCGTTGGCAGTCGCGTATTGGATAGGATTGACGCGAAAGAGATCATAGTCGCCGGAAGCGTGAATAAAACCTGCGAGATCCGGAAGGATCCGCGGCGCCCAGCTCGCTGCCGACCCGAGCTCTATGAGGCGCTGACTCAGGAGGTCTTCGTTGACTGGGGAGGGCCCTTGCATATCAGTATGATACCTCGCTCCATGCCGGCAATACTGGTTGGTCGGCCATTCGATTAGCCACGCGACAATCGACGCGGACGCTCTTTTGCCCAATTGTTTTAGTCGAACCGAGCCGGATAAGAAAAGTCAGCTCTATTGGCCTGTATCAGTCGGCAATGCGACACTTTGATCGAACAGGCAATGTCTGGTCTTCGTCCAACATGTCCATGAGAGCGGTGCAGCGCGGTTCTGGAGTTGAAGTCTAGAGCGGGCCGTCGGCGCTACGCTATGAAATAAGCTCAAGGCCCGGGCAGATGCCCCTCCCGCCCATTTCCGTCAACATTGATCGCCATATGAGCTAGGGTCTGTTGGGATTCAGGATTCTCATCGGGGCTTGGTTGTGATTCAAGCTTGGGATGGACCGATTCGTTTTGACTGACGCCCAATGGGCG
>NZ_JBEPQV010000052.1:0-28516 GCF_040548035.1 Bradyrhizobium sp. LB8.2 | reverse complement strand
ACGATGACGCCCTTGCGCTTCGCTAATCCTTCGCCGCCATCAGGCTGGATAGAGGACTTCCACCTCCAAGCTGTCGTTCATACTCGGCACACAACGAAAAAGAGGCGGGCTTTTTGCCCGCCTCTTCGTTTCAGATCTCGTTTGGGGTCTCAGTAACAGGCGCGGGGATCGGCCTGCACATACTGGCCGCTCGGATAGCGGTAATAGCAGTTGCCCTGAGCCAGATAGTAGCCGGGGCGCGAGGCAGCCGTGGCGCCGGCGATCGCGCCGGTAGCGCCGCCAATCACGGCGCCTGCGGCCGCACCCGAGGCGTTGCCCGAGATCAGGCCGCCCAGCACGCCGCCGACGATGGCGCCGCCAAGCGCACTTGCGCCGGGATCGGCCGGTGGCGGAGGCGGCGGCGGTTCATAGGCGACGGGCGGCGGGGCATAGGCTACCGGCACGTCGTCGTAATAGTCCTCCGAAATGTAGCCCGGCGGGCCGGCCATCCGCTGCGGATAATAGTACCAGACGCCGCCGACATCCCACCACCAGCCGGAGCGGCCGTTATGGACTTCATGGCGCCAGCGTCCGCCATCCCAGGCGACATTGCCGCGATAGGCGTGTCCGCCCCAATCGCGCGCCGGTGCGGGACCCCTGGCGTAACTTCGACGGGGCGGCGGACCGCCGGCATTGCGCGGGCCAGGACCTGGATGGCCTGGACCTGCATGACCAGGACCGCCGGCGTGAGGCTGGCCGCTGGGCTGTGGCCCGGGCCGTGCCGCCTGCTGCGGCGGACCCTTGCGCGAGTTCTGCGGCGGCGCACCGGCGCCCGGCCCGGCCGATGGCTGGGCGGAGTCTCTTGGCGGCCGGGCGTCTTGAGCCTGCGCCGAGACGGCGAGCAACGACATGGCCGAAACCAAGGGAATGATGATCTTCATGCGGCTGGACGCACTCATGCGTGCTTGACCCCCTACTCTCTCGATTGCCGTTAACGGCCGTGGAGCCTGGCGCGATAGACGATTCGCCTCGCGCTGAGCTGATGCCGGCTGACATAACTGACCTGCTTCGGTCGGCTAAGTCCCGTTACAAATGATTAAGATCACGGCATTTTTCGTTCGCGCGGGTCGCGCTGGAGTGCTTCTAACGCGCCGGCTCGATCACATTGCAGTTGCTTCGCCCGGACATCAGGCAATCCTGCATCTTGCTGGCGGAGGTGAGATCGCGGGCAAGCCACCAGCCGATTCCGAGGATCACAATCGCGATGATCAAGCCGGCGACGGCGCCGCGGCGGCTGTCACCGGATCGAGGCTTGGGCCGGGTTTTGGGCTTCCCACCCGGTTCGGGCTGGAGTTCAGGCTTAAGTTCGGGCTTGGGCTCGGGGCTGGACATGGCTACCTAGTCGCTCGGGCACGCGGGCTTTATCAGCTCTGCGACGTGGCGTCACATCCCTCGCGGCCTCCGGCTCGGCCTTCTCAGTTCTGCCTCGCCAGTTCACCCCCGGGTCGGCCGGATCGCATCCTTGCGCGAGGTTTCGACCGCCGGGATCCCGTGCTGGACCCGCGCGCAGGTCGTGAGCACAAACGCGGTCTGGGTGCATTCCCAATCCGCGCCTAGAACAGCACTTTCGATCGGCTGCGGACGGCCGAGGAGTAGCGTTGCACCGACCAGGGCTGCCACCGTCACGGCAATCGCGAGCGCCTTCAGGCTCAGTCGGAAGATCCTCATACCCGTGCTCCGTCGCGTATCGGGCGGACGCTAGGCGTCGCTCCGCGTGGCCCCCTATGAGGGACATCACAATTCGGCAGTTTTTCCGGGCTACGAGGCATCGTCGGGGGTGGCGATATTTCGTCTGCCTGATCGGCTGCAATTTATGGGTGGCGTCGCGACGCGCGGCGATGTAAAGGCTTCTGCGTCGCGTGGCGCCTGCTATGCCCAGCCGACGTACCAACCGAAGTGATGTAGGATCGGAAGCGAGGAAGACAAGGCTCGTCGATGAGTGGATTCAGGGAACCAGGCTTCTCCGACCGGCAAAAGGCCGCGCAGGAAGCACGCAAAAATCTTTTGAACAAATTCAAGTCGCAGCCCGGGATCGACGATCCTGCGGTCGCGGCGAAGCGTGCCGAGCGCGAGGCCCTCGCGGCCAAGCGGGCCGAGGCGAAGGCTGCGCGCGAGGCGGAGAAGGCCGAGCAGAAGCGTCACGAGGAAGAAGCCTCGGTGCTCGAAGCCGCGCGGATCGCCCGCGAAGCCGAAGAAGCCGTCGCGAAGGCGGCTGAAGCCGAGGCCGAGCAAAAGGCCAGGCGCGACGCTCGCTACGCCGCCCGCAAGGCCAAGCGTAAGTAACGTTCGCAAAGTCACGTTTCGCAAAGTCACGTTCATTTGAATTTGAGCTGAAGTATAATCCGGGGCGGTCCACGTGACCGCCCCGGAATTTTTGGGCGCGCGTTTGCCTTTCCGCAAACGCCCGATGACGACCGAAGATCAGTTTTTCTTCATCCCGTCGTCTTTTTTCATCCCGTCCTTCGACATCGTGTCCTTCGACATCGTATCCTTCTTCATGCCGTCGTCCTTGGACATGGTGTCCTTCTTCATGCCGTCCTTGGACATCGTGTCCTTCTTCATCATGCCGTCATCCTTGCCCATCTTGTCTTGGGCAAAGGCGGCCGGCGACAGCGCGAGGCCGAGCGAGAGAACGGCCGCCGAGACGCCGAGCGCGATGCGGGTACGAATGGTCATGACTGGTCTTCCCTTCGAGATGATGCTTGTCAGCGACGGACGCCGCTATCTGATCTCGACGGATTGCCACGGGACGTTGTTACGCGGACGCTGATAAATTTCTGCGCGCCCGTCGCCGCCCTTCATTCGGCGTACGCACGAGGATTGAAAGTGTGCAACGCAACATACCTGGCACTTGCCGCGGCATTGGGTCTCGAACTATCAGATGAGAGAACATTGCCTCAAAGACCGGCTAGGATGGGCCTCAGCGCGGTCTCAAAGACCAACCCAAAATTACAGCAAACAAGAACCGTCCAAGAAACAGTCAAGGGGATCACACTATGCTCACGCGCCGCCACCTGATCGCGACCGCCGTCGCCGCACCCGCCATTCTCCGTTTCGGCACCGGTACCGCGCATGCCGCGACCACGCTGAAGATCTCGCATCAATTCCCGGGCGGCACCGTCGACAAGGGCGATTTCCGCGACCGGCTCTGTCGCATGTTCGCCGCCGAAGTCGCCAAGCGCAGCAATGGCGACATCGCCGCCGAGATCTATCCGAACTCCTCGCTGATCAAGACCAACGCGCAGTTCTCCGCGATGCGCAAAGGCGCGCTCGACATCAGCCTTTATCCGATGCCCTACGCCGGCGGCGAATTGCCGGAGACCAATATCGGCCTGATGCCGGGCCTCGTCACCACCTACGACCAGGGCATGCGCTGGAAGAAGGAGCCGGTCGGCAAGGCACTGACCGACTTCCTCGCCGACAAGGGCATCATCCTGCTCAGCTGGGTCTGGCAGGCCGGCGGCGTTGCCAGCCGCTCCAGGCCGATCGTGTCGCCTGAGGACGCCAAGGGTCTGAAGGTGCGCGGCGGCTCGCGCGAGATGGACATGGTGCTGCAGACCGCCGGCGCCTCGGTGCTGTCGGTGCCCTCGAACGAAATCTACGCGGCGATGCAGACCGGCGCGTGCGATGCCGGCATCACCTCCTCCACCAGCCTGATCTCGTTCCGCCTCGAAGAGGTCGCGAAGTCGCTGACTTCGGGCGCAGGCGCGTCCTACTGGTTCATGCTCGAGCCGCTGATGATGTCGAAGGCGATCTTCGACAAGCTGCCGAAGAATCAGCAGGACATCCTGCTCGCGGTCGGCACCGAGCTCGAAGCCTTCGGCCGCAAGGGCGCGCAGGACGACGACATCGAGGTCGCCAAGGTCTACGAGAAGGCCGGCGCCAAGGTCTCGGTGCTCGATGCCGCGACCGTCGGCAAGTGGCGCGACATCGCCCGCGACACCGCCTGGAAGGACTACGGCGCCAAGACCGCGACCGCTGCCAACCTGCTCAAGCTCGCTACCGACGTCGCGGCATGAGCCACGGTCCGCTTGCGGATCGCGACGACCAGGCAAACGCTGCCGCAAGGACCGGCCTTGCGGCAGCGATTGATCGCGGTCTCGCCGTCCTCAACAACATCATCGTCGTGTTCGCCGCAATCGCACTGATCGCGGCCTGCGCCATCCTGAGCTACAGCGTGCTCAGCCGCGCTCTGTTCAAGGCCGCCAATTACTGGCAGGACGAGGCCGCGGTGTTCCTGCTGGTCGGCGCCACCTTCATGACGGCCGCCTATGTGCAGCAGAACCGCGGTCACATCGGCATCGAGGCCTTCGTCGGCCTGCTCTCGCCCATGGCGAACAGGATCAGGCTCTGGCTGGTCGACGCCGTGACGTTTCTGTTCTGCGCCTTCTTCGCCTGGAAGTCCTGGACGCTGGCGCATGAAGCCTATGTCGACGGTCAGGTCTCGAACTCGATGTGGTCGCCGCCGCTGGCCATCCCCTATTCGCTGATGGCGTTCGGCATGAGTCTGCTCTGCGTCCAAATCATCGTGCAGCTTGCGCTGCCCTTCGCAGGAGCCAGGCGTCCATGAGCGTTTTCGGTATCGGCCTCGCCTACGGCATTGCGACGCTGGTCGTGATGTTCTCGGGCATGCCCATTGCGTTCGCGCTCGGCGCAGTCGCGGTCGTGTTCATGGGCATCTACATGCCCGCCGCCTCTCTCGATACGGTGACGCAGAACGTCTACGAGGAAATGGCCTCGATCACGCTGCTATCGATCCCGCTCTTCATCCTGAAGGGCGCCGCGATCGGCAAGTCGCGCGCCGGCCAGGATCTCTACTCGGCCCTGCACGCCTGGTTGCACCGCGTGCCCGGCGGCCTCGGCGTCGCCAACGTGTTCGCCTGCGCGCTGTTCGCGGCGATGGCGGGCTCCTCGCCCGCGACCTGCTCGGCGATCGGCTCGGCCGGCATCCCCGAGATGCGCAAGCGCGGCTATTCCGGCGGCTTTGCCGCCGGCATCATCGCCGCCGGCGGCACGCTCGGCATCCTGCTGCCGCCCTCGATCACCATGATCCTGTTTGCGGTCGCCGCCGAAAAATCGCTCGGACGGCTGTTCCTCGCCGGCATCGGCCCCGGCCTGCTGCTGGTCTCGTTGTTCGGCACCTACGCCGTGATCCGCTTCCGCCAGGAATATGCCGCGGCTGAAGCGATCTACAAGAACGGCGGACCGGAGGCTGCGATCCTCGCCCGCGACGAGTACACGCTCGCCGAACGTTTCAGTGTGCTGCCGCGGGTGATCCCCTTCGTGCTGCTCCTCACCGGCGTCATGATCGCGCTCTATGGCGGCTACGCAACGCCGTCGGAGACCGCCGGCCTCGGCGGCCTCCTCGCGCTGGCGCTGATCGCGGCGATCTACAGCGTGTGGCGGCCGAGCGACCTTGCGCCCATCCTGAAGTCGACGATCCGGGAATCGACCATGCTGATGATGATCATCGGCATGTCGCTGCTTTATTCCTACGTGATGAGCTATCTGCACATCTCGCAGTCGGCGGCCGAATCCGTCGTCGCGATGCACCTGCCGCGCTGGGGCCTCTTGTTCGCGATCCTCGTCATGGTTGTCGTGCTCGGCTTCTTCCTGCCGCCGGTCTCGATCATCCTGATGACCGCGCCGATCATCCTGCCGCCGCTCCGCGCCGCCAATTTTGACATCATCTGGTTCGGCGTCGTCATGACCATCGTGATGGAGATGGGGCTGATCCATCCACCGGTCGGTCTCAACATCTTTGTCATCCGCAACGTCGCGCCCGACATCCCGCTCCGCGAGGTGATCTGGGGCACCCTGCCCTTCGTGCTGCTGATGATGCTTGCAGTGCTGCTGCTATGCTTCGTGCCGGGGATCTCGACCGCGCTGCCAGACCTGGTGATGGGCCCGGACGGGAGCAGGTGACGCTCTCTCCCTGTCATTGCGAGCGAAGCGAAGCAATCCAGAATCGGGGAAAGAGTCTGGATTGCTTCGCTACGCGCTTCGCTCGCAATGACGAAGAACTAGGAAGTAGCCCGCCTCTTCTTCGCGTTCAGCGCGGACGCCACGCGGCTCACGGGCGGCTTGCAGAGCACGCCGCTCATCTCGTTCGTGGCCGCCAGCAGCTTGTCCATGTCCACGCCAGTCCTGATCCCCATGCCTTCGAGCATGTAGACGACATCCTCAGTCGCGACGTTACCGGTCGCGCCCGGCGCGTAGGGACAGCCGCCGAGGCCGCCGGCGGCGGTGTCGATGACGCGGACGCCCTGCTCCAGGCCGGCGTAGAGATTGGCGAGCGCCTGGCCGTAGGTGTCGTGGAAATGCATCGCCAGCTTGTCGGCAGGAATGTCGGCACCGACCGCGCGCAACATCTCCTTGGCCTTATCAGGCGTGCCGACCCCGATGGTGTCGCCGAGCGAGATTTCGTAGCAACCGAGCGCCCAAAGCGCGTTGGCGAGATCGGCGACAGCCTTCGGCTTGATCTCGCCGTCGAACGGACAGCCTAGCACGCAGGAAATATAGCCGCGCACCTTCACACCATCAGTCTTGGCGCGCGCCAACACCGGCTTGAACCGCTCGATCGATTCCGCGACCGTGCAGTTGATGTTGGCCCGCGAAAAGCCCTCTGAGGCCGCCGCGAACACCGAGATGACTTTCGCGCCGGCCGCGCGCGCGGCGTCATAGCCCTTCTCGTTCGGCACCAGCACGTGGAATTCGGCACCCTGCAAATGGTTCACGCCGCGCAGCACGGCATCCGAGCTTGCCATCTGCGGGATTGCCTTGGGCGAGACGAAGGCACCGATTTCGACCGTGGTCAGCCCGGCCGCGACCAACGCCTCGATGAAGGCGATGCGCGCCTCGACGCTGACCGCCGTCTTCTCGTTCTGGAGGCCGTCGCGCGGCCCCATTTCGATGATGCGGACCTGATCGCTCATGTCACTCTTCCAAAGGCTCGACCACGGCGAGCTCGACGCCTTCCTGGACGATATCGCCGACCTTGCATTTGACCGACTTCAGCATGCCGGCATAGGGCGCCCGCAGCGTCTGCTCCATCTTCATCACTTCCAGCGTCAGGATCGCTGCGCCCTTCTCGAGCTTGGCACCCACCTCCGCCAGCACGGCGACGACCGTGCCCGGCAATGGCGCCGCGATCTTGTCCGTGCCGGCCTGCTCCTCGGTCTCGCCGCCGAACGGATCGATCAAATGCAGATCGAAGCGGCCGTTGCGCGTGCGCAAATACAGCTCGTGGCCAGCAATCAGGGCGGCGACGGAGGATTTGACGCCGTCAAGCGTCAGGTCGAAGCCGCCGTCCTTCGGCGCAATCGCAAACGCCAGCTCGAGCTCGCCGATCACCAGCGTCGACGAACCGCTGCCGTAGTTCAGCGTAACCTTCAGTTCGGGTCCATGACCGGCGCGAAACGCAAAGTTGCGCTGGCGGCGGCCGACCGGCATCCAGCCAAAGGTCTGCCACGGCGAATTTGCGTCGCCTTGCGCAGCCTGCCGCTCGTCGTTGATCACAGCGGCGACGGCGGCGCAGAGCTCGAGCTCTCCGGGTGCCGGCGAGGCTTGCGTCAGAACCGCCAGCTCGCGTTCGATGAAGCCGGTGTCGATCGCATTCGCCCGCACCTTCGAATGCGTTATCAGGGCCGACAGGAACGGGATGTTGGTGACGATGCCGCGGACGTCGGACTCTTCCAGACCGCGGTTCAGCCGCTCGATCGCGACATCCCGCGTCGGCGCCCAGGCGATCATTTTTGCCAGCATGGCATCGTAATACGGCGACACCGTATCGCCCTCGCGATAGCCGGCGTCGATGCGCAAACCGCCGGTTTCGGCGGCCATCCGCCATGTCGAGAGCTTTCCGACCGACGGCATGAAATTCTTGGTCGGGTTTTCCGCGTAGACGCGTGCCTCGACCGCATGGCCGTTGAAGCGGATCTCGTCCTGCTTCAAGGGGAGCGCCTCGCCGAAGGCGACCCGCAGCTGCCATTCGACCAGATCGATCCCGGTGATCAGCTCGGTCACGGGATGCTCGACCTGGAGACGGGTGTTCATCTCGATGAAGAACACGTCTTTGCCGTCGGAGACGAACTCGATGGTGCCGGCGCCGACATAGTTGACGGCCCCCGCCGCCTTTCGCGCCGCGGCGCACACCGCCTCGCGCTGCGCAGGATTGAGCGTCGGCGACGGCGCTTCCTCGATCACCTTCTGGTGCCGGCGCTGCAACGTGCATTCGCGCTCGAACAGCGACACCAGATTGCCGTGGCTGTCGCCGATCACCTGCACCTCGATGTGCCGCGGGTTATCGACATATTTCTCGATCAGCATGCGATCGTCGCCGAACGCGGCTTTTGCTTCCCGCTTGGCGCTGACGATCGCAGGCGCGAGCTCGTCCGCCGAGCGCACGATGCGCATGCCGCGGCCGCCGCCGCCGGCGGAGGCCTTCACCAGGATGGGAAAGCCGACCTTGGCCGCGGCCTTCGCCAGCGTTGCATCGTCCTGCGCCTCGCCGTGATAGCCCGGCACCAGCGGCACGCCAGCCTTTTCCATCAGTGCCTTGGAGCCGGATTTCGAGCCCATCGCCGTCATCATCCCGGCGGTGGGACCGACGAAGACGAGCCCTGCATCGAAGCACGCCTGGGCAAATTCGGCATTCTCCGACAGGAAGCCATAGCCGGGATGTATCGCCTCCGCGGCGGTCTTGCGCGCGGCCTCGATCAGCCGTTCGGCATTGAGATAGCTGTCGCGGGCGCGTGCGGGCCCGAGCAGCACGGCTTCGTCGGCGAGCGCGACATGCATCGCGTCGCGGTCGGCCTCGGAATAGACGGCGACCGTGCGCAGGCCCATAGCGCGCGCGGTGCGGATGACGCGGCAGGCGATCTCGCCGCGGTTGGCGATCAGGAGCGTGCGAAAACGGCGGTAGAGCTTTGAGCGGTCCATCGCATTACATCCTGAACAGGCCGAATTTCGTCGGTTCGATCGGCGCATTCGACGCCGCCGAGAGGCCAAGGCCGAGCACGAGGCGCGTGTCGGCCGGGTCAATCACGCCGTCGTCCCAGAGCCGCGCGGTCGCATAATATGGATGCCCCTGGCTCTCGTATTGCGCGCGGATCGGGTTGCGGAATGTCTCTTCGTCCTCCTTGGACCAACTATCGCCCTTGGCCTCGATATTGTCGCGGCGGACCTGGCTCAGCACCATCGAGGCCTGCTCGCCGCCCATCACCGAGATGCGCGCGTTCGGCCACATCCACAGGAAGCGCGGACTATAGGCGCGGCCGCACATGCCGTAATTGCCGGCGCCGTAGGAGCCGCCGATCACGACGGTGAATTTCGGCACCGATGCGGTCGCGACCGCCGTGACCAGCTTGGCGCCATCGCGCGCGATACCGCCAGCCTCGTATTTCTTGCCGACCATGAAGCCGGTGATGTTCTGCAGGAACACCAGGGGAATGCCGCGCTGGCAGCACAGCTCGATGAAATGCGCGCCCTTCAGCGAACTTTCACTGAAGAGAATGCCGTTATTGGCGATGATGCCGACCGGAAAACCCCAGATGTGGGCAAAGCCGCACACCAGCGTCGTGCCATAGAGCTTCTTGAACTCGTCGAACTCGGAACCATCGACGACGCGCGCGATGATGTCGCGCACGTCAAAGGGCTTGCGTCCGTCGACGGGCACCACGCCGTAGATCTCCTCCGCCGCAAACAGCGGATCGCGCGGCGGATGCATGTTAAAGTTCGGCCGCACGGATGGCTTGAACGTGCCGACGATGCGGCGGGCAATGCCGATCGCGTGCGCATCGTTCTGGGCGTAATGATCGGTCACCCCGGACTGCCGCGAATGCACGTCGGCGCCGCCGAGCTCCTCGGCGCTCACGACTTCGCCGGTCGCGGCCTTCACCAGCGGCGGCCCGCCTAGGAAGATGGTGCCTTGATTGCGCACGATGATGCTCTCGTCCGACATCGCCGGCACATAAGCGCCGCCGGCGGTGCAGGAGCCCATCACGATCGCGATCTGCGGGATGCCTTGCGAGGACATCTGCGCCTGGTTGTAGAAGATGCGGCCGAAATGCCGCTCGTCGGGAAAGATCTCGTCCTGCAGCGGCAGGAAGGCACCGCCGGAATCGACCATGTAGACGCAGGGAAGATTGTTCTGCCGCGCCACGTCCTGCGCGCGCAGATGCTTCTTCACGGTCATCGGGTAATAGGTGCCGCCCTTGATAGTTGCGTCGTTGGCGACGATCACGCATTCGCGGCCCGAGATGCGCCCCACCCCCGTCACGACGCTCGCCGAATGCACATCGCCGCCATAGAGGCCATAGGCCGCTAGCGGCGATAGCTCCATGAACGCGGTGCCGGGATCGACCAAGAGGTCGACGCGCTCGCGCGCCAGCATCTTGCCGCGTGACGTGTGGCGGTTGCGCGAAACCTCGCCGCCGCCACCCGCGACCTGGCTCAGCTTTTCGCGCAAGTCGGCGACGAGGCTGCGCATGGCCTCGGAATTGCGCGCAAAGTCTGATGAAGACGTATCGATGCTGGAATGGAGCGGCATGTTGATTCCAATTTCGTGAAGGTTTTAAGCCGTCTCGGCCATCAGTTCTCGACCGATCAGCATGCGGCGCACTTCCGAGGTGCCCGCGCCGATCTCGTAGAGCTTGGCGTCGCGCCACAGACGGCCGACCGGAAATTCGCTGGTGTAGCCGACGCCGCCCAGCGCCTGGATCGCCTCGCCCGCCATCCACGTCGCCTTTTCGGCCGAATAGAGGATTGCGGCAGCGGAATCCTTGCGCAGGGTGCGCGCATGATCGGTGCGGTCGCAGGCGCGACCGACGGCGTAGACATAGGCGCGCGTGGCCTGCCAGGTCGAATACATGTCGGCGAGCTTGCCCTGCATCAGCTGGAAGTCGCCGATCGGCTGCCCGAACTGCTTGCGCTCATGCATGTAGGGCACCACTGCGTCCATGCAGGCCGCCATGATGCCGAGCGGGCCACCGGAGAGCACCGCGCGCTCGTAGTCCAGGCCGGACATCAGAACCTTGACACCTCCGCCGACCTCACCCAGCACATTCTCTGCCGGCACCTCGCAGTCGTCGAAAAACAGCGGATAGGTGTTGGAGCCGCGCATGCCCAGCTTGTCGAGATGCGGGCCGTGGGTGAACCCCTTGAAGCCTTTCTCGATGAGAAACGCGGTCATGCCGCGTGGGCCGGCCACCGGGTCGGTCTTGGCATAGACCACCAGCACGTCGGCATCGCCGCCATTGGTGATCCACATTTTTGAGCCGTTGAGCACGTAGCGGTCGCCGCGCTTGTCGGCGCGCAGCTTCATCGAGACGACGTCGGAGCCGGCGCCGGGCTCGGACATCGCGAGCGCGCCGACGTACTCACCGGAGATCAGCTTCGGCAGGTAAAGCTGCCGCTGCGCGTCGGTGCCATTGCGGCGGATCTGGTTGACGCAAAGGTTGGAATGGGCGCCGTAGGACAACCCCACGGCAGCCGAGCCGCGCGAAATCTCCTCCATGGCGACGATATGGGCGAGATAGCCCATGTTGGAGCCGCCATATTGCTCCGGCGCGGTCATGCCGAGCAGGCCGAGGTCCCCGAGGCGCTTCCAGAGGTCCGCCGGGAACAGATTGGCTTTCTCGATGTCGGCGGCGCGCGGGGCGATCTCCGCCTCCACGAAAGCGCGCAGCGTGTCGCGCAGCATGCCGATGTCTTCGCCCAGATCGAAATCGATGCTCGGGATGTTCAAGGCGATTCCTCCGTGTTTTGGGGACCGAACCTAGCGGCATCAGGGCCCTTCTGCGGTCGAAAAGGTTGCATTTTCCGCCAAACTTGGCGAGGATTTTCCCGAAGGATTTCCGATGCCCTTTCAAGTCGCAACCGCGATCCCGCGCCGCGCCGTGACCCCTGCCGCCTTCGTCCGCGGCGTCGTTGCCGCTTACGAACGCTACGGCCGTGATCCGACCGAGGCGCTGAGCCGGGGTCAGGTAGCGCCAGACCTGGTCAATTCTCCGGGTGGCCGGGTCACAGCCAGCCAATTCGAGACCCTGGCGGGCCATGCGATGCGCGAGCTCGATGACGAGGCGCTCGGCTGGTTCTCGCGGCGCCTGCCCTTCGGCACATATGGCATGCTCTGCCGCGCTTCGATCACGGCGCCGACGCTGGAGGTCGCGCTCAAGCGCTGGTGCCGGCATCATCGCCTCCTCACCGAGGACGTGCTGCTCGATCTCGCGGTCGGCGAGGAAACCGCGGTCGTCTCCATCCGCGAACTGCGCGACCTCGGACCGTTGCGCGAATTCTGCCTGGTCACCCTGCTCCGCTATGTCCTGGGTTTCTCCTGCTGGGCGGCCGATTCCAAAATCGCGCTCCGCGCCGCGGAATTCCCTTACTCGGAGCCGGGCCATGTCTCGGTGTATCCGACCATCTTTTGCCGGACCATCCGCTTCGATGCGGACCGCGCCTGCATCATCTTCGACAAGCATTATCTCTCGCTGCCGCTCACGCGCAGCGCCAGTGATCTCGACAACATGCTCAAGGGCGCGCTGCGGCTGACCGTGCTGCCCTATCGGCGCGACCGGTTGCTGGTCGAGCGCGTCCGCCGCGTGCTCCGCAATACGCGCGGACGCAGTCTCGGCGCCGAGGATGTTGCGAGCGAACTCGCGCTCTCCACCCGTACCATGCATCGGCGCCTGCGCGAGGAGGCAACCTCGCTGCGCGATCTCAAGGAAGAGGCAAAGTTCGAGCTCGCCAAGCAAGAGCTGATGCGCGGGCGCACCCCGATCAAGCGGATCGCGGAGATCGCCGGCTTCCGCAACGAAAAGAGCTTTTCCCGCGCCTTCCGCACCTGGACCGGCGCCAGCCCGCGCGAGTTTCGCGGCAGGTATCGGTGAGGCGCGGGCCTTATGGTTCGAGACGCGCCGCAAGGCGGCGCTCCTCACCATGAGGCTCTGCCATTTCGCCGCGAAACAAGGCCTCATCCTGAGGAGCCCGCCCAAAGCGGGCGTCTCGAAGGATGCGCCACGAGGTATTTTGTTCGCCACGCTTCAGCGCGCAGAACGGTCTGTCATGCTGTTGCAGCCCCCGGGATCAAACCCGGCGGCCGCAACGTTTCGAAACCGGTCTCGATTAGTTCGAGTTGGTCCGCCCACCCGAGCGAAGCTTGGTGCGCGACCGCGTCTGCTTCGGCTGGAAGGCAAGCGCGTCGGTCGAGGTCTTCGCGCCGCCGCTCTGCGAGCACGAGCCGCCGATGCCGCCGGCCGCGGCCCGGCAGGCCTCCATCGTCGGATAGCCGCAGCCATGAGCGGCCTGGGCGCCATTGGTGATGCAGTATTCTTCTGCCTGCGCAGCCGGCGCGGCCATCATGAGAAACGCAGATGCAAACAGCGTCGCAGCGGATGCGAAGCGCGTCTTCGAGATCGAGGTCATGTTGTCTTTTCCTGCTTCAGGGTCCCACAAAGGAAGGCCTCGGCATGCGACGGAGGCTGAGGTTCACCTCGCATGTAGGCTGCACGCCGGAACCGGCAATCACGGTTCAGCGCATTGCAGGACTTCCCAAATCACATGTCACAGTTAGGTGAGTTACTAATCTGTTTTATCCTTTTATCCGAATTTTTGTCCCACGTGGGAATCACCGCCGCGCTTTCGGATTTTTGGATTTCGTTGCCCGGGCCGCGTTTTTTTGGGAGGCGACGCTGCCGCCCTATCCCGCCGCCGCGATCCCCTGCAACGGCAACGGCACGTCCTTCGCGACGCCCAGCACGGGGAAGCTGCGGACGTTCTTCACGTTAGGCATCGCAGCGAAATGCAGGAGCTGCTGGCGCATGCTCTCGACGCTCGGCGCCACGCATTTGAGAAGATAGTCGGTGTCGCCCGAAATCCGCCAGCACTGCTGGATGCGCGGGATCGCGGCGATCGAGCTCTCGAACGCCTCCAGCACCGGTTGCGCCTGGCTGCCGAGCTGGATCGAGACGAACGACAACACCTCATAACCGAGCAGCCGTTCGTCGATGACGGCGCGGACCGCCCGGATCACGCCGCGGCTAAACAGGGATTTCAGCCGCCGCAGGCAATTCGGCGCGGACACGCCGACGCGCAGCGCCAGCTCGTTGTTGCGAACCCGCCCGTCCTGCTGCAACTCGGCTAGTATCTTCAAGTCGACGCCGTCGAGCTGGTCACGCCCCGCCATACCCCACCTCGTCATGAGCCCGTCATGCACGTCAGCGAAGCACGCGGCGGAATTGGTGCCAAGAGGCAGCACGGTGGGAAGTATCTGCGTCGTGGCCGGGCATAACCGCACGAAGGAAGCCGTCGCTTCCGCTCGCCTATACCCCGGCCATCCAAGCTTTCACGCGGATGCTAAAACGTGGATGCCCGGGACAAGCCCGGGCACGACGAGAGTCTTGGGCGCGTGGCCCGCCCCTCA
The DNA here is from genome assembly GCF_040548035.1 of Bradyrhizobium sp. LB8.2. NCBI lineage: Bacteria > Pseudomonadati > Pseudomonadota > Alphaproteobacteria > Hyphomicrobiales > Nitrobacteraceae > Bradyrhizobium > Bradyrhizobium sp. LB8.2. The sequence goes on along the minus strand of NZ_JBEPQV010000052.1, from coordinate 14,058 downwards.
ATGTGTCCAGGGCTCGCCGCGGCGGAACGAGAAATTGTCGGAATAAGCAACCGGCCGGCGCACCGACTCGTTGGGCTCGATCACCTGGTAGGCGACGCCCTTGCGCTCACAATAGGCGACAGCCTCTTCCTTGCTGTGGAAGTGCAGCGTGATCTGCTGCTTCATGTCGCCGGACGAGGTCCAGCCCATCAGCGGCTCGACCGCGCGCGGCTGCTCGGGCTCGTAGTCGAGCTGCCATTCCATGGTCTTCGACCGGCCGGATTGCATCGCGTTCTTGGCGGGCTTGAAAATGCGTGCGGTCATGGATGGTCCGGGCCTCTTGTTCGTTTTTTCGTTCGATTTCGATGCGTCACGGTGGCAGTTGGTGGAAACCGCGGGCATAGTATAGAGACACCTTTTGGGAACTGAATCGGTGATTCCGGCCCCCGGGGTGGCTCGCCGACCGGTATAGTCATTATGCTGCACCGTGACAATTGCGTACCCGCCTTCCGCGCCGGGATCCCGCCCGGCGCTACTGCCTCGCTGACATCAGCCTGTCCGTCCCCTCCGAAAGCTCCCGTCGCATGGCCTTCCTGAACATCAACGCCACGCTCCCCGAGAAGGGCCGTGACCTCAGGCTCGACCTGTTTCGCGGCATCGCGAACTGGGCGATCTTTCTCGACCATATCCCCGACAACGTGGTGAACTGGATCACCACCCGCAACTACGGCTTTTCCGACGCCGCCGACCTGTTCGTCTTCATCTCCGGCTACACCGCCTCCTTCGTCTATGCCCGGATGATGCTCGAGCGTGGCTTCCTCGTCGGCGCCACGAGGCTGACCAAGCGGGTCTGGCAGCTCTACGTCGCCCACATCATCCTGTTCGTGATCTACATCGCCTCGATCAGCTATCTGGCGCTGCGCTTCGGCGATTCCGAGATGATCAACGAGTTCAACGTCGCCGGTCTCGTCGACAACGCCACCGAGACGCTGCGCCAGGGCCTGTTCCTGCGCTTCAAGCCGCTCAATCTCGACGTGCTGCCCCTCTACATCGTGTTGATGGGGCTGTTTCCGCCGGTGCTCTGGTTCATGCTGCGCAAGCCTGACCTGACGATGGTCCTGTCCATCGCGCTGTGGCTGACCGCGCGCCATTTCGGCTTGAACTTGAACGCCTATCCGGCCGGCCAGTGGTACTTCAACCCCTATTGCTGGCAGGTGCTGTTCGTGTTCGGCGCCTGGTGCGCCATGGGCGGCGCGCGGCGCTCGATGACGCTGATCAACGCGCCGATCACGTTGTGGCTGTGTCTTGGTTACATGCTGTTCGCGCTGGTCATGACCATGGCCGGCCGCTTCCCGACCCTCGCCGGCATGTTCCCGGAATGGCTGTTCTCGGCGTTCAACCCGAACGACAAGACCAACCTCGCGCCCTACCGCTTCATCCACTTCGTCGTGATCGTGATCCTGGTGATCCGCTTCGTGCCGAAGGACTGGCCGGGCCTGGAATGGAAAGGGTTCGATCCGATCATCGTCTGCGGCCAGCAATCGCTCGCCGTGTTCTGCGTCGGCGTGTTCCTGTCCTTCGTCGGCCATTTCGAGTTGTCGATGAGCTCGGGCTCGCTGTTCGCGCAGATCTTCGTCAGCGTCGCCGGCATCGCGATCATGACGACGGTGGCCTATTACATCTCGTGGTCGAAGAAGCAGGACAAGCCGCTGAAGCCGCCGCCGCCCAAGCCGGCAGCCGCAACGGCAAAGGCTACCTGAAGGGGCGGCAGCGATACCGCGCCGGTCAGCAGCAATGCCGTTCAGGCCGTCGCTTCGCTGTCGAACTCGGTGAATCTCTTGTAGATCCAGTCGCGGCCGTCATGGCGGCGCCAGACCCTGCCGTAAACGAGCTGCCCGTTGATCGAGCGGCGCGGCACGAGCACGGTCCAGAGGTGCCAGATCTCCGTCCAGCTCGCCTGCGGACCGACGGTTCGGAGGTTGCGATCGAAAGACATGATGCAGAACTCACAGGATACGAGCGCCGCGACGAACTGTGATCTCGTGTGAACACGAATTTCGGGCAGTCCGTCGCGCGCCGGGACCGATCTGATAACGATCGCCAAGCCTGCTGCAACAATCGCTCGTCCTTAACCTAACCGATCAACCTTACTTCTCGGGACGGAGCAGCAAGACAGGTTGAAAGCCGGCGCCAATTTTTCTAGAATGAACGAACGATTTGAGAATGAGCGCGCCGTTTTGAGAGCGCGCAGTGATTTTAAGCCGACATAAATTTTGAGAAACATAGATGGGCTGGGGCGACCACGATGAATTTGCAATGTGCATGCCTGCGCCTGGCGCTGCGATCGACGCCACCTGCGCTGTTCGCGAAGACGCCGGAGCAAGAGCCGCGGAAGGCCGCCAACGACAATCAATTGGTCTGGCCGTTCCTGCCGTTTCCGCTCGGCTGGTACGCCACGAACTGAACCTTCGAAAAGCGCAACGCCGCGCAAGCGGAATATCATCGCTTGGCGGCGTCCGTTAGGCATTGGGCGCTGAAATCCCCCAACACTCGTATGTCTATCGCGACGCTCAAAGGTTCGACGAAATCTTGCGAATTTCTGCGCGGCCACTTCGCCCCAATGCCTTGAAAAATCGCGCAGAAGTCGCGTTGCGCAGAGAATGAGCGCGAAGGGTTTGGAGGGAGCTCAAAAGCCTCCGTAAGCGCAGGACGTCAGCGCCCGCCGCATTGGCCTATTTTGCTTTGTCCCCGTTGCCGAGCTTGTCCAGGGCATCGACCATCCGACCAGATTTTCGGAGCGCCCACTCGCTGTCGTAACTGTGTTCCATCGCTTCGAGGTCGTGGCGCGTGAAGATGTCCGTGGCCGTTTCCAGCGCCACCCGATATCGCTCCGCCAGTTCGAGATATTCTTCTGGGGTCATCAGCATATGGAACGAGTGTGCACTATGGTACTTAGTGTTGCTCGATGGTGTGGTGATAGCAGTGGATCGCGATTTCAAGAACGAAGTGTTTTCCAGTTTTGATCCAACCCGGTTAAGCCCTGCGACGAGTGCGGCAGGAAGCCTCTTTCCGTCTTGAAATGCTCAACCCGCAAAACGGTAAAATAGTTCGCATGTTCAAGTGCGAATGCGGTGCGCAGACCTGGACCGCAGACCTGGACCGAGGAAAAAGAGTAAGCCCCCTCGGTGACATGGTCATTCATGACCAACTCCCGCTTCTCACCATTTTGACGATCACAGGTGCCTGATTTGCGGGAACCGGAACCATCATTGTACGTTGGGCGCGAGTTCATTGGCTGGAGTATGACCATGGCGCCACGACGCAGGATCATCCAATCCTCCCCACTCGAAGTACGGCTTACCGAGGAGGCGAAGCGACTTCGCGAGAAAGCCAACGCACTTCCACCGGGCGCTGCCCGCGAGGCACTGATCCGCAAGGCCCGACAAAGCTGAAACCGGCTCGCACATGAGCGAGTGGCTGGCGTCTCCCGGCCTGCAGGCGCCTGAATAGGACCTCCGCCGCGCTCGTGATACGTTAGCTGCCATCAGCGGCCACGGTATCGGGCGCCGCTGACTGAGAGACGCCATAGCGCTCCCCCGCCTGCTAGCAGGGAGCGCTTGCGTGACAGAGCAATTCAGTCCCAAGACCCAGGAATTGTTGGACCGGGCTCAACGCGCGATAGACAAGGCCATTGCACTTCGCAAATTGAGCCGCAGGCAGCGATCAGATGCCGAGCGAAAAACGTTCGAGCTTGAAATGACGATGTATCGTGAGCGGGCGCAACAGCTGCAAAATAAGAACTAGGGCTGCGGGGCTTGACGGCGGTTGCGGTGCCGGAGGCTGATCGGCCGGGTGACAACATCAGCACGACATCGACGAGCGCGCGCGCATGGAGCGCATCTGTCTGATCTGGCGGAGGAGAGCACTCTATCCCTCGAGCGCGTCGCCCTGATCGAGATGCCGGCCCGTACGGTGCCGCGGCAGCCGAGCCCGCTAAGCGTTCAGACTTCCCATGGTCTTCCCAATCCAAATTACTGGGAAGATCGGGCTTTGCATTTCTGCCGTAAGTAATTGAAATCGCTGGTCGGGGCAGCTGGATTCGAACCAACGACCTGCAGTACCCAAAACTGCCGCGCTACCAGGCTGCGCTATACCCCGAATGTCCGGCGAGCCCCGTCGATACACGCTTCCCAAAGCGCCAGCAAGCTTTCCAAGGCGCCCCCGCAAGCTTCCTAAAAAGACCGCCAGGGACGGGGCAATAACCCCTTCCCACCTACTTGCTACCGAACAGCGGGTGGCCGACGCGGTCGCCGGCGCGGATGCCGTATTTTTGCGCTGTCCCCGCCACCACCTCCAGAACGGCGCGCGCGGGCCCCCTGGATGAGATGATCCTGGTCGACATCGGCTCGGTATTTTCGGCGATGCGCAGGATGCGGCCGTCGGCGCGAATGAAGATCATGTCGAGCGAGACATAGGTGTTCTTCATCCACATCGAGACTTCCTGCTCGGGATTGAAGTCGAACAGCATGCCTTTGCCGTCGGCCAGTTCCTTGCGGTACATCAGGCCAGTCTGCTTCTCCTCCTCCGTCGTCGCCATTTCGACCGAGAACACCTGCACACCGTTTTTGGTGACGATCTCGAGCGGCTGGAAGCTGGCGGCGCGGACGGGTGCGCTCGCGACGGCACAGCCGGCGACGACGAGGATGGCGGCAAGCCAGCCCTTCGCAACGGCGAAGACGGCCTTTCGATCGAAATTCATGGACGGCACTCGAGGCGTGGGACTGGGCCAGTCCTTACGCGGCGGTCGCCGGAAAAGCCAGAGGCGCGCCCGTCAACCAACGCGCCTCTGCTCACGATCGCGGGAATTGGAATTAGTGGGACGAGACCGGCGACCCCGTCTCGGGATGGATCTCGGCCGCCATCATGCCCTTGGAGCCGGGCCCGAAGCGGACCAGGACATACTGGCCGGGCCGCAGTTCGGTCATGCCGAAGCGGCGCAGTGTCTCCATGTGCACGAAGATGTCGGGCGTGCCCTCGCCGCAGGTCAGGAAGCCGAAACCGCGCAGCCGGTTGAACCATTTGACCTGGGCCCGCTCCAGCCCGCTGGTCGCGGTGACCGAGACATGGGTGCGCGGCGGCAGCATCTGCGCCGGATGGATCGCGGTCGATTCGTCCATCGAAACCACGCGGAAGGCCTGGTAGCCCTTGGCGCGCTGGATGCACTCGACGACGATGCGGGCGCCCTCGTAAGCGGTCTGGAAGCCGTCACGCCTAAGCACAGTAACGTGCAGGAGCACGTCGGGCCAGCCATTGTCGGGAACGATGAAGCCGTAGCCCTTTGAGGCATCGAACCATTTGATAACGCCGTGAACCGCGACGAGGTTGGCGCTGCCCTCACCAAGTTCGGTGAAGGGACTGAGCGCGCTGTCGCGACCGCCACCGCCGTGTTCGCCCACGGAGGGAACTCCGACCTTCTTGGACTCAAATCCGTCCGACGACCCCATAACCCCGGACCCCACACATGCCATGCGACCCGCCTGAATGGCGGCGCCGAATCACGCGTCATTAGAGAATCTTCCCAACAGAGAATCTTCTCAACTCGACGCGACGCGAATCTTTCGACTCAAAAGATAACACTCCCGGTTGCGACGCATAGATAAAAAAGAGATTCGCCGGAACCTATGAACAGCTTGCACGGCCGCGAATCAAACTACCGCCTCAATTAGCGACAAAGGGCCCGAGCGTTTCGCCGATGTCGTGGCGGATCACGAGGTCGGCGATATCGTCCTGCTCGGTCGGCTCCCGGTTGATGATCACCAGACGTGCACCTGATCTCTTCGCCATCATCGGAAAGCCCGCGGCCGGCCATACCACCAGCGAGGAACCGATCGCGATGAAGAGGTCGCAGGCTTGCGACAAAGCGGTTGCACGCTGCATTTCGTCCTCGGGCATCATCTGGCCGAAGGAGATCGTGGCAGTCTTCACCGGCTCGTCGCACGCGGTGCAGTTGGGCGCGGCGCCCGCCTCGTCGAAGCGGCGCTTCACCCAGTCGAGCGGATAGGCCTGCCCGCACCCGATGCAGCGCGCATAAGTGGTGTTGCCGTGAAGTTCGATCACGTGCTCTGCAGCGAAGCCCGAGGCCTGGTGCAGATTGTCGATATTCTGGGTGATGATCGCGGGAACCTTGCCTGCGCGGTAGAGCGAGGCGAGCGCGCGATGGCCGCGGCCAGGCTTGGCGGCCGCGAAGACCTCCTCCATCGCAAAGCGCCGGCGCCAGGATTCGTCACGCGCCTCCGGGCTGGCGACGAACTCATCGAACGGGATCGGACGGTTGCGCGTCCAAATTCCGCCCGGCGAGCGGAAGTCGGGGATGCCGCATTCGGTCGAGATGCCGGCGCCGGTGAACGGCACGATCCGTTTGGCCTTGGCGATCATGTCGCCGAGACATTCGACGCCGCTGCGAAGATCCGATGCAATCAACGCCGCCTCCCGTTTGTTTTGCCTTTTTGTTTTGCCGGTTTGTTTTACTGATCAATTTTGCTGATTTGTTTTTGCGCTAGCTGCAATGTGCGCGAGCGACAAGACTGTTGACGCTCTTATCCACTGCCCCGCAAGCGTGGTCGGCAATTCTTTCCGCCCTTCGCATATCACAATCCTGCAATGCCTCCTCCCCATTGACGCCCCAATCAGAAGCGCCAATGCATATGTTGAAGCGACTCAACGCGATTGCGGCGGCAGTGCTTGAGTTCAGGAATGTACACATACTCCACGTGTAGAGGGGATTTGACATGACCGAGGACGAACAACGCAAAATCCGCGAACGCGAAGAGATCGCCGCCCGTGTCGCCGCCTTCCGTGCCACGCAGGAAAAATTCAAGCGCGAGCGTGAAGAGTATTTCGTGTCGACGCTCGACAATGCCCGCAAGGTGGAGCGGCCCTCGCTCTGGCCGTAAGACACCAGATCACCATCCATGAAAAAAGCCCGGAGCATTGCCCCGGGCTTTTCATTTGGTCCAGCCGTTACCAGTGACGGTAATAATGGTGGCGGCGATAGTACGGTCCACCGCCATAATAGGCGTACGGGCCAGGGCCGTAACCATAGGCCGGGCGACCATAGTAGCCATACCCCGGGCCGTAGCCGTAGCCGTAAGGACGGGACGCTGCGACAGCGCCCGCGGTGATAGCGCCGGCAGCCAAGCCAAACGCGAGGCCCGGGCCGATGCCGCGACCACGCGCCTCGGCGGGCGCAGGCGCAGCAATCGCGGTCACGCCGACGGCCGCAACGGTAGCCAAAATTGCCAATGTCTTCTTCATGATCTCCTCCGTGATATTCGCCGAGGCAACGCCGCCGCCGCGCGATGGTTGCGCGCAGGCTGCGGAACTCAGCGCCGTCAAAAAGTTACGAAACGAGGGGAACGAAATCGATCGGGCGCGATTGCACCTGCAAGTGCGGAAGCCTCCGCTATCCGGTTGAGGCAACAGCACGAAGACCCCCGTCAGTATCTTCGCGATGCTGGCGGGGTTTTCAGTTTCACGGGAGGCAAATGGCAGCGGACGATCATTGCTGCCAAGGGGCGGATGATCGAGGAGGAAAAAATGCCAATATCCGCGCTGCTGGCCCGAATTCGCAGGCTCCTTCCCGGATCCGGCAACGAGCATTACGACGAGATCGTCCGCAATTTCGGTGTCGGCACGCTGCGTCCGCCGCCGACGCCAATGAGCGACGGCGAGCTGGCGCGGGCCATTGCCGAGTTTCTGAAAGAGACACCGTCAAGCTCATCCGTGGCGACCCTAGGCCGGCGGATCGACCCCTCCTCGCCGCTCTGACGCCACTCTCGAACGGGAACTCTCGCAGGCCCGGAACGGGGGGCGCATACGCACGTTGAGCTTGCCTTCACGACAGGAGACACGACATGCCCGTTTGGCTTGAAGTTCTAGTCAACCTGTCCGGCTATGCCGGCTTCGTGGCGCTCGCAAACCGCGGTGTCGCGTATCCGGATAGTTCCGTCGACGAGCGCTAGTTGGCGTGCGGCGCCTGGCCTGCCGTGCGCATCAGCCTGTCAGCCTTGACCGCAACGCGCGTGTCTTCGAGCTGCGGGCGCAGCGAGAAGCTGATCACCACGAAAGCGAGACAGAACAGCGTGCCGACCATGGCGACGCGCCGGTAGGTGTGGCGGTCGCCTTGATAAAAGGACGGTTCTGAAAATGGTGTCATGAATTCGTTCTTGGCAAAATTGGTTCTTGGCAAAGTCGTTGCCTGTCTTCGCCGGACAGACCTATCCCAAGTAGAGGCAAGCGCAACGCGATTAGGTTTTTAACCTAACCGAATAGGGTTATGGGCTTTCCGGCAAGCTTCCGTTAGGAGTTTGCGAAGCGTCTTTAGAACTCGGCGAGCCGCTTCAAGCTGGCGCGAAACCCGAGGCTGCGATGGCCTGCGACCAGCACGGTGCCGAACACCTCGGCCGCGTCGTCGCTGAACGCCCCGGAGAAGCCGCTCGTCGCCTCCTCGCCGCCGAACAGCGGCCGGGTGAGGCCATCGGCGAACGGCGTATGCTGGTTGGTGGCAAGCTCGCCCTTCCAAGTGCCGTCCTTCGAAGAGCCGTTCTTCGACGTGCCGCGGCCGATCGTGTAGGAGCCGCGCGACCAGAAGTAAGGGCCGCCACCGAGCAGCAGGCCGTCCCGCAAGATCAGCACGCCACTGTCGCGGCCCTTTACGCCGTCGAGCATGTGGATGTGGATGGAATAAAGCCCGTTCTTCATGTTGCGTCCGCCGCGGGAGCAACGATAGCGCCGGACAGGGAGAGCGTCGAGACGATGATGAGACGATTCGCGCGTTTGCCGACCGGCTTTGTTCCAGCTTCGCCTGCCTTTCGTTCTCAAAGAACGAATCGGAATAGACGAAACCACGCGAAGCAACCCTTAACAATTCGTTTGCACGCGAACGAGCGCACCATCGCAACCGAGCGCTCGATCACATCGTGTCGTCTGATGTCGATCGCGGCGACGCCTGCGGCACCGACGACCTGCCTTTGCGCAAGCGCGGATGCCGATCGTACCAAAACACTTTTGCGATCTCGGCGAACATCTCGAGAAACCAGCGCGCATCCGGGTCGCGTCTCCCTCGCCGCATCTTGTAACGAGGACGCAAGGACCGGACCGTGCGAAGCATCACGCCGGCTTGGCTTGGAGACACGTGTCCCGCATCGATACAGAAGCCATGGCTTGTTCTGCATCCGACTCCATTTCGTTCGCAAAGAACGAATCGGAGTCGAGAAAATCAACGCAAAACAATTCCTAGCGATCAATGAAGTCGGGCGCGGTTGCCCGTGATCAGCGAAATAGCGCGACGCCCGTCACGCCGCTCGCTTCGCCGACTCCTTCTCCGAAAACTCCTTCTCCGGAAAGCAGTCGAGGATCTGGATGCGGAGCTCTTCCGCGGCCGGGCCCTCGAGCTTCCTGAGTTGATTCCAGAGCCGGATCACTTCGCGTTGTTTCTCGACAGTCATGGGCACACCTCCAAAAGAGATGAGTCACTAGAACAAAATAAGAACAAAAAGTCCAGTCCCCTCCCCGCGAAATTCGCCGGGCACATTGCCTTGAACCATCCATCGCGCTGGCGCGGTTGCTTTTTGGAGTTTCAACCTTAGGTTCGAGAGACGGCTGGCGGCCAGGCGCTGAAATCCCAACGCCGTCAGCCACGAGAACCCCGTGCGCGAGCGCGGGGTTTTTCTTGCGGGAACGCAGTTCGGCCCTCCCCGTTACACTCTCCGGAGCGAGGGGACCGTGATCAGAAAATACTACGCCGTCGAGGTGGTGCGTCAGATCGAGGAGACCGTGGAGATCATGGTCGAGGCGCCGGACGAGACCAGTGCACACCATGCAGCGCTTGCGCACCTGAAGGCGCGCGGCTCCGAATATCAGTGGCTCAATCCCAAATGCGATTTCGTCGTCTGGCGCGAGCGCCAGGTCGATACGCCGGCGATCATCGACGTGTCGACAAAGCCGGAGTAGCGGCCGGAACGTGTGTCCCGCTGCACGTTGTCCTGGCGAATTCAGTGGTGCTGGCGGCGTGTCGCGACGCGGCCGTCCAGCTCGAAGAGCCCCGGTCCGAAGGTCCGGGGTTTTTCTTTGACGGCTCCGTCAGACCGGCAAATTGTCGGTCATCCCCGGCGGCACTTCGCCTTGCTTGCGCCGCTCGGCGAGCAGCTCCTTCTCGGCCTCGTACCAGAAGGTGTCCATCGTCCCCGCGGGCTCGCCGGCCTCATTCCAGAGGTGATAGGCGCGGTTTCGAATCTCTTCCTCGCTTAAGCTGGCCATAGGGTTTCCTCCCTGTCGGAAGCAAAGCCTGACACAGCCCGAGAGTTCCTTCCAGCCCGCGCCATCACACGGCGCTCGTTGCGGCGCTTCGCGAAGCAAGCCGCCGCAACGAAAATGCCAGCGCCTTAGACGGGCGCTCCTTTTAGACGGAGTGCTTTTTAGACGGAGTGCTCTTTAAACAGAGTCCTTGGCCACCTTCAGCGGCGAGGCCTTCACCGACTTGCTCGCCGGCTTCGCCGCGAACTGCATCGGCTCCTTGGTGAAGGGATTGACGCCCATGCGGGCTTCGGTCGCAGGCTTGTTCACCACCGACATCTTCGCGAAGCCGGGAATGACGAACTCGCCGGATTCGTTGAGCTCTTTATAGCCAACCGTCGCCATGTACTCGATGACCGACTTCACGTCGTTCTTCGACAGCTGCGTGCCCTCGGCAATTGCATCAATCAATTGGGTCTTCGTCATCTTCGCCATGTCTGAATTTCCTTCTGTGCGCGCGAGCAGGCTTTGCTCAGGAGGCGGTCCGACCGCGCAACGCGCTTCTGATTCATGCCAACTTTCATGAAGTGACGGGGCTTAGAACCCATCGAGGCCTAAAACGCAAGCAGGGGGTTCTGCGGGGGGCCCGGACGCCCCCGGAAAGATGCCGCAGCTAGCGCCGCTTCTGGATTGAACCATTCGCTGGCTGAGGCGTCTAACTCTTTGAAGTCCCCAAGCTTCACCCCATCAGAGAGCCCCGCTTTCCCCCAGGCGGGGCTTTCGCCTTTTCCGGGACCGGCGGCGTCATGCCGATCAGGCCGGACCTGAGCTCTGCGCCCGAGCGACGCGGACGACCATCACAAGGCAGGTTCTCTTTTCAGGCCATCTCCTGCATAATGGGGCATGGCAAAAACAAAAGTGACCTTCAAAACCGTCCGCATTGCAGACAACGACTGGAAAATCCTGGCGGATTACCCGGGCAGCGAACAGCGCGAAATCAAGGGCTTCACCAGCAAGGCAGATGCCGACGACTGGATCAACGGAGATCGCAAGATCGCGTGGCTCCGCTCCCAAGGGTACGCCAAGTGAACTGAGCATCAAGTGACCTGCGTATCAGGTGACCTGCCTCGCGGAGTCATCTCGTCGTGAAACCTGTGTCTGGACATGCCCCGTTGAGACTTCAGTAACCTAACCCCGCCAAGCTCCTCGCAGTATCGTTGCGTTGGAGTACCCCACAGTGCTGGATTTTAACGAGCTGCGTGAACTCGCGGCTGACGTTCGCGTGTTTGTCGACATTGCCGAAGACAAGGCCGAAGCGCTTCGCGCCGTCATCACGGCCTATGACGTGGTGCTGGCGATCTTCCCGTCCGAACAAGGCATGGGCCTCCACGTCATCAAGGGCGGCGAGATCCTGGACCAGATTGCAAAATCACGAACCTATGTGATGTACAGCCACACGGCCATCGCGGTTCCCGACCTGGAGCACGCAGAGGTGCTCAAGCAACTGACGTCTCCCGTCACGCAACGGATCGCAGCCTAGCTGCACACGAGAATTTCTTTGCTCCGGAACGCCCGGTTTAGGAACCGGGCTTCTGCGCTCCCGTTGGCGCACACAACCAACCAGGAGTTTGAGATGAAGAAGCTTATCATTGCGACCGCCGCCCTCGGCGTCATGTGCGGCTCCGCCTTTGCCCAGACCCAGACCGGCCCCGCTGCGCAGACCGACAACATGCAGAAGCCCGGCATGTCCAACTCGAACAAGGGCACGATGACCAGAGGCACGACCGGCATGAGCCATGACCGCATGAACAAGGGCGGAATGGTGAGGCCCGACGCCTCCGGCCAGGGTGGCTCCGGCCCCGGCAGCGACCAGGGCGGCACCAAGACCCGCAGCAACATGAAGTAAGCCAGGCTCCTGCACGGCTTGCCTTTCGGCCGCGTCGCTTTCCACAAAGCGGCGCGGCCGCTTCGTAGCGAGGGTCTGACGGGGACTGATGTCTCGCCGCAAGACCGACCTCATCCTGAGGGCCCGCCGCAGGCGGGCGTCTCGAAGGATGTGCCACGAGGGTCAGTTCTCACGCGACCCTGCTCGCTCTGCGAGCTTCGGGGCCACGCCTGACGGATAGGTCAACATCCAGCACTGTCACCGTAATTGCGAGGCCACTTCGGTAGACGGCGAATTGCTAGCTTGACGACGACAAGGACAACGAAGGCGGGCGCCCCGTAAACGATTGCATTCACGGCCCAAGCGATGGCTACGCCCAAGAAAACGGAACTGCCTATCGCTCCCCAGAAAAGGTAAGCTGCGGAGATGCCGGGCATCTCCCACGCCATCACAGCGATGGAATGGTCGGTTAGCTGCTCCATGACGAGCAGCACCGTCGAGACGAGCGCCCCGGCCGCCAATGCGACGATGAGAATGGATTTCATTGTTTTCAAAGACCCAACAGCCCCATCACTGTCGGAATCATAAAAAAGGCTGCCAAGCCGAGGAGGCCTCCTACGGCAACCTTGACCCAACGCGGTTGGATTTTCGGGTCGAGCCATGTCGCCAGTTTGACCCAGAGTGCATACGCCCATCCAGCAACAATCGAGCGGATAAGTGCGAACAGAAGCTCGCCTAGAATATTGGCCATAGCGGTTAGTCGCGGCATCGTCCGCAGGAGTTCATCGGCCAACGCGTTAATCAGCCCTGTTGGCAGGCTCCAGAACACGGCTCACGATTTCCCAACTAACTCACATCTTCAACTTTTCACCATCGAGTGAGGTGGTCCCGGTTGTCTGAACAAATTCTCCGCGTCGACAAGTTGGGTGCCCTGCTCGCTCTGCGAGCTTCGGGGCCACGCCTGGCGGATAGGTCAACATAATGCACTGTCATCGTAACTGTATGATGCACACACCTGTTGGTAAGTTGACAACATCCATTGCAATCCGATGCGCCAGCTCTGAACATTGCGGCCAATTCGTTCATCCCAGGAGCATCTCAATGGCAATTCTGCCGTACGTCACGGCCACGGGTAATGTTGAGAAGGCATTGGTGGGCATTAAAACTGCCGCGACTCCCTCGAAAGTCACTCAAGATTTTGTCAAAACGATTTTGAAAGTGCCTGGCGGGTCGGGCGACCAGATGACGTCCTACCTGAAGAAGATCGGCTTCGTGAACGCCGACTCCACACCGTCAGACATCTACACGCGCTTCCGTAATTCGAGCACAGCAGCTGCCGCCGCTGCGGCGGCGTTGCGACATGGTTATGGCTCAATATTACGAGCTGTTTTACTGCCTAGAGCAATCAGCCCGGAAACTCATTACTGAGACGATGGAGGAAGCTGAAGGCGCGGATTGGTGGGAAAAGAAAGTGCCCCAGGCCATTCGCGAGTATGTGAATAGGCTCATCCAGGACGAAATTGATATGGGAATGACCCAGCGCTCGGAACGGGCGATCGATTACACTACGTTTGGCCAATTGTTCGACATTATCGGGGCGAATTGGGCGCACTATGACCCGATCTTTACTAGCCGGCCAGCAGTTCAGCGCATTGTGAAGAACTTGAACATGCTGCGCGGCCCCATCGCCCATTGCTGCCCGATGTCCGAGGATGAAATCGACAGGCTAGTACTGACGGTGAAAGACTGGTTCAGACTAATCGGCTAATTGAGGTAGCCGTGCCAATACCCCTGACCGTGCAGAACTACGGTGACAGTGCTGGACTGCACCCCTGGAATGAGACACGGTAATTGCGGTGACAGCGCGGTTGCCATGATGCGTTATCGTGCCTTGTTTTGCG
>NZ_JBEPQV010000051.1:0-37082 GCF_040548035.1 Bradyrhizobium sp. LB8.2 | reverse complement strand
AAACAGGCCGCCCTGATCCGTAAACCTGCCGCGCATGATCGTCTCCGCCGATTCGAGATGATAAAGTGAATCATCAAGTCCCCTCCCTGGCGAGGCGGTTTTTCAGCAGACTGCTAGAGCCATGTGCGGTGCCTCGGGACGGTCCGCACGATGACGTCGCCAGCGCGGAATGGAATGGGTGATCGGCAACACCCTTCGGCTTTCTACGTTCCTGCGCCGCTGGCCGCATAATACGTCGTAGCATCAAAGAAGGATTCACGATCATCTCGATCTGATTGCGCAATCACGATCACGAGCTTGGGGGTCGGGTGCGAGGTTGCTCGATATGCGAGAGGCCGGTACCCAGAGTTGAGCATTGTCTGATGTCCGGCGGCGCTTTGGTGCATAAGCGACGCGACTTTCCTGCTGAAGCCGTTTTCGCCGGCGACCTCCTCAAGCCTTTCGACAATAAATACCTTGAGCAGGTTACGGCCCAGCTTAGATGGTCCGACGCTTCGACCAGCCACCAATCCGTACACGAAGAGTACGATGATGGCGCAGACCTCGTCGAGACTCGGATTCGCCATCCGCCATAGCCGCCGCGGACGGCCGAAGCCGCGCAACGCTACTCCGCCCTGCTGGAACAACCCGCGATGGCGGCATAACTTAAACCAAATGGCCTCCGCAATCCCGGGGCGGCATGGTCGCTTCAGTCCTGTGCCACAGTGACAGCAAATGTCCAGTTCGCGCGCGCCAAAGCAGCATCGGGAACCTAAAGTGTCTAGGAATTCCGGACTCTCCGCCGCGGCACGATGAAGAAGGGCGTTTCGCTGGCATTCTCGAGGATTGCTTAAGGGCAATTGTGGGGCTCTGGCTCAAGGAATTCTTGCAAAGGAATTCCCATGACCTCGATTCCGCGTTCCGCCGCCACCTTATCAGGCCGCTTCGCCGGCGACGAGCGCGGCAACATCGCCGTGATCTTCGCCATCGCCCTGCTGCCGATCCTGTCATTCGTCGGCGCCGCGATCGACTATAGCCGGGCAAGCCGGGCTCGCACCGCGATGCAGGGCGCGCTCGATTCGGCCTCGCTGATGGTCGCCAAGAACCTGTCGGACGGCAAGATCACGACCGACCAGATTCCCACGGCGGGGCCGGCCTACTTCGCCGCACTGTACACCGAGACCGACGTGCAGAGCGTCCAGGCGGCGGCGACCTACACCGCCAACAGCGGCGGGAAGGGATCGACGGTGGCGATGACTGCCTCGGGCGCGATCAAGTCCCAGTTCATGCAGATCGCCGGCTTCCCGACCCTAGGATTCGGCGTCTCCTCGACTTCGACCTGGGGCAGCAACCTGCTGCGCATCGCGCTGGTGCTGGACAATACCGGTTCGATGAGCGGCACCAAGCTCTCGAACCTGAAGACCGCGTCCAAGAACCTCGTCGACAAGCTCGGGGCGCTCGCCAAGACCCCCGGCGACGTCATGTTCTCCGTCGTGCCCTTCGCGAGCGCCGTAAACGTCGGTACCGATAAGGCCAGCGCCAACTGGCTGCGCTGGGACTTGTGGGATCCAAGATCGGAGGATGCCTCCGGCAACTCCTACTGCAGTTCCGGAAGAAGCTCCTGGTACACGAGGGCGATGTGCAAGGGGCACGGGTACACCTGGAGCCACTCCGTCGGTTCTCCTTCGACTTCGAACTGGAACGGCTGCGTCACCGACCGCGACTAGAGCTACGACGTCTCCGACGCGGCCCCCTCATCGCTGACCACCCAGTTCGTCGCGGATCAGGACCGTACTGCCCGGCCAAGATGCTGGCGCTGACAAGCACCTTCAGCACCGTCAAGAGCACCATCGAGGCGATGGTGGCGAACGGCGGCACCAATCAGACCATCGGGCTGCACTGGGGCTGGCTGTCGCTGCTGCGCCAGTCGCCGCTGAACGCCCCGGCCGAGGACGTCAACAACCAGTACCAGCACGTGATCATCCTGTTCACCGACGGACAGAACACAGTCAACCGCTGGAACGGCGACGGCTCCATGAGCACGTCCTCGACGGAGCGCGGAAAGATCGATACGCGGATGGAGACGCTGTGCGCCGCGGTCAAGGCCAAGAACACCACGATCTACGCCGTTCAGCTTGATGACGGCACCGGCGTGTCGCCCGTGCTGCCCAAATGCGCGAGCGGCTCGGCCAACTTTTTCATGTTGACCACGCCGAGCGAGATTGACGCCGCGTTCGCTCAGATCGGCACCTCGATCTCGAAGCTGCGTCTCGAACTAGCCCGCAAGCGAAATAAGGTCGCTCTTGCGGGCCGACGCGTGAGCGCCAAGGCGATGTCGCTCGTTCAGTTCGAGACATGCCTGTCCGATCTGACCACGTCCGCTTGTCCGGCTAGACCGGAAGTCATCGCCTCACGGGCAAACCGACGCGATTGACCCGAGGCGGACAAAGGGCTTGCTGCCTCACGAAGATTGTCACCACCGGCTTCAGCGGCGTCTCAGTTTGCGGAGACAAGCTTTAACCCAATCACCCCTGCCACAATCAAAGCAATGCAAAACAACCGCGCCGGCGACGCGGAGTCGCCGAGCACTGCGATACCTAGAACAGCAGTACCTGCGGCACCGATGCCGGTCCAGACGGCGTACCCCGTGCCGACTGGAAGTGTGCGGAGTGCCAATGAGAGAAGAACGACACTTGATAAGCCGGTGGCGGCCGCAAACAGCGCGGGTAGCAGCCGCGTGAAACCTGCGGACCACTTCATGCCAAAGGCGAATCCGATCTCGAGGAAGCCAGCGGCGGTTAACATTATCCATTCCATGGCGGCGATCCATCCGCGATCGCCAGGCACTACGGCTGGGCGGCGTTTGTAAGGGGGCAGGATGCGCATGGACGGATGTCCATGCGCTACATGTTTGCTCACTGGGGGTCCCTCAGGACTCGCTGACGGCGCGGGGAATCGAGCGGAATGAGATTCCAAATCGATTGAATGCGTTCATCAAGCCGATGGCATAGGTGAGGTCAGCCAATTCCTTGTCGCTGAATGCACTCGTCGCGGCCTCATAATCGGCCTCCGGAACCCCGGTTTCCGCCACTAGCGTCACGGTCTCCGTCCAGGCCAGCGCACAGCGTTCGCGCGCACTGAAGATCTCACCCGCGTCGCGCCACACAGGAACCAGCACGAGCTTGTCGACGGCGACGCCAGACTTGAGCAGATCGCGGGAGTGCATGTCGATGCAGTAGGCACAGCCGTTGATCTGAGAAACCCGTAGATACACGAGATCGACCAGTTGCTTTGGAAGGCCGCTCTTCTGAAGATGGACGTAGACACCTCCAAAAGCCTTGAAGCCTTCCGGCGACGCCTTGGCGTAATCGATGCGCTTGTTCATGATTGAATCCTCATCTGGTTGAGAGATTCGATCGTCTCGCATCTTGGGCTATCCAAGAAGGTCCATGATCGGCCTCCGTTGCTAGACCATCATTTTCCTGGTCCAGAGGTCCCTCTCAAGCGGCTGTCACATCATTTTCAAAATGCGCCCTCCGAGATTTTCGGCTGTACGCTGAGAATCAATATTCGTGAAACTCAAAAGTAGGGCTGAGGCACCATCGTTGCGCGCCGTCCAGTCCGTGAGCGCCTCGGCGTAAAGCTTCTGCTTCCGCATGCTTGCAACCAGCCGGCGGTCTGAACGATTGCCTCGCAGACGCAAGATCAGGTGCATGCCCCCGGGCTGCAAGTCTATGCGCACATATTTTCCGAGCACGCTTTCCAGGCCAGCCGCGGTCGCTTCCCGGCGCTCGGCATAGAGTTTCCGCATTCGCTGGATATGGCGGGCAAAATGTCCTTCGCTAATGAATGCAGTGACGATGGATTGCGTGAGCCCGGGGCAGCCAGCCGAAAGGCTTTCAGTGACCTGCTCAAACAGCTCGACTTGCTCTTCCGGCACTACGAGATAGGCAAGCCGCATACCCGGAAAGAGCACCTTGCTGAACGTGCCCGCATAGAGCACCCGCCCATCGCGGTCGAGGTTCTTCAACGCAGGGAGCGGGCGGCTGACATAGCGGTATTCGCCATCGTAATCGTCTTCGATGATCCACGCCTTGTTTCGCGCGGCCCAATCCAGTAGCGCAAGACGTCGGGGTAACGACAAGGACATGCCGAGCGGGCTCTGATGCGCAGGCGTGACTACCGCTGCGCGCGCCAGGGGCGCCAGCTTGACCGCGTCGGAAACAACCATGCCCTGCCCATCGACAGGGACCAAGACGCTTTCAACATGCATATACTTGCATATCTCTCGCGTCGGCGGGTATCCGGGGTCTTCGAGCCAGACGCGATCGCCCGCCTTGAGCAGGGCGTTGCCGATCAGCTCGACAGTTTGGCGATACCCCGAGGTGATGAACACCTGCGATGCAGTGCAGTTGATGCCGCGCGAGACCTGAAGGTATCTGGCGACTTCCGCGCGCAGCAAAGGTAAGCCTTGGACAGGAGGATGGATCATATCGGAAGGCTGCATGGCGCGCGCACGGCGCGCGGTAAGGCGCGCCCAAATCTTTCTTGGAAACGCATCCAGGGCAGGCAAGCCCATCTGAAAGGGTAAGATCGTATCGGGACGAAAACTGAGAGCGTCCGGAGCGAAGTCCAAAGGCGGCGCTGGGCTTGCCATGAGCGTACGCGGCTTGAGGTCCGGGCTTACAATGGTGCCTGCCTGGCCGCGTGCCTCGATTAACCCCTCCGCGGCCAGCAAGGAATAAGCGGTTTCGATGGTACCTCTGGCGAGTCCCAATTCCTCGGTCAGTGCCCTCGCCGAAGGAATGCGGTCGCCGGGCTTCAACATTCCATTGGCGATCGCGTCCCGGAACCGTTCGTAAATCTGGCGGTAGAATGGCTCGGTCGCCGTCGGATCCAGCGGAGAGATCCTTCCAGGCGTGGCGGCAGACATGGCCCGATCCGATCTTTTCCATGAAGGAAACCACTATGCCACAACGGTTCGGATGGGTCTCCAGTTCTCGCAGGACTCCAGCAGTCTAGCCCAGCGCGGGGGCATATCATGGACCAGTCGCAAAGCTCCTTCATGGTCCTTGGATGCAGGCCTCCATTGCTTATCGTTCATGATCCGAGTTCAAACAGCAGCGATCGGATAGTCAATGGAGAAGATACTGCATTTGATTTGCAGCCCCCGGGGGCAGGCATCGGAGAGTTACAGGCTATCTCAGAAAATCATCGGCAATTTGCTGGATAGCGAGCCCGCGGCAACCGTCATCATTCGAGCCATCAGCGACGCCATCGCCGATCTCGATGAGCGTTACGCAACTGCTCTCGGTGGGACCGAGCGATCGTGCGCGGAACTATTTGCCGAGGGCTCGATGTCGCGGTCCGAAGAGTTGATCCAAGAGTTGGAGAGCGCCGACTGCGTGGTCATCGCAACTCCAATGCATAACTTCACCGTGCCAGCCGCTCTCAAGGCGTGGATTGATCACGTCGTTCGGGTCCGTCGAACTTTCGACGTGACTGCCCAAGGAAAAGTGGGGGCGCTGCACGACCGGCCGGTCTTTGTCGCAGTGTCCTCGGGCGGGCGATTTTCCGGCGAGCGCACGCATCAGCCCGATTTTCTCACGCCATATCTTAAAGCTATCCTCGGCAGCATCGGGCTGCATGATCTGACGTTCTTCTCCGTCGAGGGGTCCGCCCTTGGTGCTGATGCATTGGCCATAGCCCGGGCCACCACCGATCAAGCGATACAGGAGTTCTTTCTCCGTTTCGCATGCACTTCAGCGGTGGCGTTTCGGCAAGCTGTGTGAGCGGCCGACGGCCGTCGATTTCAATCACAGTTCTCGGAGAAACAACATGACGGTCGTCAAAGCCGCTGCCGTACAGATCAGCCCCGTGCTCTACAGCCGGGAAGGAACAGTGCAAAGAGTAATCCGAAAGATCGCCGAGCTCGCCAGGCTGGGGGTCCAGTTCGCGACGTTTCCGGAAACAGTGGTGCCATATTATCCCTATTTCTCGTTTGTGCAGACGCCCTTCGAGATCAGGACAGGCAAGGAGCACCTCAGGCTGCTCGATCAGGCCATAGCGGTACCCTCAGCCACCACAGAAGCCATCGGCGAGGCTGCGAGGCAGGCCACGATGGTGGTGTCGATAGGCGTCAACGAACGCGACGGCGGCACGCTCTACAACACGCAATTGTTGTTCGACGCAGACGGCACCTTGATCCAGCGCCGGCGCAAGATCAGTCCCACTTTCCATGAGCGCATGATTTGGGGCCAGGGCGATGGTTCCGGGCTGCGCGCAGTGGATAGCGCCGTCGGCCGTGTCGGCCAGCTGGCATGCTGGGAGCACTACAATCCGCTGGCGCGCTATGCCCTTATGGCTGACGGCGAGCAAATCCATTCAGCCATGTACCCGGGTTCGTTCGCCGGTGATCGCTTCGCCGAGCAGACACAAGTGAATATCCGCCAACACGCCCTTGAAGCGGGCTGTTTCGTCGTCAACGCAACAGCGTGGCTTGATGGCGAACAGCAAGCGCAGATCATGAAGGACACCGGATGCAGCATTGGCCCGATTTCCGGCGGCTGCTTCACTGCAATTATTTCACCCGAAGGTGAATTGATCGGTGAACCCTTGCGATCCGGCGAAGGCCACGTGATTGCCGATCTCGATTTCTCGATGATCGATCGCCGCAAGCAGATGATGGACTCGCGCGGCCACTACAGTCGACCGGAACTTCTCAGCCTGGCTATCGACCGCACAGCGGCGTCCCACTTCCATGAACGCGGTACGCATCCTCTGCCGATCATCGCGGGGCCGGTTGATGAAGATAGCGTCAAGGCGGCATAGTGCTGCTGGCCATTCCGAGAGGATGCGTTCTTTGGACTTCCGGGCCGCAAACCCGTTGTGCTGATATCAAAGCCCGCAACGATACGGCCACTACCACCTGCGCCGATGCCAGTCAGTCCTCTTACCACGCGCCAGTTCAATCGCGCCTGCCATGCGGCTGCCCACATGGCCGGGATCGACAAGCGGGTATCTCCGCACACACTCCGGCACAACTTTGCCACCCACCTTCTGGAACAGAACATCGATATCATAGTGATCCAGGTGCTGCTCGGCCACGCCAAGCTCGATACCACGGCGCTCTACACCCGCCGCGCCACCAAGACGATCCGCGAGATCATGAGCCTGCTCGATCACATCATAGGCAAGCTCAAGGAGGCCGAGCCACCCGCCTGACGTGCGGCTCGCGTGCCGCGCCCAGCGCTGGAGGTCGCGGATATTCTCCGCGACCGTGGACCGGCATGGCGTCAAGCCAACGCCGGCCATGTGAGCCTCGGCCAGCTCAAGGTCATGTCAGCCATCGAGAGCTGCCGCACGGCATCGCTCGGGGGACATGTCGAGCGATACGAGGATTGTGTCCACACCCAGATCGCCTACAACGCTTGTCGCAATCGGCATTGCCCGAAGTGCCAGGGCGCCGCGGCGAAGCAATGGCTCGCCGAGCGCGAGGCCGATCTGCTGCCCGTGCTGTACTTCCATGTCGTGTTCACGCTGCCGGCGGGCATCGCCGACATCGCCTACCAAAACAAGGCCGTCATCTACGACCTGCTGTTCAAGGCCTCGGCCGAAACGCTGACCACGATCGCCGCCGATCCAAAGCATCTGGGCGCCCGCATCGGCATCACCTCCGTGCTGCACAGCTGGGGCTCGGCCATGACCCATCACCCGCACGTCCACATGATCGTACCGGGCGGCATCTCGCTCGATGGCGAGCGCTGGGTGGCGTGCCGCTCCGGCTTCTTCCTGCCGGTGCGCGTGCTCTCGCGCCTGTTCCGCCGGCTGTTCCTGGAGAAGCTGGTGGCGGCACACGATGCGGGCCGGCTGCAATTCTTAGGCAATCACGCTGCGCTTACCGTTTTCGGGCAGAAAGCGGGGTCCTGCCGACGCTCGGAATGAATCAGCTTTGGACCCTGGCTGTGACACGGCCTGGGCCAGAAGCAGTATCGAAGGACATTTCTTGATCGCGGCTGCTCATCGAGCAGCTTCTTAAAACGCCCTCAATGGCCGCTCAGCACCAATCTCTTGACAGGCAGCACGAGCGCCTGAATGCGTAGCAGCATGGCGTGCACGATGCCGGTGGCATCGACCCGGTGTAGCGCAAGCGCTTGAGGGCGCTGGTCTCTTTTGCCTCAATCACATCGTGATTGCTGGTGTAGGCGTTTGCGATGCAACTGCTGCCGGGTGTCACGCCCTCGAGCCCGCCCTTGTAGATCGGCTCCATGAAAACGAGAATGGTGCCGGGCCGCGCGACCTGCTGCGCCTCGATCAGTTGTTCGCCGCCCCTGAACTGCCCCGCCGCGATGTAGTCCTGCACACTGGTCACCACTGTCGGGATGATCGTCCACGGCTTGGAGATGCAGGTGGCTTCGGCCACCATTCCGACCTTCATGACCTGAGCCTCGATCTGCCCAAAGCCAGCCATGAGAGCACGGCGTCCAGCGCCCTCCGGAATCAGAACGCCGGCCGACCGAATCATGGGATTGACGATATCACCCGGCCTCAGCCCGACTGCTCGATACGCCCATCGACACCGGCGCGAATAGAGGTTTTATCCAGGTCGACTTGCGCTTCGGCCAGAGACGCCTCTGCGCTTGCCTTCTCCGCCGGCAGCAGAGCGCTCAGGCGCGTCGCCGCAGATTGCTTGGCAGCGGTCGCGGCATCGAGAGAGCCCTGGCGACCCGCGACGGCCACACCGAGCTTTTCGATGTCGCGCTGCGGAACGATGCCGGGGTTGCGCTTTTGCTATTCAGTTTTGGTATCCAGCTCGTCCTGCGCCTGCTGCAACGAGCCTTTTGCCTCCTGAAGCTGGCCTTCCGCCTTCATGATATCGGCTTGCTTGCGCTTGGCCGTTAGGAGCGACGCTTCCTGCTTGGCGCTGTCGAGCCTGAAAAGCACGCCGCCTTGCTTTACGTCGGCGCTGACATCGACGTGAACCTCCGCAACCCGGCCGGTGACTTCGGACACAATCGGAACGGTCCGATAGAACAACGTCGCTGACGTGGTGGCGTGGCCCAGAATGTAGGGGGCAGACCGTCTGGCACTTGCCGTCACGGCTTACGTGAACGGGCCGGCGTTCAAGAAGCGCTTGTCTGAGCGCCTTGACGACTTCGCTGTGGCACCACTAAGTATCTGGAAGGGTCGGTTGCGACCGGGCGGGATCGGTACGCTGCGAAGCCCAGGTTGAAGGTCGCAGCTCGCGTGATCCCTATGCGCTCCAGCCGTGCAAGACTCGGCCGGTTGACGAGGAAAAGCTCTCGTCCGGGAAGCGCGCTCCTGTCTCCGAAGCCGCATCCAGATCGGCGCGGACGATGGGTTCGATCCGAACTCCGCTGTCGCGCGGCCGCTCCCAGAAGACCTCCGCCACGCCGGGCCGTCAAAATCCCTCCAGCTTGCCTTTCGCTGCCGGCACCTCGTTCAACCAGCAAGCGAAGCGCGCGGTAATAGGCATAATTTCTGGAAAGCTTTAACCAGGCGCGCAGCATCTGATCGACGGTGACACCGAACTTCACGTCGATCAGATAGTTGTCGGAGTAAGCAAAGAATGCCGGCCCCGTGTCGCCCCCGGCCACTGCGCCGCGGACTGGACGGTGAGACGAACATCGCACAACCTCGCTGGCGACGCCCATGCCGTGTCGTGGAGGGTCCAGATCGAGAGCGGTGTCTTAGCTGGCATCGTGGCTGCATCACAATGGTGCAGCCACGCGTGCTCGCAAGCCACCGGCAATTTTCTGGAGGATGGTCAGATTTCATTTCTCTACCGCGCCTGTCCAATCCTTAAAGCCGCCAACGTTATATACCTTTTCATACCCCATATCCTTGAGCACCTTACCAGCGAGAGCTGATCGACCGCCCGAAGCGCAATAGAGAATAACGGTTTTATTAGTGTCGAAATTCTTGTCGTGGTACGGCGATTCCGGGTCTGCTCGAAATTCCAACATGCCTCGCGACACATTCACGGCACCAGCAATCTTCCCGCTAGCGGCCACTTCGGGTGCATCGCGAACGTCCAAGATGAGGGTATTGCCAGTCGCAATCATTTCGGTAGCTTGTTCCGGCGTAATCTTCGGAACTCCGGCGTTGGCAGCTTCGAGCATTTGCTTGACGCTTGTTGCCATCGATCTTCTCCGTTTCCGGCCCCTGTTAGAGAGTACCACTGCGCGATAACGCCGTCTTGCGACCGCGAGCCGGATGCGGCGCTGGTAATTGGCGATGGCTCAAGGATGCACAGGCGGACGTGGCACAGGCGCTGGGCGATCTTGCGCCCTTCCGCGTCAAGCCGCCGCAGGTTCAAGCAGCGTCGGCCCTTGGTACAACAGGGAGGCTCCCCGGATACGCATTGATTTGAATTTCTACGAGGTCCTTGGACCGCTTCCGAAGGCTGTAAAATGTAAGCTCATGTTCCAGCATGGGGCAGTGGAAGCTAACGACTGCTGTATCCGGCAGTCGACAGAGTTCATCGATGAGCTCGCCAACTGTGATCACGGGGGGATCGGTGACTGCCTTGCGAAAAGCCTTACTCATGGCGTTACTCCTCACTTCCCTAACCAAAGCCTCGATGGTTCTGTTCCATCTTCACGACGCAGGGTTCGGGCCAAAGGCCTGCGGCTGCGACGGCGCAGGCGACCCCTGCCCGGCCTGCAACGATGCCGCGCCCGAATAGATGCCGCTGCCGCCCGGATTTGAAAACAGCATCACCAGCATCGAAGTCATGCGCCCGCTGTTGAGGAACCCAGCGGGGAAGCGGCGACGGAAGCCGTGAAGCTACGACGTGTACTCATAAACGTCGGCCTACCAACGCAAAGCGGAAGTCTCCCACCTTGGCCGTGATCGGCGGCTTGTGACCCCATGCGGACATCGTGTGCGGACCCACTCACTGGATCACATTGGGATAACGAGGCTTGCCGGTCGCGGGGTCGAGTTATCAAACCGGCGGCTCGGCGACGGATCGACCAAAAGATCACTCGGTTGCGCTTGTCGCGCGCTTCAGTGTCACCACAGCCGTACCCCCACCGGATGCCGGCGTAGGATTCTTATACGTGAGCTCATCGCCGTTGATCGCGATGAAACGCTTCTGATTCGAATTGTCCCACGCGGGAAAGCTACCGCCGATAATATGTAAGGATATTGAATGTTCAGATTCATTGACCTTGTAGTCGCCAAACATCGCGATTAGCCCCTCCAGAGCGGCTTTGCTTTCCCCGGCACTCGGAAAGTCGCGGCGAGCAAATTTTGGTCGTCTCGGACGCAGGAGATTGATTGAGAAGTGATCTGCTGCATCGAACATGAAATATCCTTTCGGATCGGAACCAAATACTTCGGTCGTTTTCCCGGTCCTTTCCTTGACGTTTACGAATGAAACGACGCTCCAAGTGCCTACAAGCTGCTGTTTGAGTGGCTCTCCGGCTCCCGCGGATAGCGTAGCGCACGTAAGAGCTGCGGCTAAGGGAATGGACAGTAGTGCTTTCATGGTGCTCCCTCCGGTCTTCGGGAACGTTCCCTCTGTGACGGGTTCTGGGCTGGCCGCCCAGCTTAGTCAGAGCCTCGAAACCACTATACGGCGCACTCGGCGGTCAGTGGCGCAAATTCATCGCACAATACCGCACCGACGGCCAGTACGGGATTCAGCATCGGTACAAACGGTGCGGCCCATGATCACGTCCGCGATCCTGCGGAAGCCGTCGAGCTAGAAGGTCTGGGCCTATGCTAAGAAACAGCGGTCGTTTGAGCGTTCGGCATACTGTGCGTTACTTGTGATCCGCGAGAACGCCAGCAACGAAGGTCCGGTTCTGGCCCGTTGCCGACCTCCGCTAACACAGCCGCTATGTCTGCCTTCAGGAGATAAGCCGACCCCAGGTCAAGTCGGCGCGGAAGTCCGCCTGTGACCCGTAGCGGACGTTCGCGACTGGCGATGAGCGCGTCTGCTTTGGCCGATGTCAGCTGCAATGTCGCTGAACGACGCTACCGCTTGCCCGCATAAGCTTTTCTTCGTCCTGAAGGCCAAAATGCCGAACTTTAGCGGCTGTCCAAAGCTGGACCGCATTCACGCAAGTTGTGGCAGCTATCATCCCAAGGAATGCGTTACAGGTTGGGCAGTCGTCCACGCGCAGGCCGCAGCGTCAGATAGCAGGTACTTTAATACGCCGCGGAGCGCCGTTCAGTTGAATTATAACAGCCTCTCGTATGTCACGGTTTGGCATATAAAGGAATCTTAACAACTTCAGCGCGTAATATGTTTGATTTGACGTGACGATATTAAAATGAATTTGGGCCAGCCAATGAGGGCAATTTCTGCGGCCGATCTCATTACTGAGTTGGATGCCACCATCGCGAGGAGCTCATCCGAACGTTGCGCGCGCATGCTCTGGCGCACCACCGAGCTGCTCGTCGACGGTAATAACCGATTGCAAGAGCCGCAGGTCGGCCTGCTTGACGACGTTCTAATTCGCTTAGCCCAGCGGATTGCGCCGGGAACGCTCGCCGAGCTCAGCACGACGCTCGCCGAGCTGGGTACTGCTCCGATGAAGACCCTGCGACGTCTCGCCTCGTGCGGCGATCCGGCGATCGCAGTCCCGATCCTTATGAAATCTCCCGCCCTATCGCCGGCTGATCTCGTGGCGATCGCGACGTCCGGCAGCGAGGATCACCTTCTCGCCATTGCTGGCCGGCGCAGGATCGAAAGCCCAGTGACTGAGGCAATATTGCAGCGCGGCAGCAGCAAGACTTGTCTGGCCGTCATCAGCAATCCGGGCGCTGAATTCTCAGGCGCGGCCTATGCCAACTTGGTCCGTAGGGCTGTGGAGGACGACGAGATCACGAAAGCGCTGACGCTGAGGCCAGACACCCCGGACATGGTGGTTCGGGAGCTGCTGTCGGCATCGCCACGGCCAGCGAATAAGGCTTCCAACGCAAACGCTTCCTCGCAAGTATTAGCGACAGCGAAGCGACCTTACGACACTGAGTACGCCGCTGCGAGGCCGGAGATCATATCCCTCAATCGGACCGGAAAGCTGAGCGACTCGACTGTCAATCGGTTCGCGATCCGGCGTGAGACAGCCAACCTGTTCACGGCGTTGTCGGTGCTGTCGGGAGCACCGATTGAGGCCATCGAGCAGGTTATGGCAGAGTCCAGTTACGAAGGCCTGGTTATGGCGTGCCGGGCATCGCGCTTGAACTGGCAGACCACGCTGGCGGTCCTCAACACTCGCGGCGCGGGGCTTTCACCAGGCGAACGCGCACGAGCACAGGTGCTGTTCGAAACGCTTCATCTCTCGACCAGCCAATGGTCCGTTCGTTGGGGAGAAATCTCCGCGGGCGCCCACGGTCGCACTGCAAGATCGGCAGGAAACCATTGAAATTCGACGGTCGCAAGGCGTCTCGAGTGCGCATGGACAACAGACAGCCCGTGAACCTGATGGGCTCCGACGGCACCTGGCGGCGAAGCTGCGTCTTGCTCGATATCTCGAACACCGGCGCCAAGATCGAAGTCGAAGGGTCGCTCGATGTTCTCTCGGCCAAGGAGTTCTTCATGCTGCTCTCGTCGACGGGACTGGCCTATCGACGCTGCGAGCTGGTCTGGATCGACGGAACCACGGCTGGCGTCCATTTTATCCAAGCAAATGGCAAGAAGACCCAAACGACCGCGACCGACAGAGGCGCGCACAAACCAACTTGAGCCGAGCAGTCTCGTCGAAGTGAGCCAATGACCTTGGACCACCGACGAGGCCATTCAGCCCGGCACCCGACGAACGAAGGCACCAGTCATGCTCGTGCAAGTATTGGCCGACACTTCCGAAAAGCTCTTCGGGCTCTGTTCGCTTTTTGGAAAGCAGTTCACCGTTGCCGGCGAGCGGCTCGATGTAGAAGCAAAGCTTCCGCACGCTGCTGCTGCGGTCGTCGTCCGTGCCGACCTGCGGGCGGTCGAAAACATTGCCGCGCTGAAAAAGAGAGCTGCGCGGTTCGCCAAAGCAAAGAAGCGCATCTTCCTCGTCGAGCAAACCTCCCACTTTTGCATCTCGCAAGCTTATGCGCTGGGCGCAACGTTGGTGTTGCCTGGCAAGATCGAGGCAGCCAAGCTCCTGGCCGCTTTGGTCGATCCAGCCGCCCACGGAACTGGGTCGACGAGCGGTATCTCGAAGTCTGACAATGCGGTTGAGGCCGCAGCAATCGCCATTGCGTCGATGTTCACTTCGATCACCCTCGGGGAGCGGGTCGACGTCGCCGGTCCCAAAGAGGCCGGCCGCAAGATCACCAACCGGATTTCCGAGCATGGGCTATCCGAATGGCTGGCCACTGTGCGGCGCCATCACGAGGGAACGTTCCAGCACTGCCTGCTCGTGACCGGCGTCGCCGTCGATTTCGGCCTCAGTCTCGGTTTTCGTAAAAGTGACCTTGAACGGCTCTCCACCGCTGCCATGTTCCACGACATAGGAAAAGCGAGGGTGCCCTTGGCGATCCTGGACAAGCCAGGACGCCTCGACGACGACGAGCGAGCGTTGGTCGAAACCCACCCAGCGACGGGTTACGATGTGCTGAAGGGGCACGGGGACATCTCACCCGAAGTCCTCGATGCTGTGCGGCACCATCACGAATATCTCGATGGCAGCGGCTATCCTGACCGCCTCTGCGCCGAGAACATCACCGACATCGTTCGCATTCTCACCATTTCGGATATCTTTGCGGCGCTGATCGAACACCGGCCCTACAAGCTGACCATGCCGCGCGCGGCAGCGTACGAGATTCTCTGCGGCATGAGGGGAAAGCTGGACAGGGCGCTAGTCGTCTCTTTCAAGGATGTCGCGCTTACCAGATGAATTCTGCTCGAACCTATGCAGGAATATTCCACGTCTCCACTCAAGGCGTGATCGGAGGCGGTCTCATTTCCATGCACTTCGGCTTCTGGCCCATTGCGTCGGTTGGCGCAGTGCAGCGGCAAGTCCGGAGTCGGGGGCTAGACCGGACGTCTCGGAGGCAGGGGCTGAGCGACGTGAATGACCCCGAACGGACATTTGATCTGCGGCGAGTTTAGCTAAGCCGGGGCCAACCGCGAAATGTGGCCGGTCAATCTGAGCGCCGCGCGGTCAAGCCGGACTCGGCGGCGCAACTCGCCGCCGACGCGAGCGCTGATGGCTCTATTTTGGAACGCCGGTCTGGCTACCCGAGCCCGTCGTCTGCTCACTTCCCGGTCGGCCCGGAGGATGCGCAGAAGCGCCCGGCTTGTCTTGATCGGCCACGTAACCGGATTCTCCGGAGTTGCGCGTCTTGACCCCTTTGTCTGCATCACGCTGCATCTGCTCATTGGGCTCGCTAGTCTTGAGCCCTTTGTCTACATCACCGTGCATCTCCTCCTTAGTTTGCTCACTAGGTGCGGCCTTTTGCTGTTGCGCCGCTGCTTGGAAGGCAATCGCGCTTCCGGCAACGACAATCATCGCGAGCGTTGCTGTTCGCATGCCTCTCCTCCAGTGCATTGCCCCGGTCAGCTAAACGCGCGAGTTTCCCAACGTTTCCTGGTTCCGATTGCCATTTTCAAAGGTACGTCCTTGCAATCAGATAGGATGGGCTCAATGCCGCCTATTGCCCCGTTGCAGACCGTCACCGCGCCGCCCACTGAGGACCGTTCCTGACCCAAAGCTTGAAGTAAGGCGGCCCTTTGACCCGACGCGGGTCGTATGTAGTTGCCAATGTCCTAATTAAGACCGGGCGTTTCCAGCGGATGAGAAAAGGGCACGTTTGGTGCAACGCGAGTACCGTCTCCTTCATGATCGATGCTGGACAAGTTCGCCGACAATACATCTTCGCTCTGGCTGGGCCGCTGATCGGATGGGTCGTTCTTTGTGTCGTGCTCGGAAAGCCAGGCTTGCTAGTGATCGGCACCTTGGTCGGTTGGCCGTTCATCTATCTGTTTGGACTTCCCCTTGCGGTCCTCATCTATTGCGTTGATCGCGAGATGATAGATAGATCATTGCCTCTCTGGTCGAGGAGCATCGCCTGTCTGCTCTTGGGTGGCGTGCTCTCGATAGCTCTGTTTTACTTCGTTCCTCTCCCGCTCGGTCTTAATAACCCGGGAGCTTTACTCGGAAGTTTGCTCGGAGCCATTGCCGGAGTTGCCTGCGTCGCTTGGGGAGGCAAGTGAGGCTGCGAGGTGGACGAAGTCCGCTTCTGGCCCGTCTGCGACCTCGCAGACCATTTGCTCTTCGGCCGCTGTTGGCGGTAAACCGGACATCAGCGGCAGCCGCTAGATTTAGAGTGCGAAAAGCGTAACGCGGCCAGTGCCGCTGAGGTGGAAGAGTTCGCCGCCGAGCCTGTAGCGACCCGCAGACCGGTAGCTGCAAACGATAACAATGAGGGCGGGCCATGGCTGCTCGTGGCATTTCCTGACGATTGGTCCGCGACGTGTTGAAACATGGTCCAACACGGGGCTAGCGCCTCGGCGCGGGTGGCGTCGCGGCGGATCATTGGTTAGGGCTTACCCGTCTTCCCCGACGTGTCAGCGACGAAGCTGGCCAAGTTGGCCGCCTTCGCCTTTCCGCCGCCGGCCTTGCCGGGACGGCTGCCCTGCCGCGCCTCCCTCCGGATGCACCGCTTCATAAATCTGCCTTTCGCTTCGCGATCAGCTTCGCCCGTTGCGCCGGCGCCAGGTCGCGACGGATCAGGTTTTCGTCGATGTCAGCGAGCCAGACAACCGCTGACTACAAGAAGGCACAATGAATTTGCCGAGAGCAGGAACACTATTCACCGGGGCGAGGTTTGTCTTCATCAGAGGCTAGGCATTGCGGAGTTCTCTTCCATGGCTACCCAGATCGTGATGGACCACACAGGCGACAGCAGGCATTTCTTTGAGCAAGACCACCCCAAACAGCTCGCCCAGGCTGAGCGGCGCTTCAACAAGTTCATCGGCCAGGGATTTACCGCTGCCACTCGGACGGCGGCCGGCGATCTCGAGGTGATACGGTCATTTGATCCAACCGCGGAGGAAACGCTGTTTTATCCGCGCCTGGTCGGCGGTTAGAACGGTCGCAGCACGGACCATGTTTTTGTTCAGACGCAACGGCGTCGCCCGGGGAGCGAGTTTGCGTGCCCTGCGTGCGCTCTATCGGAGCTTCAACGAGCAAAATGGCCCGGACGCGAGTGCGCGTCGTCTTTTGCGAGAATGGTTATCTGCAGGGCAACGCGCGCAGTTTGATGCCAATGGTTTTTTCGAAGTCACTGGCTCTCTTACCGGCCGGAGATACCGAATCCATCAGGGCACCATGAGTAATGTTTTGGAGCTGGATGAGGCACTGGAGCCTAAGATGGGGTGGTGCTTCCTTCCCGAACGGAGCTTGGCAGTTGGCGATGTGATGCTCGCTCAGAAGATCGCGCTCGAAACCGACGAAGCCGCAGTTCTCGCGATCGCAAAGCCGTTTTCTCCGAGACTGCCCTTTGTGCCCCGAGCAGTGCGGCGCGCTCACTAGATCTGATCATGGGCGGGGCCGTCGCTTGTGACGGCCGCGGCCCCTCGCCGCGAAGGCGCCAGTACGCGAGACGAGGACGACTTCGCGACTGCATCGAGCATCGGCGCTGGGCCAGATCGACGCAAGAACGTCCGGGCGTTAGCGTTACTTGGGCTGCTTAACGGCGTCTGATGGCTTTGCGGGTGGGGACCGGGAGGCGATCGCTTCAACCTTTTGTAGCGTTCGTGCGAACTCAGAGCGCAGATGTTGGGCGTGCGCGACGTCCCTCGGCTCTGAGAGAAACGCGATCTTCACGAGGAAGCGGTTCAACAGCGACGCTATTCGAAGATTGTCGGAGTGTTGCGAACGCAGTGCGGTGAGTTGCCGACGCATCGCGACGAGATCAAGCGGTTCGTGGTCCGGCTGGTTTGTCAAACGAAACTGCCTGCAATCAAACGAAGCCGACGCGCCGAATATTATGGCGCGCCGACTTCGCCATGGGTGGTCCCGGACGGGGGCAATGTCCGATGTGCCAAGGTAACCCGCGGAAGGCTCGTCGCAATCTGAGGTTCAGATTAAGCTTGATATGCAGGGTGGAAGTTAATTCGGGAACCGAGAGGACGCGCCGAAGGTGCTGAGCCGGTGAATGCTAAGAAGGAACATCTAGGCCAGTGTGGGAATTCCTTGGCTGAGCAACAGCTGCGAAAGTTTGATGCGCTGCTATATCTTTACTCTCGACTACTGGGGCAAGACGCTCGATGTGCAGGAGATCGAGTGCGGCAGCGCGGAAGAAGCTCTTCAGCTTGGTTCTGCCGGGGTGGCGAAAGAACCGATCGAAGTGTGGTGTGGCCCCCGCTCGGTCGGTTTGAGCCACGGCCAAACGTTCTTGACAGCCCTCCGTCCTGTACACCACCCGTGGGGCAGCCCGTCTACGCATCCCGCAGGCGACGACTGCCTGCCGTCTTACTCTTGAGGATCACCGATGTCGAATGCGCCCAGCCGGTAATCTTCGCCAACCGATTGCTCTGTCGTCGGCCCCGCAATCAAAGCGAATGTCCCGTCGGGATAGCGCGTCCACACTTCGACGTCGGCTGCCGCCACGCTTATAGCCGTCAATGACGACGCTTCTTTCCGTCTGGATCGGAAATAATGTGGCTTGCGTCAGGCTTTTCGAACCCGCGTTTATGTCTGGCGACCTGTTGCAGGCGCACGGCTCACCGGCGCCACACTGGCAGCCAAGCTTTTCGCTCCAGGCCGGTCGGGGTGGTTCTCGCAGACAAGCCTAAGCCGAAGCAGATGGGACAGTTGGGATTGGTCATGGCATGAAAAAGCGCGCGGGCCTTGCTCCAGAGATCGCAAGCATACCACGCGCCTCGGTTACGCCGCCAATTCTTTGCGAACCGCGGCGGCCGAATTGCCTACCTTGTCGACGGCCTTCTGCAGCTCGTCCCTGGAGACACCAAGCTCCTTGGTCCAATACTTGACCTCGAAGTCTTCATTCATGTTGATCTTGCTCCGGTCGCGCTGGTCCCGTTTGGTGAGATTGCGCTCATCTCTTCCTCCTCCATCGCCTGAACAAGCCGTTCATCTCAAGAACGGTCAGCAGTCCATTGATCGTCCTCTCGCAGTCCCTCGGGCCAGGCTCCACATAGCGAGCCAAGATGGCTTGGGCTTCTTTTACCGCTTGGGTTACGCGATCCGGCATGCCGGTACTCCACTCACTCGTGGAGAAAAACGCCGTCAGGAGCGCCGCGTTCCCTTGCTGAGCCCCTTGAAAGAGCTGGCGCGCAGCAGGCCTTCAGATGTGATGTCCCGGTATTCGATGTCGGCATAGAACTTTGGCTCGACCCAGGTCGCCTTCGGCTTCTTGACGGGCCTGGTGAGCTTTTGGTTCGGGCTGACGACCGTATCGAGAGCTTTGCGGATCTCGGCCGACTTCGTCCGGCTCCAGCCCGTGCCGACCTTCCCCATGTACCGCAGCTCTTTCCCTTCCTTCTTGCCGAGGTAGAGCGCGGCAACGCCGGACGAGTCCTTGACGAAACCAACGACGGGGAATTTCTCACGTTGGACGGTCTTGATCTTCTGCCAGGCCTCGACCCGCTCCGACCGGTACGGGGCATCAACCCGCTTCGACACGATGCCTTCGTAGTTCAGCTTGCTGGCAGCCTCGAACAGCGCCTGCCCGTCGCCTTCATGGTGCTCACTGTAGAAGATCGGTGCTTCCAGCCCGTTCTCATCTATCAGCTGCTTCAGCAGCTCCTTGCGGGCAAGCTGAGACATTCTGCGAAGGTCTTTGCCGTCCAGGCACAGGAGATCGAAGGCGAAGTAAACTAGCCGGTCCTGGTCGCCTCTGCCGAGGTCCGCCTGAAGTTCTGAGAAGTTGGTTCGCTCCTTGTGGATGACGACCACCTCCCCGTCCACGATTGCCCGACCAGGGATGTTGAAGGCGTCGGCGATGACCGAGAAGCGATCGACCCAGTTGTGGCCGTTCCTGGTGAACGCCTTGCGGATGTCGCCGTCGATGTGGAGCTGGATGCGGTAGCCGTCGTATTTGACCTCGTGAATCCACTGAGCCCCCGAAGGAGCTTTCATCTTCAGGGTCGCCAGCTGCGGACTGATGAAGCCCCGTTCGGCCGGTGGTGCCTTGGTACGCTTTGCCACCAACGCAACTCACAAAAAGCCGCCGCCGGTGTTTGGGAGCCGACGGCGGGACAGTCTACCTTCTTGATCACGAGTCTCATAACTTCGGGGCTGCCAGCCTGTTCCGCGGAAGGCAATACAACCGCACCAGCGGATTCAGGTTGTGTTTCTGAGAACAAAGCCGAACACTAAGTGAACGCCGTATGATAATTCGTTCTCAGTACCGCCGCCACTGCGGCGCGCCCCGCCGGCGGGAGATCAGTACCGATAACGCAGGTCGACTTGGCGGGAGTTTGCTTGCACCAACGATTGGGTGCGGAGATGATGCGGAATGTCAAAAGCCATGGAGTTGATTGTCGCAGGTTATGTGAGGGGCAAGGATCGACGCGCTCTGACAGAATTGCTGGCGCATCGGCGCAAGATGCTCGGCGAGTTGCAGGCCGTCTCGGGTATCGATCCGACGAACGCCATTCAAGCCGTTCAGGCTGAACTTGCTATCATCGAAGTCGGCCTGGAAGAGCTTAAGCCGCCGCCTGGCTCGCTGCCCGAAAATGACTGGACCTAGCGCGTGCGCGTTAACAAGATCAACTGGGACAAGATCGGCCGCATGACAGAGCCCGGCCGTTACAAGTGCTTCTTCGGCTATCTAACCGTCTCCGCGGACGACGTCGAAGTGTGGACGCGCTATCCCGACGGGACATTCGCTTTGATTGCGGGGCCGACGACAGAGCAATCGGTCGGCGAAGGGTATCGTCTAGGCGCATTCGACATCGGTGATCCTCAACAGTAGGACAAAGCTACCGAAGGTAACATCATCATCATCTACCGCGGCCCGGTTTGTGATCTGGAATACCCTCGGGGCCAATACGGATTGTCCAAGCACATGGCGGGAAGTCCCGCCGCTGCTGCTCGGCACTGATCCCAAGATGTAAACTTGCACTCGAAGTATGTGCTGCCACCCCAGACCCACCTTTGCAGGCAAACCGGGTATCTGGGATCGTAAGTTTGCGCTGTGGCGGACGCGACCGCGGAGACTGTCGCACCGCCGAGTAATAGCCAACGTAACGTCTTGCGCATGGGCCGCCTCATTTTTGATCGAACGATAAACGCACCGACCGGCAAGTGGGTCAAGTCGGCCAGCATTCCGCAGGGCCGCCGACGTCCGATCGTTTGCACCTTCGCGCCCCCCAGACTTCCTAGACCGGATGTACGAGCATTGTTGGACGTTCTCAACGCACTGCGATAGCGGTTCCAGATTTAACTCTCCGCGGCGACATCAAGCTTAATCCGCAGTTTCGATTGCACCGGGGCTGCTGAACACTAGCCTCTCTGCACCGGACATTGCCCCCGTCCGGGCTCACCATGGTGAAGCCGTCGCGCCATTATATTCGGCGCGGCGGCTTCGTTTATGGGGGTGAGATGCTGTGCGCAAATTGCTTTTGATCGTCTTCGGCATCTGTTTTTGGATCGTGATGCTTGCCGCGATCATCACGACGGTGGCGCGCCTAGCGGCTGGCTACCGTTTGCGTGTTTCATGGAAAGCGGCTCTGGGCCGATGTGACCGCCCCCAGAGGGGTAGGTCAGGCTTCTGGCGCGGTCACCCCCGCAGACCGCCGCTGAACTTGCACACGCGACGCCGCGGATTTCGAAATTAATTTTGCCGGTGACACTTTTTGAAAACTTGCGGCCTAAACTCTGTGACTTGGCGGCCGGAAGCTAACGCAGATGCCGGGAGGGATTGAGATGGCGCCTACCCCCGACCATGTTTGGTTTTGGTTTTGCACGCAAACAAGGGGACTTGGGGAGTCGGTCCCTAGAATAGATGCGCGAGGGCTGTCCGCAGATAGGTACTGCACCGCACCGTTCGGCAGGTGTCCACGGCTACCCTTCGGTGACAACGAATACCTCCTGCGTGTCTTCGCGGTAATGCTTGCCCGGCTCTGTTTTCTCCAACTCGACCGCGGCCATGATGGCATCGGCATCTACAACGTCACGCTCAACGGTTTCCGTGTGATCGAAGTCAACCGCCCGGTTATCGTTCGCCGCACTCAGGCGGGGCATGGCGTTTCGCACCTGCCAATCCACATGGCCGGTCACGAGCGCAAGCTTGCCGGCCTTGTGTAGGCGCCGGCCCTGAGGCCAAGCGCCTCCCTGATACGCGCGCTCTCCGCTGGTTGCTTGCTCGGCCAGGATCGCGCGGTGTTGCTCTGGGGTGCGGGGTTGGTTGTCGTTATGGTCGATCATATTGCCTCGACGTTGTGCTTGATTGGCGCCTGTGCGGCTCTCGTTTGGTGCAGGGGCGGTTTCACACTCTGGCGCGGTCCCCGCCGGACATTTGGACAGGACACCTATAGTAAAGAGTCCTGTCCGTCCGGCTCCATCAGCGACCACAGGGGACACATACTTGATGTATGTGCCCCTACTCTGCGGTGACGCTGACCGTGATGGCAAACCAGACACCTTCGGACTTGTCCGGTTTTGTCCTGTCCTGTCCGGATCATAATTCCCAGATCCATTCCCTGCCGGCCCAAGCTCCAGTCCCGTATTGTCCCGAGCTGGCCGCCCGCTCAAGGGCACGATCGAACTGCTTTCGAACTGCGTCCGCTCTCTTTACTGGATCTATCTGAGCCGTCACATAACGACTGGTGAACTCAGTGCGAACCAGATCAGCGCGAATAGCTCGGACCTCCGATGCACCAGCTTCGCCACGAACACGAACCAACTCTCCATGATCCGCAAGTGCGCACTCAAAGGATTCGCGGAACGGCTTCTCCGTCTTTGTTGGACGAGGTTTCCGGGTTGGTACACGGCCACTTGTGTCGAAGTCCAACACCAGCGACGTGATCGGACTTCCATCGTCGCGACTACCAATTGTGACCGACTCCGTTACGATCGCGGCAATCGGCCCTTCTGGCGCGTCGCGGCTCTTAGATAGATGAAGATAATGATTGGCGGTTAGGCCGGTGATTTCGTCGCGCTCACAAGCCAGCATCAGGGCGAAATCAGCACCGGCTCGCGCGTTCGATGAACCGCGCAATCCCGCAGCCGCATTCTTGCCGGCGTGATGCACCAGAATAATGACGCAATCTAGTGCCTTCGATATTGGTTGAAGGCCATCAAAAACCTTCTGCCACGCCCCTGGATCGTTCTCCTTGTCCTCTGGGATCATTCCGGCAGCGGCGACGGTGTCGACAATGAAAGCGACAAGTTGGATGCCGAAGCGCTCGCGCATGTCCTTCGCTGCTTCGCTCAGCCTTGCTTTCAGCGCCTTATAACCGCTGTCATCAGAAATCGCGCCCATGTCGGTCAACAAATAGAACGGCAACTCGGCATCGGGCTTTGCCATGCGGGTGCGGCGCGCCTTCAATCTCCCGTCAATGGTGCCATCGCCCTCAGCCGCTAGGTAGACCACCCCGCCAGTCCGCTCGATATCGCGACCAGCCAGGGATTCACCGGTCATGAAGCATGTGGCCGCGTGAATAGCGAAGAATGTCTTGTAGGCACCCGACTGGCCACCGAAAAATCCCACGCCGGTTCGCGGCATTGTATCCCGCACGAGCTCTGGCTTTGGCATGTAGGCCCGGTCCTCTCCGAAAAAGACCAACTTGCCGCGAGGTGTTTTGTTGTCATTTGCAGCCGGAATCACAGGAGGCGGCTTGCCGGGCTGGTAACCGTAAGTCTTGACTTCAATTTTGCTCGGAAGCGCAACCATCACGCCACCTCCATCATGGTGGCGAAATCGGCGCCAGTTTCTACGGGGATATGGATGATGGCTTCGCGTCCGGCGCGATGCCATCGCTCGGCGCATTCTTTTGCAGCGGCAAGGCCGGTGCCTGTTGCATCGTCGTCCGCGAAGATGGTCAGGCATTCGATGCCGCCAAGCACCGGGAACGCCCTCATGGTGTTGGCGGACAGCGTTGCCCAGATCGGTACAAAGCTTGTCGCAATTGCGGTCTCGACTCCCTCCGCGATTGCCAAGCCGTAGTGGACGTCTTCGTCGGCGGTCAGACGCACGACGGCGTTCTTGGCGCGACCGCGCATCTTTCGCTCGACCTTTCGGCCATCACCATCCAGATATGTGCAATGAACGCCGCAAGGCTCGTTGGTGACAATATCTGTCATCAGCGCAACCATTGTGCGGTCGTTTTCTCTAAAGCGGATGGCATCGCCGCTGTAGGTCAGACCGCGCGATACCAGGTAGGAATCGGCCAGCGTCCCAGGAATCGGGAGGGCGTGCGCCCACCGCTGCAGGGCATTGCGGACCCGCGCGTTGTCATCATCGTCCCGCTCTGGCAGTCTGATTGCCGGCGTGTCGTCATTGGCAGGTTCGCGGCGCCAGTCATTCGGCAAACCGAGCCGTTCGCGGACGTAATCTCGGCATGCGCGCCAATCGTCGCCAGCGAATGACGTAACGCTGAATGAGCCGTCAGGTTTGAATTTGACCTTGAGGGATCTATCGCGCTTGCTGTGACTGGGACCGGGACATAGAACATAGTCTCGGACGGCGTTGCCGCCGAGGATGACGGCAATGCTACGAATTGATTGCATGTTCGGTCTGTAGCTCCACGAGGGAATTGAGGGCGAGTTCAGCCAGCGCCTTGTTGAACGAAGGGCTAAAGCCAGCGGTGCGCTCTTGAAAGGCGTTTGGCGCCATTACGTGGGCGGGCTCATCGCCACGCTGCCGCAAAGCCAGGTTGTACAGGCGCAAATGGTCGTTCAGTTCGAGGTCGAAACGCGCAAGCGTGCTACCTCCCGAAGGTGCCGGGCGGAGGGATAAGAATTTCAAGATGGAGATTCCCCTATCGGGGTTTCGGGTTGCACTCGGCCAAAGGGCCGATCGTGCTTTAGGCGGCTTGGGTGGCTTGCTTGTTGTCGTTTGCCAGCGTCACAACATTACCGACTTCTGAAAACACCTCAGTGAATCCTCTCGGATTAGGTCCGAAATAAGAGAATGCTTGGCCCATTGCGGGCGCAGCAAATTCCCCCTTTGGCGATACAAACTTCACTCGTCCGGTTGTGAAGCAGATTGCGTCAGACGACTTGAACAGCGCGTCAAACCACTTCGTATCGGTGCTGTTGTGCGTGAGCATGATGGCCTCCTTCACATTGCCAGCCTTGTATTCGGCAATGAGCTTGTCGACGAAATGCACAATCTCCGGCTGACTGTATGGCGGATTCATCCAGACCTTGCCAAGCCATGGCTTGTCCAGCCCGTCAGTTTCTGCCGTATAGAATGTCCTGGCCCTGACCGTCTCTTGAGCCATCGGGTTGCTGGCGGGGTCGACGTCAATCTGCCCCAAGACAGTGCGGGCTAATTCAACGTATCGCGCTGGCGTGTACCACTCGTTGTCGCCAGTGAAGCTGGTGCGGTAGGCTGCCTGTGCCTTCTCGCCCGCAGCCAGCAAGTCAGCAGTAGCTCGGTCTCCCTCTTGCTGTACGCGGGTGCGATAGTCATAAACGCGAGCCTCAAATTCTTCCTCCGGCACAGCTGCATATTTTCTGGCGCGGTCGGCTAGATGCTTATCAATTCCCATTTCTGGCAGTGTGATTGGTGCGGGTCCGTCCGTGTCCCGCACCTCGTATTGGTTGCTACCGCTTCCCTGCCCACCCTTGGCCAGCAGCCCTGCATCTCTCTGCATGGCCATAATCTCACCGATACGCCGCTCGGCGCGGAATCGGACGGCCATCATGTCGGCCTCAGCGCGTTTGTTTTTTGCCACCTTGGCGGCAGCAGCCATCGCTCGCGCCTTGTCGTGTATCCCCTTAATCTCGTCGACGGCCAGGGCTTCTGAAATGGCGCGGCAAGCAGCGTCGTACCTCATAAGGCCGGTTTGCTGGTTATCGTTCGCGTGCGGAACGGTCGACGTAATCCAGTCGGTGACACTCACGCCGCCACCGCCGGCTTAGTGTTATCGTTGGCCGCAGTCGACTCCCGCCGCCGCGATGCCATCCAGGAATCGAGGTCGGCGATGCTATAGACCACCGTCCTGCACAGCTTGTAATAAATCGGGCCGCCGCCATGACAGCGGAGCTTATCGAGCGTGGATTTCGATAACCGGAGATGTTCGGCTGCTTCGGTGACCCTAAGATGCATTTCAGCTCCCCCCAAATGTTGCCGCGACTATCGCGGTGATGGAGGGAATATGCTGATTGCTCAGCGTGATTTCCAACTAATCAAAAAGCCCAATAAAATAGGGAAGCATGCAATTGATTGTCTTGGGTTATTCGGCGTCCGAAATGGCCTTGTTGTAGGCGGTTATGCACGCCTCGACGTGCTTATCGCCGCGGCGGAAATCTTTCACGAGTCGCAGTAAGCGATCTCTCCGCGAAACACCTTCCGCCTCCATCCAATAGTTCGCGTGTCCAATCTCTATCCACTTATGGAGCCCAGACGATTTGCGGCCGCGACCACCGGCAAGCAGCATAGCGGCAAGCTTCTGCGTCTCTGGCTTCGCGTTGCCGGTTGCGATCGTTTCACGCGCCAGCTTCGTGGCCTCCTTCGTTTTGCCGTGGTTGAGCAGTTCGCGGATCTTAACAGCGGTGAAGTCTACGTTGAGCTTGGCCATTACTTCCCGCCGATCGCAGCGGCGATCGTGTCGCCGATCATGTTAGTAGCGGCGCGCAATGGTGCGTTCGCAAGGTGCGCATATCGGGCCGTCGTCTTCGGCTGGGAATGCCCAAGAAGGCCGCCAATTTGCACAAGGCCCAGCCCCTGGCCTGCACCGACTGCGGCATAGGAATGACGTAGATCATGCAGGCGGACATCATCAAGTCCGGCCCGACGGCGTATAGCCCGCCAAGGCCGGTTAAGATCTGCGCGGGGCCGCTCGTCCTTTTGGCCAGCGCTTTCGCCCGCAATGACATAGCGCCCGAGCTTCGGCAGGTTCTTCAGCACAGCCGTGGCAGGGTCGTTTAGAACGAGGGACTTTTTGCCTGTCTTCGAGTCGGGCAAGTTGAGCAGTCCGCGCTGCTTATCCCAGTCCGACCACCGCAGATGCAGAACCTCCCGCAGCCGTGCGCCGGTTAAGAGCAAGAGTCTGATTGCAGCGACGGCGTGCTGGTCGACCACGACGGCGCGGTTTTCAGGCTTCGGGGCATGCTTAGTCTTCTTGGCTGGGTCTGGCTCCCAGCGAATTCCGCGGGTCTCAGCATCCCGCAGCGCGGCTCCGAGCCGCTGGAATTCCTTGACCGAGAGGAAGCGTTCGCGGCTCTCCTCTTTGTACTTTTCAATTTTCTTGGTCGGGTTCGTCCCTTCCGGCACAAGGCCGCGCGCGTCGCCAAACGAATAAATAGCGCTCAGCACAGCGACGGCACGATTAGCCGTGACCGCCGTCTTGCGCAGCGATAGGTGGAACTTGGCGACCTCGGCGCGGGTAAGGTCCACAGCGCGCGCCGTTCCCAGTTTCGGTTTGACAAAACCGTCGATCAACCGGCGATATGTCGACGCCGTTCGATCCTTCCGCTTTGCTTCCACGTGGTCAGTTATGAATGCATCGGCCAGGTCTGATACGCTTATCGCTGCGCGCCCCTCGGCTCGCGCTGTCGCGGGGTCGTCGCCGATTCTGGCGTTTGCCAGCGCGTCCTTAGCGGCCCTGCGCGCCTTCTCAGCGGTTAGTGTGGATGCCGAGCCCAGTACTATTCTTTTCTTGGAAACGCCCCTACCGCCCGCGCCAGGGCGATATTCCACGATCCACGCCCTGTGCCCATTCTCGGTGATCTTCAGACCAAAGCCCTTCAGCTCTGTGTCCCAGTAAATGACGTACCGGTTGGCGTCTCTATTGGTCTGTGGAAACTCCGGCTTGATCGCCAGTGATGACGCGCCCAATCGAACCATCGGCATTCGGTGTCTCCCCCAAAGTAGCCACCCGGAAGCCACCGAAACGGAAAACTAGAGCTATCGTGCGGCAACACGGTGAAAGCAAAATAAAGGGAAATGGCCTATTTACAAGAGCTTAGTGTATCTCCGAGATATAGCAGGCAACCCAACGCAAACTATCAGTTAGGTTTTGTAAACCGAAGGTCGGGGGTTCAATCCCCTCAGCCGGCACCAGCGATTTAGCCGATATTGCAGCCTTACCGATCGGGGCTCCCTTTGTCCCTAATCAACGCTGCCAGCCGTCCACAGGTCTCGATTGTGTAAGGCTCCCCGGCCTTCCTCGGCATAACAATGACGCTGTCGACCAACTCGCGGAAAGCAGCGCCAATCTGATGGTCCACCTTGTCCCCGCTCCCCGAGATTTGCTCCAAGTTGGCTTTAAATCGCTCAAGTGCAGTGGGGTGCCCGCCGCGGCCAAGCAGGCGTTTGGGCCGATAGCAATTTCCTTGAAGCCGCAGCGAGAGTGGATTTCAGGTAGATAATGAAATCGATCTATTAGACATGGTCCTTATTGGGGCTATGCGCACGAAAAAGGCCCGGCGTGCGCTGCCCGGCGGAACACAGAATGTGATTTGTAAAAGTGGATCAATTTGTCGCGCGGTAGAAATTCTGCAGACGTTCGTCCCGGTTCACGATTGTTGCCGGAAATTAAGTTCCTGCTCATCCCTCGTTCATGTGCAACTTCCTACCGTGCCATGCGTTCCAGCGCTCCACAGGAGGACACCATGAAACTCAAGTTCGCACTCATCGGACTAATCGCGCTCAGCGGCGCCGCGTTCACCGCTAGTGCGGCATCGGCTATGCCGCTCGCCCCTCTCGGACAAACATCAAACGTTGAGAGCGTCGCATTGGTTTGTGGTCCGAACGGCTGTGTCCGCACGGCACCGGTCTATCGACGGTATGGCTACGGCGTCGGTCGCTATGGCTATGGCGTGCGTCGAGGTTACGGATACCACCGTGCGTATGGCTATCACCGAGGCTATCGCCGGTACTGATTGTTAACGGCGAGGCCGCCCCTTTGAGGCGGCCTCTCTCTTACAGATTGAAATACAACATAGAGACTAAGACCGTCGAAAAGACGCCCAGTCCAACGATGGCAAGTTTCAAAACCAGGTCGGCTGCCAAGCGCACCTCCCTCAGTTGTAAATTAGCCAGAATCATACGCCTTACTTCGGCGGTTGCAATCCGCGCGAGTTAAGCCATCCGTCAATGTTGGCGCCGGCATCGAATTCGCGGGCCTTCTTCAAAAACACTTCACGCTCCGCGTCGTCTGCCGGGAATTGATCTGCCTTTTCTCTCGCTAGCCGCGCTTCCTTGATAAGCCGCTCGCCTAGCGTCCTGTCCTGTTTCAACCGGTGGCGCTTCATGAAAATCCTCCTTCATGATTCGCTGTACCGGAAATCTTTTCGGGTCCTCCAAGGTTCCAATGGGCAATAATATTGCACGAGGGCGTTCGCTTGGCGGAACACCCTCGTTCGCAATTTGTACGCTAGGACCAGATCGGTCTATGGGCGACGCCCGAGGACGAACCGGCCCCGCGGGCCGCTCCTCCTCCGACCAGACACCAAAAGTCACAATCCCCGGTGTTTCCTGTCGGCTAAACTGACCAATCCCCTCAGCTGGCACCAGCTTTTGACGCGCGGCTCTCAGCTCGACGACTTTCGCGCGCTCCCGCCTTGAAGATGCTCGGCGCCGTCGATCTCGACCCACACTTGTTTCGACTGCTCGAAAACCGATTTGATCGGGGCCGGGAAGTTCGGGTCCGCAATCGTGCCGACGGCGACTCCGATCAGCGCGGGCAGATTGTCCGCCTTCCAATAGACGGTTGGGCCGCAATCGGTGCAGAAATGGAAGCGCACCTTGCCGCCCGCATGCGGCTGGCCGGACGTATTCCTTCGGCGCGCCCGAGATCGTGCGACCTCAACCGGATAAAAGGCACCGACGCCGAACGGCGCGCCGGTTCGGCGCTGGCAATCGACACAATGACAGGCGGCTACCAGGTTGGATGGACCCGGAAGCGAAAGCCTGACGGTCCCACAACTGCATCTGGCATCGATCATCGAGCACCTCCGCTTCCTCACGTTTCGAACGCCCGGTGTTTTGTTCCAGCAGAGTCTGCATGGGCGATGGTGCTGGTCCTGTCCTGCCGCAAGTCGCGCCGATGACGGCCCTCACTTCCTCTCCACCTCGAACGCCAGCAGTACGTTGCCGGCAATGCCGCTCCACTGGCCATAGCCGGAATTGGTGTAGAGCATGCCGCCGGCGATGACCGGCCCCGGGCCGTCGATTGCGCCGCCATAAGCGGGGACGCCGTTGACGGCTTTGAAATCCTG
Organism: Bradyrhizobium sp. LB8.2; assembly: GCF_040548035.1. Lineage (NCBI taxonomy): Bacteria > Pseudomonadati > Pseudomonadota > Alphaproteobacteria > Hyphomicrobiales > Nitrobacteraceae > Bradyrhizobium > Bradyrhizobium sp. LB8.2. The sequence goes on along the minus strand of NZ_JBEPQV010000051.1, from coordinate 6,777 downwards.
CGCGGTGTCGAACTCCCACAAGAGCTTGCCGTCGGCGGTGGCGTAGGCGCGCAGGAAGCCGCTGACGCCGCCGGAGAACAGGACGCCCGGGATCAGGCTCACCGCCGCCGACAGCGCGGGACTGCATTGGGGGCGGTCACCGCAGGCGACCGGCGGCACTTCCATTGCAATCTTTCCACTGACGAGGTCGAGCCCGAACAGACCGCCGCCCTGGGTGGAATCGAGCCGCCGCGTGCCGTCGCGCGTAAAGCGCACGTCGGAGTTCGCGACATAGATGCGGTCCTGGTCGGCGGCCGAGCCCCACTCGCTGCCGCCGAGCGCGCCGCCCTTCCCGATCCGCGTCTGCCACAGGATCTTGCCGCCGTCATCGGGATCGAGCGCGTGCACGACGCCGGATTTCTGCGCAATGACGAGCACGCGCCTGTCGTCGCGCAGGGTCACGAGAATTGGCGACTGGCCGAAATCGTGATCGGGTCCGTGATCCTCGGGACAGTTGGTCTTGTCCGCGCTGTAGCACGCCACGACATAGGCGTCCTTCGGCGTCGCCTGCTGCTTCCAGAGCAGCTTTCCTGTCGCAAGATCGAAGGCGAGGATCGCGTCGCTGGTTGGGGACGGCGGATTTGAGTAGGAATTGCTGGTCGCGACATAGATCGCGCTGCGCTTCGGATCGATCGTCGGAGCCGACCAGACGGCGGCGCCGGACGGGCCGAATAGCTGCGTGCCCCTCGCATTCTTGCCGGTCGGATGCGGCACTTCGGGAATCGTATAGGCCTGCCAGACTGTCTTGCCGGTCGCGGCGTCCAGCGCCGCCACGCTGCCGCGGAAGGTACAGCATTCGTAAGAGGCCTGCGAGCCGACGGCTTCCTCGAGCGAGGACACCGGCACGTAGAGCACGCCGGAATGCAGCGTCGGCGCGCCGGTGATGCGCGCAGCCGCATGCTCCTCGACCTTGGTTTTCCAGATCACCGTGCCGGTCAGCGCGTTCACGGCATAGGCGTTGGCGCGCAAATCGCCGAAGAAGATCGCGAACTGATCGGAGCCCGGAAGCTGTGCAAAGCTGATCGCGGCGCGCACGGCGGCATCGGCCGCGAATGTCCACAGCGTGCAGCCGCTTCGCGCGTCAAGCGCGTGCACCTTGCGGTCGGTGCCGCCGATGAACAGCAGGCCGCCCACGATGGTTGGCGGCGCAAAGGATACCGAGGCGCCGGGAAACGCGTAAGTCCATTTCAGCCGCAGGTGCGGCACCTGCTCCGCGGTCAGACCGGCCATGTCGGCCGGCTGGAAGCGACTATTGTTGACGTCAACGCCCCATCCGTTCCATCGTGGGCCGTCTAGCGTTTGCGGGAAGCCGCCGGTCTGCTGCGTGCAGCGTCCCTCCGCGTCGACCGCACTGGCACTGGTCGCGGACTTGCCGGTGACGAAGGCGGCAATTGCACGGCGCTCTCCGTCGCTGCGGTCCTTAGCCATCGTTGACATGCTGCCGGAGGTCAAAGTCTCCAGCACATGATCGAACGACATCGCCTGCATGGCGCTGCGGCCCGGCACGCGGTTTTGGACATCGCCGTCGTGACACTGTGCGCACTGTGTTGCGTAGAGCGCAGCGCCGTCCTGCTGCGCCAGTGCCGGCGCGGAGCACCAGATCAACAGAGCGGCTACGACAAAACTCGTCCTCATGGCGTGCTCCGGCATCGTCACCGCAATGCGAGATCGCTTCACACAACTACAAGTGTATCGCGACGGCCAGCACCGAGGCAATGGACGTTCCGCTCGGGCCTGTCACACATCCGTGGCAATGCGGGCTCCATCCGGCAATTCATCCAGCCGCCACAGCCCGAGGCTCTTGTCGCGCCAGCCGCCACCGCCCTCCTCGCAACGCTCGCTGATCAGTTCGCGCGGCGCCGGCCAGTCGAACGGCGCTTTCTCCATGTTCAGCGCCCGCCAGTCGCCGTCCTCGCAATCGCGATTGCCGTCCCATTCGGTAAACGTCGTGACCAGCAGGAAACGCGCGCCACTCGTCCGGAAGCGGTCGACGGCACGAACGACGTTGTCGAAGCTCAAATGCACCAGGCAGTCCCGGCACAGAACGACATCCGCGCGCGGCAGTGCATCGCGCGTGATGTCGGCAACAAGAAATCGGCCGGACAGTTCGCCGCGAGCCGCGCGCCCGTTGTTGGCCGCGATCAGCGACGGCACGATGTCGATGCCCGTGTAGTCGAGATCGAGCCTCATGCGGCCGATCCAGCCGGCATCGCCGCAAGGCGCATCGAGCAGCGAGCGCACGCCGAGCCGTTGCAGCAATAACGGAAGCGCCTCGCGGATCGCGGCGGTTGCGGCATCCTCCGAGCCGAGGCCTGACACCGAACTGGTCGCGCCCCACAGGTTCGTCTGCTCGATCCGCTCGAACCGCGCGACGAGGTCGAGGCCCGCGAAACTGTCGCGGTCGGCGGCGAACCGCTCATGGGCGAGCACAGGTGGACGATTGGCGATCATGGGACGGGGTGTGACTTCCGGCGCAACCGCAGTATACAGGCAAAGCGAGCGGTCCAAAATGGTCCGTAAACGAACCTGCTTACGTCATCCGTCGCGTCTGGGCCCATGCGCTCCAGCACAGCCAAAGAGAAGGCCAGGATCGCCGCCGACGCGGCGACGGCCGTCATCATGACGGCCGTGCTGTTCGTCATCGCGTTCGGTTTTCTGCTGGCGCGATAGCGCGCGCGGCGACCAAAGCCGCCGCGCAGACTTACGCGGCACGCACGGTCCGCAAGAACTTCCCGACTTCGTCCTTCGGCCGGTTGCTGTCGGTCGCCAGCATCTTGGCGGTGGAAGGCACCTGCGAGGAGGCCGAGCCGGTCTCGACCGCGCCGCGCTGCACGTCGGTGATGTTGGTGGAGACCTGCTGGGTGCCGTGCGCGGCCTGCTGCACGTTGCGCGAAATCTCCTGGGTCGTGGCGCCCTGCTCCTCGACGGCCGCGGCGATGGTCGACGAGAGCCGCTCGATCGTCGCGGAGATTTCGCGGATCGGGCTGACGAATTCCTGGGTCGCGGTCTGGATGCCGGAAATCTGCTGGCTGATCTCGCCGGTCGCTTTCGCGGTCTGCTCGGCCAGCGTCTTCACCTCGGCGGTGACGACCGCGAAGCCGCGGCCGGCCTTGCCGGCACGTGCCGCCTCGATCGTGGCGTTCATCGCCAGAAGGTTGGTCTGGCCGGCGATGGTGTTGATCAGCTCGACGACGTCGCCGATGCGCGTCGCCGCAACCGAGAGCTCGCTGACGCGCTCCGTCGTGGTGCGGGCCTGGGTGACGGCCTTCAGCACCGGATCGCAGCCGGCGAACACGGCCTTCAACTGGTAGCCGATGCTCCTGATCTGGCCCGCGCGCGCCGGATCGTCCTGCTCCGCCGCCTCCAGAAATTGAGGGGTTTCATCGCGGTTCTGGATCGCGGTCTTGAGGCGATTGGCATTGCCCGCCTGCGTAGCCTCAGTGAAGACCGCATAGAGCGCGGCATGATAGGTCTCGGCGCGGCGCTGGGGCCCCGTCAGGTTGAGCGCGGAAGATTGCGCAGCGGAGAGTTCGGCGAAGCCGTCGACGGTCGCCGAAAGTTCGTCCCGAACGCGGCGACGGCGGCAAGCACGCTGCCCATCGGCGGTCCCGATTTCTGCCAACGCTTAATCCCCGCGTCGAGCATTGGAACCCGCGGACGTTAAAATTTAATGCCAAATGCACCGGCATAGTCTTACGAAAGAATAACCCTTTTGGAGTCTCGACGTAAGCTTCGCGTAAGCTTCAGCCGTTGGGGCGCGATCCCGACAGGGCCGGCGCGGAACCGGTTGCTCGCCTCAGCCGTTGTCGGCCCATGCGGATCCGAGAAGAAAACCGAAACATGTTTCTGCTGTCGATAGTCACGCTGTGCTGTGGCGTCGTGGCTGGCACAGTTGCGCTGTTCGAGCTGACACTGGGGCCGGCTCCGGCACAGCAGATGGCCGAAAGGGCTGCTATCGACGTAACCGCGCCGACACCCGTTCGGGTGGTCGGGGCGCCGTTCGAGCCCAACGTCAATCCGCGGGAGCGATAGCGCTCACCCCGGCGAGACCTCCGTGCCCTCCTCGGGCCGGCTTTGGGCCCGCGCCAATTCTTCCACGAACGCGATCACTTCCGCCCGCCTGTCGGGCGGCAGCGACAGGAACGCGCGAACGAGCCTCAAGCCGTCCGCTTCGTCCGAATGGTCCGTTTTGGCATCCATTCCCCACTGTCAGGCGGGCGGGAAAAATATGCAATCCCCAACAAACACCTTCTTGATTCGGCTGGCCAGCTTTGCTGGAATAGCCCCAACAAAGGTGCACCATGAAGTGGATCAGGGAACGCGACGCGCTGATCGCGCAGACAATGGCCTTCGTCCAATCGGTAACCGGCAAAACGGATGACCTCCATCCGCCGGAGATCCCGATGGCGGCAGCGGCCGCGCCGGTGGAGATCATCCCTCTCGAGACCGTCGTCGAGATCGAACCGCTTCGGCCCGCCCCGCTGGCGCAGCCCTCACCTGTCTTAACGCCGCAGGCGGCGCGCTACGACGTCCGAGCCGAGATGCAGACCCGCATCGCCAATTTCCGCAAGCATCAGGAGCGGTTCGAGCGCGAGCGCGAGGAATATTGCACGGCCACCCTGACCAAACTGCGCGCCGCCATCCGCGACGTCTCTCCCCGTCCAGCGGCTGAAAAGTAAAGCCGGGCCTCCTGTCGCGGGCCTACAGCCAGGACCACACCAGCCAGAGATTGGCCGCACAGGCGCCGAACAGCGCCAGCGTCAGGGGCAGCAGCATGTGCCCGCAGGAGGTTTTCAGGTCGCTCGTCATGGCCGAAAACATCCGCTGATTCCGCCAAACGAGTCCCAGGGATTCTTTTTTTCGGGATTCAGGACTCGTTAAGGACTCAGCGCCCGGCGCCGCACATCACGGCCATGTGATCAACCGGCCGACGGGAACCCCTTCCCCGCAAAATCGTTATCGCGGTTTCCGGGAGCGGGAAGAATGCCTTACGCCCTGTTCTGCAACGATGCCCAGATCAGCAAGGCCTACCCTGATGAGTCCGATATCTGGAAGCTCGCGCAGCGGAGTGGCCTCGTCGTGGATGTCAGTGCCGACGACGATCGCCTCGGCCCGCGCCGGGTGCTAGACAATGATTACGAGATCAAGCCGTGCCAGGCCGCACAGGGCGAGGACCCCGCCAGGAACAAGGCCGAGGCCGATCGCCAGTCCAGGTTGGAACTTGAGCTGAATTCGTAGGATCCGACTGGACGCCTGAGAAAGTCAGAGCCGGGAAAAGTCTCAGGGCGTCGCGGTTGCCAGCGAGGCCTGCTCGCCCGCCAGGGCCACGCAGGCCTTCCGGCGATGCAGCCCACGGATCGCGCCGGTGACCTTCAGCACCTTGCCGAAGGAGCATGAGGCGTCCTTGACGAAGGCCACCTCATAGGGTGCCAGCATCAGAGGTTCGGATTTGAGGATTGTTTGGGCAGCGCACGGCAAACTGACGAAGCACGAGAGCACCACTGCCGACACCAAGATACGCATGTCCGTCGTCCCACCAACCCGGTAATTGTCATATAACGCGTTCCGGCGCGTGAGTTCCGTAAGCGGCAAAAATTATTTTTGCTTTACCCGAGCTCCGTGACGCGCGTGAGAAGGCGCACGCTGGAATGTTCGCCTGCAAATGACGCGCCAGATGGTTGATGCAATGCAAACAAAAGGCTGGCCCACGAGGGCCGGCAAACGAAAGGCCGGCGGGAGCCAGCCTTTGTCAGATCGTGGTCGTTGGTGACGCGTCAGTAGCGCGAGGCTGCCGGACCGCCCCAACCGAAGCGGTAGTTCACGCCGACCTTGACGGTATGCTCGTCGTCCCGGCCCCGGACGCCGATGATGTCGGGCGGACCGGAGGTGGAGGTGAAGGTCGTGCTGCCAAAGTTGTAGTATTGGTACTCGGCCTTGGCCGACCAGTTCGGCGCGAACATGTATTCGAGGCCGGCGCCGACGGTATAACCGTCCTTGCTGTTGCCTGTAGTGGTGAATGTCTGCGGCACGCCGGCGACGTTGACTCCGAGACCGCCATTGCGCCAGGCGTAACCGCCCTTGGCATAGAGCAGCGCCGGACCCCAGGTGTAGCCGATGCGGCCAGTCACCGAACCGATCTGGTCGGTATTGGACGTCACCTGCGAGCCCAGCGGGAACGTGACACCGTTATTGTTGGTCGGCAGCCAGGAATACTGGGCCTCGATACCCACGACCCAGTTGGGCGCGAACTGGTAGTCGAAGCCGCCCTGCACGCCGCCCAGGAAGCGCGCGTCGCTCGACTGGAAGCTGCTGTCGCCGGCAAAGGCGCCGCCGACATGGCCGCCGATGTAGAAACCGGTCCAGTTGTAGATCACCTGCGGCGGCGTGTAGGCCGGAGCCTTGGTGTAGGTGCGGGCCTGCATATCCGCTGCTGCGGCCGGCGCGGCCAGCGCAAGCAGAGCGACTGCGCCCAGCAAAATCGTTTTCATGATCATCCCCGTTCTTTCATTAACGACACTCAGGAAACAACGTGGCGTGAATTGGGTTGCTTCGCGGCGATGCCGGAACGTTGATCGTTCGCAACTGTGACAGAGCAGCAACAACGCGACTTTGTTCCATCACGTAGCCTTGTACCGGCTGTTTTGCTAGGGTCTGTTGGGATTCAGGATTCTCATCGGGGCTTGGTTGTGATTCAAGCTTGGGATGGACCGATTCGTTTTGACTGATGCCCAATGGGCG
>NZ_JBEPQV010000050.1:0-39583 GCF_040548035.1 Bradyrhizobium sp. LB8.2 | reverse complement strand
CTGATCCGAATTCCAAAACTGCTCGCCGCATAGCCACCCCGCGCCGGGGCACACTCAATAACAAGCTAGAAATTACATCCAACTCTACCGCGCCGCTCCAAAAACGACCGGCGGAAAAATGAAAATTCTCCATTTCAAGGTTTTTCAGCAGACTGCTAGGTCCACGGGCTGACGCCCCGCCAATCCCATTTGCTGCAGGAAAAAAGCACAGGATGCCCAAAATCCGCTATTGCACCAAATTGTTTTAAGCATAAAATGTTTTCAAGTTAGTGCTGCCGGGTGCTTTCCATGCCGAAAGGAGCGTGCGATGGCCAACGCCGCCAAGGTTCAAGTCTCGGGCTCGCATGACGGCAACGCCGCAACGGCTCATGTCGATGCGTTCGCGCGGCAACATCTGCCGCCGCGAGAGTTTTTGCCCGAATTCATTTTCTCGCGTCCCGAGCTGCAATATCCGCCCCGCTTGAACTGCGTCAGCTATTTCCTCGACCGCTGGGTCGAGCAGGGACATGGCGACGCCCCTTGCGTCATCAGCCCCGCTGGCAGCTACACCTATCGCGAGTTACAAGAGCTCGTGAACCGCATCGCCAATGTACTGGTCGGCAGGCTTGGTCTTGTGACCGGCGAACGCGTGCTGTTGCGCTCGGCCAACAATCCGATGATGGTTGCGACCTACCTCGCGGTGATCAAGGCTGGCGGCATCGTCGTCGCGACCATGCCATTGCTCCGCGCCAAGGAGCTGTCATATCCGATCCAGAAGGCGGAGATCACACTGGCGCTCTGCGATGGAAAACTCGCCGAGGAAATGGAGAAGGCGAAAGCCGCGGCACCCGGCCTCAGGCACGTGGTCTATTGGGGCAACGGGGCCGGCGACTCGCTCGAGGCGCTGATGGCGGAGGCGAGCCCGGAGTTCAGAGCTGTCGATACTGCTTCCGACGACATCTGCCTGATCGCCTTCACGTCGGGCACGACCGGCGATCCCAAAGGCACCATGCATTTCCACCGCGACATGCTGGCGGTCTGCGATGGTTATGCGCGCAACATCTTGCGTGCGGAGCAGAAGGATCGCTTCGTCGGCTCGGCACCGCTCGCCTTCACGTTTGGCTTCGGTGGCGTGCTGTTTCCGATGCACATCGGCGCCTCCTTCGTCGTTCTGGAGAAGACAGCGCCCGACGACATTCTGAACGCCATCGAGCAGCACAAGATCACGGTCTGCTTCACCGCGCCGACCGCGTACCGGGCGATGATCGGCAAGCTCCCGGGCCGCGACATTTCCACGCTCCGCAAATGCGTGTCCGCCGGCGAGACGCTGCCCAAGCCGACATTCGATGCCTGGCTGAAGGCGACCGGCATCAAGCTGATGGACGGCATCGGTTCGACCGAGCTGCTGCATATCTTCATCAGCGCCACCGAGGACGAGATTCGCCCGGGTGCGACAGGCAAGCCGGTGCCGGGGTATGAAGCGAAGATCGTCGACGATTCCGGCAATGATTTGCCGCCCGGCACGATAGGACAGCTCGCGGTACGCGGGCCGACGGGCTGCCGCTATCTCGCCGACGAGCGGCAGCGCAAATACGTCCAGAACGGCTGGAACATCACGGGCGACACCTATCTGATGGATAGCGACGGCTATTTCTGGTACCAGTCGCGCTCGGACGACATGATCGTGTCGGCCGGCTACAACATCGCAGGCACGGACGTCGAGGCGGCGCTGCTCACGCATCCCTCCGTCGTCGAGTGCGGGGTCGTCGGTGCGCCGGACGAGGCGCGCGGCATGATCGTGAAGGCCTATGTCATTGCCGCGCCTGGCGTGACGCCCGACGCTCAGCTGGTCACCGCGTTGCAGGAGCATGTCAAGCGCGAGATCGCGCCATACAAATATCCGCGCGCGATCGAGTTCGTGACGCAGCTACCGAAGACCGAGACTGGCAAGTTAAAACGCTTCGCCCTGCGGCAACTGGCGCAAGCCGCAGTGACGTCCTCTGGCGTCGCGGCGGAATGAGAAGGATAGAGAATTGTCCGTGACGACGCCGAAAGGCCCGCACCTCGCGGTGCTGCCGACAGCAGCCGAGGACGAAACCCGCTCCAGGGCGCAGGTACTTCAGCCGTCTGGTTGGCCGGTGCCGAAAGGCTATGCCAACGGCATGGCCGCCGAGGGACGCATCGTCGTCACTGGCGGCGTGATCGGCTGGGATGCCGAGGAACGTCTCGCGGAGGGTTTTGTCGCGCAGGTGCGCCAAACCCTGGGCAACATCGCCGCGATCCTCGCGGAGGCCGGTGCGCAGCCCAAGCATTTGGTGCGGCTGACCTGGTACGTCGTCGACATGGACGAGTACCTGACGAACCTCAAAGAGCTCGGCAAGGCCTACCGCACCATCTTCGGCGCGCACTATCCGGCGATGGCGCTGGTTCAGGTGGTCCGCCTCGTCGAGAAGGCGGCGCGCGTCGAAATCGAAGCCACCGCCGTCATTCCGCGCTGAGCCGTGCCCGGTTTCAGCTCGCCTTGGCGAGATCACCTAATCCTCAGGCTCCGCATTCGGCGCAAGGTCGGCGGAGCGGAACGGCTTGGCCTTGTCCAGTTTCCGGTAGGCGTCCGAGGCGGTCCGCAACAGCTTCTTTTCCCGCTTGCGGCTGAGGAAGCGAATGCCCGCCTCGGGGACGGCCTCGTTCAGCGACGCGGCCAGGGTCTGCCCTCGCGCATCGTCGTTCAACTGTCCCAGCGACTTTTGCGCCTTGCGCAATTGCTTGAGGATCGACTTCTGCTTCGTCAACGTGTCGTCGGCGAACAGGTCCTCCAGCGACTCGATCGAATAGGTCAGCCGCTTGTTGAGAAGCCGCAGCCTGTGCCGTTCCTCGACGTTGAGCTTGCGGAGCTTGCGCGCCTTCTTGAGCAGCGTCGTTTCCCACTCCGTGAGTTGCGCCGTCGCGTGGTCGGCAAGCGGGCAGCGGCGTAACCGGATGGCCTCCTTGCTGCGCCGGGTCGACCAGGGGCCGCTCTCGATCCAGCTGGAGGTCTGCTCGACGAGACGGCGATATCGCGCGGATTGCAGCGCACGCGCCAGCAGACGATGGCTCTCGGCGCGCTTCTCGTCCCAGTGCTGAAGTTCGGCAATCACGGTCAACTCGCCGCCGCTCTCGGCGATGACCCGCTCGATCGCCACGTCGAGGTCCCGCACCATGCCGAGTTGGCTGTTCAGCCATTTCAGTTCGGTCCAGACCTGCGGGCGCAGGGCGTCATCCACCATCGGCGAGAAGAAGCGGATGGCGGTGCGTAGATGCGTCAGTGCGATTCGGATCTGGTGCAGCGCCTCTGGATCGCCGCGGCAGGTGCCGTCATGCTGGGCAAGAACGGCGTCGAGGTGACGGCGGGCAATGATGCGGAAGGCCGTGTCGCAGACCATGCCGGGGCTGAGCCGGCCGGGCAGGGCGTTGCGCTTCGCCGCAGGCTTGGCGCGCGCGGCCGCCGTCGAACTCGTGCTGGGTCGCGCCATCCTTACCCGCGTCAAAACGGATTGCCTTATCTGCAGATTGCCTTACTTGCTCTCGGCGATCGCGTCCCGGCAGTTCTGGAGCGTCTGCTCTTGCGTCCCGGATGCATCGATGGTCGCCCAACCGACATGGCCGATATTATAGTGCTCTTGCAGCGCGGCAACCTCTTGCGTGGCGTCGGATGCGTCGCCGCGGCGGCTGCCGATCCGCGCCTGCCGGATCGCGAGGTCCGCAACGAGAAATAAGCCGCTCAGCGGAACGTTGCGCTCGCGTGCCAGTGCGGCGACCGCGTCTCGTTCGTCCTCACGGGCGAATACGCCGTCGATGATCGCCGAATGGCCTTGCGCCAGCACCCGCCGGGCGTGCTGAGCCAACATGTCGTAAACGCGGGCTGTAACCTCCGGCGTGTATGCGGATGCCGGCAGCTTGTGCGTCTCCTCGACCCCGAACATCTGCTTGCGGACGACGTCGCTGCGCAGCACGACGGCCCCCGGCTGCGGCGTAACGACCGGTGCGAGTGCGCGTGCCAAAATCGTCTTTCCGGTGCCTGACAGTCCGCCGACCGCGATCAGGCGGGGAGCGGGAGGGTGGATCAGCGCCCGGGCGAGGCCAAAATAGCGCCGTGCGTCGTCCACGATGCCGGGATTACTAGAATGTGACGGCTTCAGCCGTGCCAGGGCCACCTGGGCGCGGATCGCGGCCCGGACGGACATGAACAGCGGCAATGCGGAGAGCGCGTCGAGATTTTCGGGCGGCGTCGCGGCGAGATAACGGTTCAGCACGATGTTGGCCGCGTATCGTTGATCATGGCGCAGCAGGTCCATCAGCGTGAATGCGAGATCGTAGAGCACGTCGATGGTTGCGATCTGGGCGTCAAACTCGATGGCGTCGAACAGCACCGGCTTCTTGTCGATCGACACGATGTTCGCAAGATGCAGGTCGCCGTGGCAGCGGCGCACGAAGCCCTGACGGCTGCGCTCTATGAGCAGCGGACGGAGGCCCCTGAACATCGCGAGCGAGGCTGTACCGAGCCGTGCAATCTCTCCGGCTTCGAAGCCGGTCCGCAGGCCATTGCTGTTGCCGTCGATCAGCCCGGGGATGGAGGAAACCCATGCCTCGCCGTCGGCGGGGATCGCCGCGGCATGCGAAGCCACGATGGCGTCGGCGACAGCCGAGGCAAAATTAGCATCCAGCGGACCGGCCTTCGCCAGATGGTCCAGCGTCCGGCTCTCGTCGAAGCGCGACATCTCGACCGCATACTCGATCGGCCGGCCGGGGCCGTCGACCTTCACCGATCCGTCGGGCTCTTCCGTGATCGCCACGACCCGATGATAGATCTGCGGCGCCAGCGGCCGGTTGATCCTGAGCTCCTCCTCGCACGCCGCCTTGCGCTTCTCGAGCGTCGAATAATCAAGGAACGGAAACTGCACGGCGCGCTTGATTTTCAGTGCGCGCCTGCCTTCGAGAAAAACCGAAGCTGCGTGCGTATCGATCCGCCTCACGCCTGGATGCATGGCAGAATCGGTGAGCGCCGCAAAGATCCGGTCCTGGGTCGCAGAATCCTCTGTCATTCCAGTTCGCACTTCCACATGCATCGAAAGGCGGTCCACCAAGCGACAGGTTAACCCTTAGGAGGAGATCGCGGCCAGTCCTTGACCTTGGTCAACGCCCGTCCCGGCTGGCGGAGTTCCCCGGGCTTGACGAGGATCAAGCGTCCCGACGAAGCCGAGCCTAATCTAGCGGTCAAAGGAGAATCCCGATGCCCATCAAGGACGTCTTTCTGCCGCTTGTCGGCCAGCCGCGCGAGCCGGCCCTTGCTGCGATCGAGAAATGCGTTGCCGTTGCCGCCGACCTGGGCGCCAGGATCACCGCGCTGGCACTCGAAGAGGATGTTTTCGTGCGGCCGAAGGCAGCAGCTGCTGAATGCGTTCAGCCATGCGACCTCCCGCGCCAACATTCGCGCTCAAAGCCGGTCGGCCAAGATGCCGGCCGACCAGATCGCGTCAATCCTAGCCGAGCACGGGCGTTTCAGCGATCTCACGCTGGTCCCCGTGAAGCCGCACGACAGCCGGACCGAGCACATCATCGAGACGCTCCTGTTCGAATCCGGGCGGCCAGTGCTGCTCTGCCCGGAGCAGCATGTGAACGAATTGCGACCGGAATTCGAGAACGTCATGATCGCATGGGATCACTCCGCGCGTGCGGCGCGAGCGGTCGGTGACGCGCTGCCTATCCTTCAGGCAGCTACCTCGGTCCGCGTGGTGACCGTGGCGGACGACAAGTCCGACCGGATCGTGCAATCCGGGGCGGCTTTGGTCGATCACTTAAGGGAGCACGGGATCTACGCCTCGTTCGAAACCACGACGGGCAGCGGCAGTTCGATCGGCAAGGTGCTGGGAAGCTGGGCGAATTCCCATGCCATCGATGCGATCGTGATGGGTGCCTACCATCATTCGCGCCTGAACGAGATCGTTTGGGGCGGTGTGACAAAGACCGTCATTGGCGAGCCACCGTGCTGGGTTATGATCTCGCACTAGGCGGGTAGCCAGTTTGTCGGCCTGATCGTCAACCATCGGAACCGCCACCGACCGGGCGCATTTGCTTTCATGTCAACTTATCGTCTGAAGAACCTGTTGTCGCCGCGTTCCGTTGCGCTCGTCGGTGCGAGCGCCCGCCCGGTCTCCGTTGGACGCGCCATTCTGGAGAACATTCGGAAGGCTGAATTCACGGGGCAGTTCGGCCTCGTCAATTCGCGCCATGCCGAGATCGGCGGCGTCGCGGCGGTGGACAGCCTCGACAAGCTGTCGTTCGTGCCGGAACTCGTGGTCATCACCGCGCCGGCGCGCGCGGTTCCCGACATTATCGATCAAGCCGGCCGTCGCGGCTCGGCGGGCGCGCTGATCGTCTCGGCCGGGCTCGGTCACGGACCGGGGTCCCCGCACGAGGCCGCCATCGCGGCGGCACGCAAATTCGGCATGCGGCTGATCGGGCCGAACTGCCTCGGCATCATGATGCCCGGCGTGAGCCTCAATGCGAGTTTTGCCGCGCACATGCCGGGCGCCGGAAATCTCGCGCTGATTTCGCAATCAGGTGCCATCGCGGCCGGCATGGTCGATTGGGCCGCGCAGCGCGGCGTCGGCTTCTCCGGCATCATCTCGATCGGCAATCAGATTGACGTCGATATTGCCGATCTGCTCGACTATTTCGCGATGGATCACAAGACTCGTGCGATCCTGCTCTATATCGAGGCCATCAAGGACGCGCGGAAGTTCATGTCGGCAGCGCGCGCCGCGGCGCGCGTGAAGCCGGTCGTCGTGGTCAAATCCGGCCGCATGGCGCAGGGCGCGAGGGCGGCAGCCACCCACACCGGTGCGCTCGCGGGCGCCGACGCCGTCTATGACGCGGCGTTCCGCCGCGCGGGCGTCCTGCGGGTCTCCAATCTGCGCGAGCTGTTCGATTGCGCCGAGACGCTCGGCCGCGTCGAATCCCCGGCCGGAAAGCGCCTCGCCATCCTGACCAATGGCGGCGGGATCGGCGTCCTCGCCATTGACCGATTGGTCGAGCTCGGCGGCATTCCGGCGGGCATCTCGGCGGAGGCCCGCAAGAAGCTCGATGATGCGCTGCCGCCGACCTGGTCCGGCGCTAATCCCGTCGACATCGTGGGCGACGCCGATGCGTCGCGCTATGCGGCGGCGCTGGAGGTGCTGCTCGCCGATTCCGGCAATGACGCTGTCCTGGTCCTCAATGTGCAGACCGCGATCGCCTCGGCTGCCGATATCGCAACGATGGTGACCGAACGCGTCAAGGCATATCGCCAGAAGCACCGCAGTTGGGCCAAGCCCGTGCTCGCCTCGTGGATCGGAGCAGACCAGAACATCATCGAAACACTGTCTGGCGCCGGCATTCCGAACTATCCAACCGAAGACGACGCGGTACGCGGCTTCATGTACCTCGTGAGGCATCGCGAAGTCGTGGAGGAGCTGAGCCAGGTTCCTCCGGCGATGCCCGATACGTTCGTGCCTGACGCCCAGGCTGCCAGGCAGATTGTTACGTCTGCGATCGCCGACGGTCGCGAATGGCTCGAACCCGTCGAGATCAAGCTTCTGCTGGAGGCTTATGACATCGCAATGGTTCCGACCTATGCCGCCACTGATGTCGAGCAGGCGGTAGCCTACGCGAAAGAAATCTTCGCGCAAGGCGCCACCGTCGTGTTGAAAATCATGTCGCGCGACATCGTCCACAAATCCGATGTTGGCGGCGTCGTGCTCAATCTCACCGTGCCCGAGGCGGTGCGCACCGCTGCCACCGACATTATCGCTCGGGCAAGGAAGCTGCTTCCCGAAGCTCGCGTCGAGGGCGTCATCGTGCAGGCGATGGTCGTCAAGGCGAAGGCGCGCGAGCTGATCCTGGGCCTCGCCGACGATCCCACCTTCGGCACCGTCGTTGTCTTCGGCCGCGGCGGGATCGCGGTCGAGATCATCAACGACAGGGCGCTTGCGCTGCCGCCGCTCGATCTGCAACTGGCCCGCGACCTGATCGACCGCACGCGCGTGTCACGGCTGCTTCGCGCTTACCGGGACGTGCCGGCGGTGAAGCCCGACGCCGTCGCCATGGTCCTGGTCAAGCTGGCGCAGATGGCCGCCGACATTCCCGAGATCCGCGAATTCGACATCAATCCGCTGCTCGCGGATGAAACCGGCGTCACCGCGGTCGATGCCCGCGTCGCGGTCGGGTCGCCGCAACGGAAGTTTGCCGGCTCAGGTCCTGCCAACTTCGCCGTTCGGGCCTATCCGTCGCAATGGGAACGCCGCCTCGAGCTCAAGGACGGCTGGCGCATCTTCGTGCGGCCCTTGCGTCCCGAAGACGAGCCGACCATCCACGAATTCCTGCGTCACGTCACGGCGCACGACCTTCGCCTGCGTTTCTTCGCGCCGATGAAGGAGTTCACCCACGAGTTCATCGCGCGCCTGACCCAGCTCGACTATGCGCGCGCGATGGCATTTATCGCATTCGACGAGGCGACCGGCGAGATGGTCGGCGTGGTCCGGCTCCATTCGGACTCGATCTACGAGAGCGGCGAATACGCGATCCTGCTGCGGTCCGATCTCAAGGGCAGGGGGCTGGGCTGGGCGCTGATGCAACTGATCATCGACTACGCGAAGTCGGAAGGGCTCAAAGCGATCTCCGGTGATGTTCTCAGGGAGAACACCACGATGCTTGAGATGTGTCGCCAGCTCGGCTTCGAGGTGAGGCCGGATCCCGCCGAGCCCGATATTTGCGACGTCAGGCTGAAACTCTGAGCATCTCGGACGCCGCGTCCATTTTGCCTCCGGCGAGACGTGTTCTCCGAGGAGGACATCACAACCTCGTTCTACAATCTCCTCGAGGGCGTCATGCGGCTATACAAGCTGCTGCCCGACGGCCGGCGTCGAGGCTCTGGCCGCGGCCTGACCTTCTGTCCACAACGCTCTCGCAGACCCTCGCGCGATCATCGTCTGATCTGGCGCGCCAAATCGCGATGCTCACCCGGGCCAGCTCCGGGCGGTCGGCAGCGTCTCAACGCAATAAGAATTGCGTTACCTGCAACTCTGCATCTATCAAATGCATCGGCGCATCCTTCGGATGCCGACTAGGGGCCCGACCGCCGCATTTTCGCGGCATTTGCCTACAGATGCGCGCGTGCTTTCTGGTTGAAAAGCCTGATAACGTTGACTACGCAGGAACTTCAGTGCCTTGCAGTCTTAGGAGCCCCGCGGCGTGCCTCAGGACAAGACCGGCGACCCGCGACAGTCGGCGGGCAACAAACTATCGGTCCTACGCAAGCACCCGATCTTCGCGGATCTGGAGCCGGACGCGCTTGATCAGCTCTGCCGCTACGCCAAGCACACCATGGTGAAGCGCGGTGCGACGATCGCCGCCAAGGGCGATCCCGGAAACAATTTGTTCGCGGTGATCGCCGGGACAGTGAAGATTTCCTCTTCGTCGCCTGATGGGCGGAATGCCATTCTCAACCTGATCGGTCCTGGAGAAATCTTTGGCGAGATCGCCGTGCTCGACGGCGCGCCAAGGTCGGCCGACGCGACCGCCAACACCAATTGCGAGCTCTACATCATCGACCGCCGGGACTTCCTGCCGTTCGTGAAGAGCCAGCCGGCGCTGGCGATGAAATTCATCGAGCTGCTCTGCGCGCGCTTGCGCTGGACCAGCCAGCAAGTCGAGCAGGTGATCCTGCAAGATCTACCGGGTCGGCTCGCGAGCGCGCTGCTCGGTCTCACTGAGGAGCGCAAGCTCGACTCCGGCAGCGGCACGCTCACCATCACGCAGCAGGAGATCAGCGAGATGGTGGGGATGACGCGCGAGAGTATCAACAAGCAATTGCGCGTCTGGGCAGGTCGCAACTGGGTTCGCCTCGAGCACGGCGCCATCGTCGTGCTCGACATTGATGCCTTGCGCGAACTCGCCGAGAGCGGCCTCGACGGTAACTAGCTGTCGATGATTGCGACTGCGCGGGTCCAGCCTGCGGAGGCACGCTCGATCTTCACCGGAAAGCATGACACCGTGAACCCGGTCGAGGGCAGCTGGTCGAGATTGTGCAGCTTCTCGAGATGGCAATAGCCGATGTGCCGTCCCGCCTTGTGGCCTTCCCAGATCAGGCCGGCATTTTTTGTTTCCGCATATTTCTTCGCGGTATAGACGAACGGCGCGTCCCAGCTCCAGCCGTCGGTGCCGGTCAGCCGCACGCCGCGTTCGAGCAGATACATGGTGGCCTCATAGCCCATGCCACAACCGGAGTTGACGTATTCGGCGCGGCCGAATTTGGCGCCGGCGCTCGTGTTGACGACGACGATCTCCAGCGGCGACAGCGTGTGCCCGATCCGGCTCAACTCCTTCTCGACGTCGTCGGCGCTCGCGACATAACCGTCGGGCAGATGCCGGAAGTCGAGCTTCACGCCGGGCTGAAAGCACCATTCCAGCGGCACCTCGTCGATCGTCCATGACCGCTCGCCGCGATTCATGGTCGGATGGAAGTGCCAGGGCGCATCGAGATGCGTGCCGTTATGGGTCGACAGCGAGACTTGCTCGACGGCCCAGCCCTGGCCGTCCGGCAGGTCTTGCGCCTTGAGGCCGTCGAAGAACTGCAGCATGCGCGGCAGGCCTTGCTGGTGATCGATATACTGGATCGTCGGGTGATTGCCCGGGGGATCGGCCGTCACGTCGTTTCTGAGCGGCACGGAGATGTCGATCAGCTTCCGCGACATGGGTGTTCCTCGGGACGGTCCGTTTTGTTTCGAAGCATCTTGGAGGGGCCGCACCGGGGGCGTCAAGCGACGCGCGTGAACGTTTCCCGCGGCAGGCGGCCAGATGGTTTCGGAAAAAGCTGACTATTCCCAGATTGCCTCGAACCCGCTTGATCCATCGATGCAACTCTAGCATTGATCGATGCCGGATTTGGCTTGGACTCAGAATGCCGCCCGCCCTACGGACGACAATGGCGCTTGACTTCACACCTGAAGTGGAGCGACCCAAGGCGGCCCACAGCATCTGCCCAACGATATAATCACCTCAGGAGGAAGCCCAGATGAAGACACTCACCGGCATCATTGCAGCCGCTCTGCTTGCGGTCTCAGCCCCCTTGGCGACCGCACGCGATTTCCGTTCCGCCGACATCCATCCCGCTGATTATCCGACCGTCGAGGCCGTCAAGTTCATGGCCAAGCAGCTCGCGACGGCGAGCGGCGGCAAGCTTGGTGTGAAGGTGTTTCCCAACGGAGCCCTGGGCTCCGAGAAGGACACCATCGAGCAGCTCAAGATCGGCGCACTCGACATGATGCGGATCAACGCATCGCCCTTGAACAACTTCGTGCCGGAAACCATCGCGTTGTGCCTGCCCTTCATCTTCCGGGACACGCAGCACATGCGCACGGTCCTTGACGGGCCGATCGGCGACGAGATCCTGGCGGCTATGGCGCCCGCAGGCCTGATCGGCCTCGCCTATTATGACAGCGGCGCCCGGTCCATCTACACCGTTAAGGCACCGATCAAGTCGCTCGCCGACCTCAAGGGACTGAAGATCCGCGTCCAGCAATCCGACCTGTGGGTCGGCATGATCCAGAGCCTCGGGGCCAACCCGACGCCGATGCCGTATGGCGAGGTTTACACCGCGCTCAAGACGGGTCTGGTGGACGCTGCCGAGAACAACTGGCCCTCTTACGAATCCTCGCGCCATTTCGAGGCCGCCAAGTTCTACAACGTCACCGAGCACTCCCTGGCGCCCGAAGTTCTCGTGATGTCCAAGACGGTCTGGGACACGCTGAGCAAGGAAGATCAGGCGATGGTCCGCAAGGCGGCCAAGGAATCGGTGCCCGTCATGCGCAAGCTCTGGGACGAGCGTGAGCAGGCGTCCCGCAAGACGGTTGAGGCGGCCGGCGTTCAGGTCGTGACGATCGCCAACAAGGCGGAATTCGTCGATGCGATGAAGCCGGTGTACGACAAGTTCGCCGGTGACGAGAAGCTGAAGGGCCTCGTCAAGCGGATCCAGGACACGAAGTAAGACCATAGCGTCGGTCCGGCGTCGCCGAATGGCGACACCGGACCTCCGCAAGGAGACGCGCAAGGGAGACCTGGATGACAGACCCACACGTCGCAAGCCACGAGCAGGGGGAGGTAGCCGAACGCCCGTCTACCGGCTTGCTGTCGCGGATCAATGCCGTCGTCGCTCGCGCGGGGATGTATCTGTCGGTGACCGGGCTGCTCGCCATTGTCACCATCGTGTTCTACCAGGTGTTCGGACGTTACGTGCTGAATTCCAGCCCGACCTGGACGGAGAACCTTGCGCTGGTTCTGATCCTGTATGTCACGCTGATCGGCGCCGCTGTCGGCGTACGCGATGCCGGACACATCGGAATGGACAGCTTGCTGGTGATGCTTCCTGATCAAGTGCGTGAGAAGATCGAACTCGTGATCCACGTCCTGGTGGCCGTGTTCGGCATTGCGATGGCCTACAACGGCTGGATCCTCGGGGCGTCGGTCGGAACGGTGAAGATCCCCAATCTCGGCCTGCCGGAGGTCATCCGCTACGTGCCGCTGATCGCCTCCGGCGTCTTGATCGTTTCCTTTTCAATCGAGCACATCATTGCTCTCCTGCGCGGCGAAGAGGTCGTCCCCTCATGGAATTGATCATTCTCGGCGCCACTTTCTTCGGCTTTCTCGTCATCGGTGTACCCGTTGCCTTCGCGATCGGTCTCTCGGCGATTTGCACCATCCTCTACGAAGGCCTGCCGGTCGCCGTCATCTTCCAGCAGATGATGTCGGGGATGAACATCTTCTCCTTCCTCGCCATCCCGTTCTTCGTCTTCAGCGGTGAGCTGATGCTGCATGGCGGCGTCGCCGACAAAATCGTGCAGCTCGCCAAGAATCTCGTCGGGCACATCCGCGGCGGGCTCGGCATGTCGAACGTGGTCGCCTGCACGCTGTTCGGCGGCGTCTCCGGTTCGCCCGTGGCTGACGTGTCGGCAATGGGGGCCGTGATGATCCCCATGATGAAAAAGGAAGGCTTCGACACCGACTACGCCGTCAACGTCACCACCCATGCCTCGCTGGTCGGAGCGCTGATGCCGACCAGTCACAACATGATCATCTATGCGCTCGCCGCCGGCGGCAAGGTATCGATCGGCGCGCTGATCGCCGCCGGCCTGCTGCCGGCGCTCGTGCTGATGGTGTGCATGCTGGCCGCCGCTTACGGGGTCGCGGTGAAGCGAGGCTATCCGGCCGGCAAGTTCCCGGGCTGGCCCGCGGTTTTTCGCTCGTTTGCGGCCGCTCTGCCTGGCCTTCTGATCGTCGGCATCATCCTCTCAGGCATCCTCTCGGGCGTGTTCACGGCAACCGAATCCGCGGCCGTCGCGGTCACCTACACGATCCTGCTGACGTTCTTCATCTACCGCACCATGACCTTGCCGAACTTCCTGCGCGCCGCGGCCAAGGCGGTGAAGACGACGGGCGTGGTGCTGCTGCTGATCGGCGTCTCCACCATGTTTCAGTATCTGATGGGATTATATGAGGTGGCCGATTTCGCCGGCGACATGATGAGCAAGGTCTCGACGCAGCCCTGGGTCATCTTCCTGCTCATCAACGTCATCCTGTTCGTGCTCGGCACGTTCATGGACATGGCCGCGACCATCCTGATCTGCACGCCGATCTTCCTGCCGATCGCGATGAAGGCGGGCATGGATCCGGTGCAGTTCGGCATGCTGATGCTGATCAACTGCGCGCTGGGGCTGAACACCCCGCCGGTCGGAACCACGCAGTTCGTAGGCTGCGCCATCGGTGGCATCTCGGTGGGCGCGGTGATGCGCACCATCCTGCCGTTCTACGCCGCTCTGATCGCAGCTCTGATGTTCGTGACCTACGTTCCCGCCTTCTCGCTGTGGCTACCCCGCCTGCTGATGGGCTACAAGGGATAGCAGCAACACAGGAGAATCTATCCGTGACTGACTATCGCAAGCTCTTCGATCTCACCGGCAAGACCGCCGTGGTGCTCGGCGCCGCATCGGGCATCGGCAAATCGTCAGCCGAGGCGCTGGCCGGGCTCGGTGCCCGTGTCGTCTGCGCCGATCGCGCGCTTGATGCCGCCGAAGCGACCGCCGCCGGCATTCGCGACAAGGGCGGCTGGGCCGAGGCGGCTGCGTGTGACGCCGCGAGCGCTGCGGACGTCAATGCGCTGGCCAAAACCGTGATGCAGAAATTTCCGCGGCTCGATATCGCGGTGACCACGCCCGGGCTCAACATTCGCAAGACCATCCTCGACTATACCGAGGAGGATCTCGACCGCGTCCTCAACCTCAACGTCAAAGGCACGGTCTGGTTCTTCCAGGCGTTCGGCCGCATCATGGTCGAGCAGAAGGGCGGCAGCATCATTGCCTGCTCCTCGGTGCGTGCGGTGACCATCGAGCCGGGCCTGGGCGTCTACGGCTCGACCAAGGCGGCCATCGGCCTGCTGGTGAAGGGGTTTGCTTCCGAGGTCGGACGCTCCGGCGTGCGCGTCAATGCGATCGCGCCGAGCATCGCCGAGACCGCGCTGACCGGCCCGTTCAAGCAGCGTCCAGACATCTACAATCTTTACGCCGGCCACACCGTGTTCAACCGCTGGAGCAGCGCCGACGAGGTCGCGACCGCCGTCGCCTATCTCGCCTCGGACGCCGCAAGCTATGTCAGCGGCAGCACGCTGTTCGTCGACGGCGGCTGGACCGCGGTGGACGGGCCGCCGACCGGCCTCACCCAGCTGCACAAATAGGGCGGTTGTCTAGCCGGTGAAGCCTGCACGCTGGCGCAGTTCCTTGTGATCTGCGCCGGTCAGCAGCGCGATCAGCGCGGCCGCTTCTTGCGGATGCGCGGCCCGCGTGGTCACGCCGGCCGTGTACATCGTCACGAGCTCGCAGCCCGGCGGCAACGCCCCTGATAGCGCGATGCCGTCGGTCGCGATGATCTCGGTCGCCTGGGTGCAGCCGATCGGACGCGTCGCGGTCGATGACGCAAGCTCCCGCATCGCGGCCGCGCCATTGGGAAAAATCTTGAGGCGCGAAGCAACCTCATAGGCGATGCCGAGCTGATCCAGGACTTTTGCGACGTGCTGTCCCGCTGTCGAGGCTCTGGTATCCGGGACGTAGATTGCGTCGGCGCTGCGCAGCACTTCGCGCAAATTGGCCTCGGTCTTCACCGTCACCTTGGGATCGCGGCTGCGGACCGCCAGCGCGGTCTCGACCCGGCCGACATCTGCGATGGAGGAGGGGGTGACGAGCTTCTCCTCCGCGAGCTTCGCAAGCAGCGCCTGCGTCAGGATGACGAGATCGGCCGCCGTCCCCGCGCGCAGCTTGTCGGCCATGATGCCGACCGCGCCGAACTCACCGTCGATACCGAGGCCGGTCTGCGCCTTGAAGGGCTCGCTGAGGCCGCGTACCAGGCCTTGCGCCGCACCTCCGCTCAAAACATTCACTGTCGTCACGATGCTAGCTCCATGGCTGCGATGATCTTGGCGCGCGTGATCGGCAGGTCGCGCACGCGCACGCCGAGGCAATCGTAAACGGCATTTGCGATCGCCGCCGTCACCGGGCCGTGGGCGGCCTCGCCGGCGCCGGCCGGCTCGATCTCCGGTCGCTGAACGATCTCGACATCCACCGCCGGCACCTCGCTGAAGGTCAGGATCGGATAGTCGGTCCATGACGTCGATGTGATCCGCATCCGGTCGAAGCGGACGCGTTCCTTCAACACCCAGCTTGTCGCCTGGATCGCGCCACCCTCGATCTGGTTGATGACACCGTCCGGATTGACGGCCTCGCCGACATCGACCGCAAGCGTCAGCCGCTTGACGCGGATGTCATCAGTGCCTTCGATCTCGGCAATCGCGGCGCAATAGGCCCCTGTGTTCTTGTAGCGGGCGAAGCCGACGCCGTGGCCCGTGCCGGACTGCTTCTGCGGTTTCCACTGCGCGCGTCGTGCCGCGGCGCGGATGACGTCCTTCGCCCGCTCGTCGCACAGATGACGCAAGCGGAACGCGATCGGGTCCTCGCCGCGCAGGGCGGCGATCTCGTCGAGCAGGGACTCGATGGCGAACACATTGCCTTGTCCGCCGAGTGTCCGCAGCGCCGAGGTCCGCACCGGCATGGTCAGCAGCCGGTGGCTCGTAACCGTCCAGGCTGGGAGGTCGTAGAGCGGAATGGAGTTCCGATCGCCGCCGCCGCCGTTGGCAGCGGGCGGGTTGGTCGAGATCATGCGGGGGTAGGGGTTCACAATCTCGGTCGCTGCAAGCAGCGCGGGCTGTGCCGCGCGCCCCGGTCGCGCCGCGTGGCCGTTGCTCCAGATCGCATGACGCCAACCGACGATCTCGTTGTCCGCGTCGAGATCAGCCTCGACCTCGATCGCCATCGCTGCGCCAAACGGCGCGTGGGCCATCTCGTCTTGGCGCGACCACTGCACCCGCACCGGACGGCCGCCTGCCGCTTTCGCCAGCAGCACGGCATCGAGCGCGACGTCGTCGGCGGCATTGTGCCCGTAGCAGCCCGCACCCTCCATGTGCTCGACCACGATGTTTTCGGCCAACAGCTTGAGCACGATCGCGAGATCGGCGCGCAGCAGGTAAACGCCCTGGCTGTGCGTCCAAACGTGGACACGATCGTCGCCGGCCCATTGTGCCATGGCGCAGGAAGGCGCGATCGAGGCATGCGCGATGTAGGGGCGGGTGTATTGCCGGCGGAGAGTCCGAATGGGCTTGCCTGTCGTTGCCGCCATCCTGGTGTCGATGACATAAGTCTCGACCGGCTGGCTCTTCAGGAAGCCCGCCAGATCATTTTCATCGGGCAACGGTTCGCCGGCTGACCATGTCGCGCCCTTGCGCAAGGCTTTCAGCGCGGTTTCCGCCGCTGCCTCGCTGTCCGCAACCACGCCGGCAAAGCCGCCGTCGCGGACGATCGCGACGAGGCCGGAAACGGCGCGCGCGGCCGCTTCGTCCAGTGCGATCAGCTTGGCGCCCGAGACGTGCGGCCGCAACACGCGTCCGTGCACCAGGTCCGGCAGCGCATGGTCATGGATGAAGCGCGGCCGTGCGAACACCTTGTCGGGAATATCGACGCGCTGGACCGAATGTCCGGCGATAGCGCGTTTGGCGAAGTTCTTCGTTGTCGCGCCCGCATTGGCGTCGTGGTCGAGCGAGACGTCGCCGGCAAGCTCCCAATAGCTGGTCCTGACATTGCCGGGGCCCGAGATCGTGCCGTCATCGATCTCGAGCAGCGACGCATCGACGCCGAGACGTTCCGATGCCGCGACGAGGAAGCGCTGGCGCACCTCGGCGCAGGCGTGGCGCAGCGCGCGGCCGGACTGCTGGATTGAGAGGCTGCCCGAGGTGACGCCCTCGTTGGGGCTGGTCGCTGTGGAGGCACGGATCATCTCGATCCTGATGATATCGACGTCGAGCTCGTCGGCGGCGATCTGCGCCAGCGCCGTGACGATGCCCTGACCGATCTCGACCTTGCCGGGCGAGATCGCGATACGGCCTACGCCGATGAGCCTCACCCAGGAGGACAGCTTTGGATTGGCCGCAAGGCTGACCGGCAGTGTCGGGGCAGGGGACGCCGTACTCATGATGCCGCCATCTGCGACGCCGCCCGCAGCACGGCGCGGACCATCCGGTTGTGCGATCCGCAGCGGCACAGATTGTGATCCAGCGCCGCTTTGACCTCCGCCTCGGTCGGCGACGGATTGCGCTTCAGCAACGCCGCCGCGCTGATCAGGATCCCGGAGACGCAATAGCCGCATTGCATCGCCTGTTCGGCGATAAAGGCACGTTGCAGCGGGTGCGGTTGCTCTGCCGTGCCGAGGCCCTCGACCGTGACGATGTCCTTGTCCGCGACCGACCACATCGGCAAGTCGCAGGAGGCCATCGCGCGGTCGCCGACCATGACATAGCAGGCGCCGCACTCGCCGGCTCCGCAACCGAAATGCGGACTGGTGACGCCGAGCCGGCCGCGCAGCACATCGAGCAGCGTCTGATCGGGATCGGAATCCACGGACGTGGCCGCGCCGTTGAGCTGGAATTGAATGGTAGGCATTGTCGTTCTACAGCCTCAGGACTTGTCGAACTTCTTGACGACGTCGGCCCATTTTTCGATGTCGCCGCGCAGGAATGTTTCAAATTCGTCCGGCGTCATCGACATGGGCACGGCACCCTGCTCGGTCCAGAGCTTTACGATGTCGGGGCGTTTCACCATCGCGTTCACGGCGGCATTGAGCTTGTCGATAACAGGTTTCGGCGTGCCGGCCGGAGCCATCAAGCCGAGCCAGATCGTGGCTTCATAGTCTGCTACGCCCGCCTCGATCGCCGTCGGTACGTTCGGCAGCACCGCTGAGCGCTGCTTGCCGGTGGTCGCGAGCGCGCGGACCTGGTTCTCGCCGATATTAGGCGCCATCGCCGGCACTGCGTCGATCATCATCTGCACCTGCCCGCCGATCACGCCGCTGCGCGCCTCGCCGCTGTTGCGGTAGGGGACGTGCACGAGGTCGATGCCGGCCATGGCTTTGAACAGCTCCCCGGCCATGTGATAGGGCGTGCCCTGGCCGGAGGACGCGTAGTTCAATTTGCCCGGCTGCGACTTGGCGAGCGCGACGAACTCCAGCAGTGTCTTCGCTGCGACTTGCGGGTTCACCACGATGACGAGATCGGAATAGTTCACCGGCGTGATCGGCGCGAGGTCACGCATCAGCTCGTATTTGCGTTTATCCGGCGTCAGCAGGGATTCGTTTGCGGTCTGGGTGTTGGACATCATCAACAGCGTGTAGCCGTCGGCCGGCGACTTCGCCGCTTCGACCGTGCCGATGACGCCGCCCGCGCCGGTTCGGTTCTCGATCACGAAGGGCTGGCCGAAACTCTCCTGGAGCGCATTGCCGATCAGCCGGGCCGCGACATCGGCCGGCCCGCCGGCGCCGAAGGGCACGACGATCCGGACCGCGTGGTTGGGATAGTCTTGTGCCAGGGACGGGGCTGCGGAGAATGCGCTGAGCAGGCCGGCGCCCAGCGCCAGCATAAATTGTCGGGCCCTCACACCCACCTCCCTGAAGTCGCTTTTGTTGGCCGGCACTGTAGCGGCAGGGGAGGCTGACTGTCGACGGCTCACAAAGCCGATCGTGCCGGGAATATCGGGCGGTTTTCGGTGTGGCGGCCCCGTTCTTCGCGGTCGCGGCAGGAACCGGCGGCGCGTGATTTGAGCAAATCGCATGGGCATTGCCGGATAAATACGCTCGGCTGACAGGTATTTTGGTGTTACGAAATTGGACATGAACCAGCACGCCAAGATCGAAATCCGCCATTCCACCTGCCCGCATGATTGCCCGTCGGCCTGTGCCCTCGATGTCGAGGTGGTCGAGGGACGCAGCATCGGCCGCGTCCGCGGTTCGAAAAAGCAGACCTATACGGCCGGCGTGGTCTGCGCCAAGGTCGCCCGTTATGCCGAGCGCATCCATCATCCAGAAAGGCTGATGTACCCGATGCGCCGCACCGGGCCGAAGGGTTCCGGCCAATTCGCGCGGATCAGCTGGGACGAGGCGCTCGACGAGATCGGGCGTCGCTTCAATCAAGCCGAGCGCGAGTTCGGCGCGGAATCGATCTGGCCCTATTATTACGCCGGCACGATGGGGCTGGTGATGCGCGACGGCCTCAATCGCCTTACGCATGTGAAGAAATATTCGCGCTTCTATCAGACCATCTGCGCCAATGTCGGGCGCATCGGGTTCGCGATCGGCACCGGCAAGATCGCCGGCGTCGATCCGCGCGAGATGGCACTCTCCGACCTCGTCGTGATCTGGGGCACCAATCCCGTCAACACGCAGGTCAACGTGATGACGCACGCGGCACGTGCGCGGAAGGAGCGCGGCGCCAAGATCGCGGCGGTCGACATCTACGACAACGAAACCATGAAGCAGGCCGACATCAAGATCATCCTGCGGCCCGGCACCGATGGTGCCTTCGCCTGCGGCGTGATGCATGTCCTGTTCCGTGACGGCTATGCCGACCGCGCCTATATGGACAAGTACACCGATTGCCCTGACGAGCTCGAGGCGCATCTGGAGACGCGCACGCCGGAATGGGCGTCCGCGATCTCGGGCGTGCCGGTGGCGGAGATCGAGGCCTTTGCCAAATTGGTCGGCGAAACCAAGCGCACCTTCTTCCGGCTTGGCTACGGCTTCACCCGCTCGCGCAACGGCGCGGCGCAGATGCATGCCGCGAACTGCATTCCCGCGGTGACCGGCGCCTGGCAATATGAAGGCGGCGGCGCCTTCTTCAACAATTACGCATTGTGGCACTTCAACGAATCCATCATCGAAGGCCACGACGCCATCGACCAGACCATCCGTGCGCTCGACCAGTCGCAGATCGGCCGCATCCTCACCGGTGATGCCGAGGCCCTGCACGGCAAGGGTCCGATCAAGGCGATGCTGATCCAGAACACCAATCCAATGACGGTGGCGCCGGAGCAGGCACTGGTGCGCCAGGGCTTTGCGCGCGAGGATCTGTTCGTCGCGGTGCATGAGCAGTTCATGACCGAGACGGCTGAGATGGCCGACATCGTGCTGCCGGCGACGATGTTCATGGAGCACGACGATCTCTATTACGGCGGCGGCCACCAGCACATCTCGGTCGGGCCGAAGCTGATCGATCCGCCCGGGGAATGCCGCTCCAACCACGAGGTCCTGCAGGCGCTGGCGCCGCGGCTTGGCGCCAGGCATCCGGGCTTCGAGCTGACGCCGCGCGAATTGATCGACGCGACGCTGAAGCTCAGCGACCACGGCGACATTGCCGGCCTCGAAGCAGATCTCTGGCGCGACCTGCAGCCGGACTTCCGCACCTCGCATTATCTCGACGGCTTCGCCCATGCCGACAGGAAATTCCACTTCAAAGCCGATTGGGCGCATCCGCCGTTCGGCCAGACGATGGGGGACTTCGACAAGATGCCGTCGCTGCCGGACCATTGGGCGGTGATCGAGCACTCCGATCAGGCCCATCCGTTCCGGCTTGCCACCAGCCCGTCGCGCAGCTTCCTCAACACCACCTTCAACGAGACGCCGTCCTCCCAGGCGCGCGAGGGCAAAGCGAGCGTGATGATCCATCCCCTGGATGCGGCCGCGCTCGACATCGCCGACGGCGACGCCGTGACGCTCGGCAACACCCGCGGCGAGACCACGCTGATTGCCACTCTGTTCGAGGGCGTGCGCCGTGGTGTGCTGATCGCGGAGTCCGTTCATCCCAACAAGAACCATATCGGTAACCGCGGCATCAACATGTTGACGGGCGCGGACACCATCGCGCCGATCGGCGGAGCCGCTTTCCACGACAACAAGGTCTGGATCAGGAAAGCGGTCGCGGCCTGAGCGCACGCGCTTCGTTCGCCTTTCAAGTTTGTGTCGAGGCGCTAAAGCGGCGGCTCGCCGCAGATTGCCCTTGCACCTTCCGCCAGTGCTGCCGCAAATGGCTGCAAAACGGGAACTAAAGGAAGCGAGTGCGCCATGACCGGCACCACAGCCGTGATTACTGAGAAGCGCGGGCAGGCGCTCTGGATCACCATCAACCGGCCCGAGAAACGCAATGCGCTGAATGGCGAGGTGATCGCCGGCATCGCACGCGGCTATCGCGACGCGCATGACGACAAGGACATCCGCGTCATCGTGCTGACGGGTGCGGGCGAGAAGGCGTTCTGCGCCGGCGCGGATTTGCAGAACTCCGGCGCGGCTTTCGCGATGGACCATTCCAAACCAAATGTCGACTATGCCGATCTGCTGCGTTTGTCGCAGAACGCGACCAAGCCGGCGATTGCGCGCGTCGGCGGCGTCTGCATGGCCGGCGGCATGGGCCTGCTCTGCATGACCGACATGGCGGTCGGCGCCGATCACGTCATCTTCGGCCTGCCGGAGGTGAAGGTCGGCGTGTTTCCGATGCAAGTGTTGAGCCTGTTGCAGTCGATCGCGCCGCCTCGGCTCGTCAACGAATGGGCGCTGACCGGCGAGCCGTTCGACGCGAAAGCGGCGCAAGGAGCAGGCTTGCTCAATTATGTCGTGCCCACAGCCGAGCTGGATGCCAAGGTAGACTGGCTGATCGGCCGCATCGTCGACAAGTCCCCGACCGCGATCCGCCGCGGCAAATACGCGATGCGCTTGATCGCCTCGATGTCGTTCGACGAGAGCATCGCCTACACCGAAAGCCAGATCGCGCTGCTCGCCATGACCGAGGACGCCAAGGAAGGGCTGAAAGCGTTCGGCGAAAAGCGCAAGCCGATTTGGACGGGGCGGTGAGGGCGCACCGCTCTCGTGTCCCGGACGCGCTGCAACGCTCTTGCGTTGCTGCGCAGAGCCGGGACCCAGAAGGCAGTTCGGTACAGCGCGGGGGGATAGGCCCCGGCTCTGCAGCGCACCGCTGAAGAAGCGCTGCGCTGCGTCCGGGGCACGAGAGCGATTTCCACCAGCTTAGATTCGATTGTCAAACAGCAAACACGCCTTCGCCTTCTCGCGGCGTATTCCGCCCGAGGTTTGCTCTCCGTTTCACGCCCTTTCCGGAGAAAGGGCGCAGGGAAGGCCGGGTGCCGGCTGGCACCCGCATAACTCCCGTGCGAGAACGTTGCACACGCAATGCACAGGAGAGAAACAGGGCAGCCTGACATCCGGCCTTCCCTGCGCAGGGGAAAATAATTACCCGCGTGGACGCGCAGAGAAGCCGGTGGAATGGCTAAGTCATTGATTTAGCTGCGGACGATGCCACATTGCCCCACAGGCTTCCTTACACCTTCCCACACACCGGAAGGTCCGTCATAACGCTTTGGAGAGCCGCAGCGCTCGCCTGAAACTGCAAGTCCGGCGCAAGCCGTATCCCGGCCCCTCGCTCGCGCGCGGCGTCTCGTTGCTCTATCGCCGCAATCGCACAAACGGCACTTGGGTCGTGAAGGCGAGCAACGGTCACGGCGCTTACTGGACCAAGCGCATCGCTGATGCCGACGACTTCGCCGAGGCTGACGGCAAAGCTGTGCTGACGTTCTTTCAGGCGCAGGACACCGCGAAGCGATTGGCGCGCGGTGACAATGGCAGCGGCGACAATGCACCCATCACCGTAGACGGCGCCCTCACCGCCTATGAGGCCGATCTGAAGGCGCGCAGCTCCAATCCTTACAACGCCCAATGGCCTCGTGTTCATCTCACGTCGGTGCTGCTCGCCAAACCGGTCATAGTGCTCACCTCCAACGAACTGCAGAAGTGGCGCGACGGTCTGCTCTCCAAGATGGCGGCTTCGACCGTCAATCGCCTCTGCGGTTGCCTGTGCGCCGCTCTGGAGCTTGCCGCACGTCATGATCAGCGGATCCAGAACAAGCAAGCATGGGACGTTGGACTAGCCGGCTTGCCGGATGCGCAAGAAGCCCGCAACGTGATCCTGTCGGATGAGGAGGTGCGGCAATTCGTTTCCGGCGCATATGGCCTCGATGACAAGCTCGGTTTGCTAGTTGACGCGCTGGCGATCACTGGCGCGCGACCGAGCCAAGCCGTGCGGTTGCGCGTTGCCGATCTGGATTCTCATCCGGCACGCCCCAAATTGTCGATGCCCAAGTCAGCCAAAGGCGGCGGGCGCAATCGCGCCAAGAAGAAACACGAGCGCTACAGCGTGCCGATCACGGTGCAGCTCGCGGCAAAGCTGCGAGAAGCGGCGAAGGGCCGTCCTGATACCGCACCATTGTTCTTGCAAACCGATGGCACAGCTTGGGGAGACAATCCCGGCCAGACTTATCATCGCCAGATCGACAAGATTGTCACCGCGATTGGCCGCGACCCGGCCGAAGTGACGATCTATGCACTGAGGCATTCGAGCATCGTGCGCATGCTGCTTGCTAATGTTTTGATCCGGCTGGTGGCATCGTTGCATAACACGAGCGTGCAGATGATCGAGCGCACCTATTCGAAGTACATCACCGAGCACAGCGACGAGATTTCGCGCAGAGCACTGCTGCGGGATGAGACGCCGACGGGCGATAATGTCGTGGCGCTGGCGGGCTAGTAGGCATGGCTGGATCCATTCACGATCAGCTCGTCAAGGCACTTTCAGAGCTTGGGGCTCGTGCCTTGGCCGAGAAGCACGCCGTGTACGTCCATGCGGTCGTGCTCGCGGCATCACGAGGTCACGACATTGGGGAAGACGAGACCGGCTACTATGCCCGGCCGCGGCGCGCGAAGTCGCCGGGCCCCGCAAAAGAATTCCGCGATCTCGCAAGCCTAGCGCGGAAGACAATTCGGGGAAAAATCAGCCAGCAGGACTGGGCTCGCGAATGGGCTGCAAGGCCACCCGCGATCTGGAGGGCGTGCCGGCCGTTCTTGTTGGAGTCCGGGCGTCGCTCACTGGATAGGACAAAGCTTATCGGCTTCTCCGCCCCAGGCTTCACCACTGTTATTCCGAAGCCCGAAGCGGTCCTGCCGGCGCTGGAGATAGCGCGTGAGCTTAGCAAGATCGCGATAGGGGACAAGAAGCAGCGCAAGCCTGACCAAGCAACAGATGATGTAATTTCGGCGGTCCAGTCGGCGTATAGCGCCCTTACTGGATACCAAGGGGGTCGCGCTTTTCTGAACGGCGGACATGTCCCCAAGATTCTCCGGTTGGGTCATGAGATCGATGAACTGTTCGGCACGAACTTTTTCCCCCAGTCCGATAGCACCCGACTGAAGAGAGTCTGGGGACAGAAGCCAGCTCAGCAGAAGTGATTCCGGCGACAAACGACCATTCTTATGCGGCTCGACCTAAAGAAATAGCCTGTGCTCCGTGTAACCGTATGGACATGGAGGACAACTCATGGCGCGCCGCCCCGAAGTTACTGGTCGCAAGCCGCCCGACCTTGATGCGACGAATGAGGCCGATGCCTACAGCGTTGACGAATTGTGCGCGCGTCATCGCATCTCGATCCAGCTCTTTTACAAGAACCGGCGTCAGATGCCCCGCACGTTCAAAGTCGGCGCGCGCGTCTTGATCAGCAAGGAAGCCGCCGCTGCGTGGCGCCGCGAGTGCGAGCAGGCGGCCGAGGCCGCCGAGCGCGTGGCGTAGTCGCGAAAAAACGCGGCTTGCCAGCCGCCCTCTTTAATCTCTCTCACGGAAATCCCTTAAGATGTTTGTCAGCAATATCAGCGCGCTCACGTGCGCGCAAGCCGCCGGCAATTTGCATTCGCCGGACACCGCCGCATGGTTCTTCAATCCGCTCGTGGCGCACAGCTACGACTTGATCGTCATCGATCCGCAGTGGCCTTTCAAGACCTGGAGCCCTGCCGGAGAAGGTAAGTCGGCGTCGCAGCATTATCGCCTCATGACCCTCGCCGAAATCGAGACGTTGCCCGTCCGTGGCTTGTTGAAAGCCAACGCCGTTGTCCTGCTCTGGACCACGGGCGCCATGCTTGCTCAGGCCGTTGCGGTCATGGAAGGGTGGGGCATCACGTTCAAAACCGAGCTTGCCTGGCGCAAGGTCACCCGCAACGGCAAAGTGCGCATGGGCTGCGGGTACTGGGCGCGTAGCATGCACGAGCCCATTCTGCTGGGCACGGTCGGTAAGCCGCCCAGATTACCCTGCCGTCTTGCTTCGATGGACTCGCGCGCGAGCATAGCCGCAAGCCCGACGAGTTCTACGGCATGATCACGGGCCGCACGCCGGGCTTGCGCCGCGCCGACGTGTTCGCTCGCGAAAAGCGCGAAGGCTGGGATGCTTGGGGCGATGAGGTCGGGAAATTCCCCTCGGGCTCCGCCGGCACGATCCTGATTCCCGGCGCGGAGCAGTTCGGGGTGCGGCCGTGAACGTACACACCCCCCATCAGCCGACGGGCGATCCCGTCGGCTCGGATGAAAGCACCGACGGCAAGGTGAGCGCCCCGCAGATCACGCTTATCACCAAGCGCGATGCGCCCTCACTGATGTCGAAGCGGATTGCTCTCGACGCCGGAGGCGAGCTCAAGAGCGATGGTTCGGAATGCCGGATGACCAGCGGTACGGCCGCCCGCGAATTTGTGGGAACGGCCAGCGCCCTTGCGTTGATCA
This sequence comes from Bradyrhizobium sp. LB8.2, assembly GCF_040548035.1. Lineage (NCBI taxonomy): Bacteria > Pseudomonadati > Pseudomonadota > Alphaproteobacteria > Hyphomicrobiales > Nitrobacteraceae > Bradyrhizobium > Bradyrhizobium sp. LB8.2. The sequence goes on along the minus strand of NZ_JBEPQV010000050.1, from coordinate 13,512 downwards.
TCGCGGGCTGCCGTCCCGATCAAGCGATTACCCTTGGTGCGCTGAAGGCGGAGCTGCCCAACCGTGTTGCGGTGACGACTCCGAGCAAGCTCTCCAACTACGTCGGCGCCATCACTCGGTCCCGGAGCTGCATCGATTACGAGCCGGGTCTTCCTGCTTGGTGCCTGATCGACTTCGACACCAAAGGGATGCCAGACGAAGTTCGCGCACAGATCGAGGCGGCTGGGGGCATGTGGAACGCCCTGTTGACGGTAGCGCCGGAACTCGCGAAGGCGGCGCGAGTCAGCCGCGCGAGCACCACCGCCGGTCTCTTTCGGAGCGACACCAAGGAGCTGATCGCCGGGTCGAACGGCATGCATCACTATGTGCTCGTTCGAGATGGTGGCGACGTTGAGCGTTTGAAGGACCTGCATGAGCGCTGTTGGTTCCACGGCTTCGGGTGGCACCTGATTGGCGGGGCTGGTCAACTGCTCGATCGCTCGATCGTGGATCGCATGGTGGGATACGGCGAGCGCCTTTGCTTTGAAGGTGCTCCCATCATTGCTGCGCCTTTGGCTCAAGATCAGGCGAAGCGGGCGCCTGAGGCTATCGAAGGGGAAGCAATCGATTCCGCGCTCGCTGTAGCCCGGCTCACCCGATACGAACGTCAGCGCGTCACTGACGCAAAGGCCACGAGCGCGAAAGCGCTGGGGAAGGCTGCGGCGGAGATTCGCAGCAAGCACGACGAGGAACTTGCCCAAGAAATGTCGGCCAAGTCCGACACTCCCATCGCGACCGCCCGTCGCCTCGTCAAGTCACGGCACGATGGCGTGCTCTACTCCGATGTGGAGCTGCAATTCGATCATCTGGATGAGGTCGTGACGGTCAGCGCTGTGATGGCCGACCCGGACCGTTACGTCGGCGAGACCTTGGCCGATCCGTTGGAGGGTCTGAACTACGGCCGCTGCAAGGCCATGGTGATGAGCGGGAGTGAAGGTGATCTATTTATCCATTCGTTCGCCCATGGCCGGAGCATCTATCGGCTGCGCCACGATTTGAAATCCTCGAAGGCCGCTTTTGAGCAAATTGCAGACGGCAGCATTGACGACGCGATGGCGATTTTGGCACACGCCGAGCTGGAGGCCGATGAGGACGACCAATTCGCCGAGTTCGTTGCCGACAAGACCAAGACGAGCGTTCGATCGGTTCGGGCTCGGAGCAAGAAAGAGCGCGAGGAGCGCCGGGCCAAGGCCGCCGAAGCCTCGATGGAGGCGAAAGCTGACGGCCGCATGATCCTGCCGCGTCCCGAACCCTATGGCGAGCTGACGCCGACCGTGTCATTTCTCGACGAGGTCCTGGCGAAAGACGCAAGCCAAGAGCCGCCGATGCGTGATGCATCCGGGGCTCTTGTGCGCGTTGAGGAGAAAGAGCCGTGGGCGCTGCATCTGCTCACCTCGGAAAGCGCCAACGCGGCCGCAGAGCAGGCCGAAGACATGAAGGCGCCTACGGAGCCGGTGCTGGTGACGCTCACGCCGACCGGCGTCGAGCTGCTTATCGAAAAATATGTCGGCTGGATCGCACAGAAGAAGGATGGATCGGTTTATCTCGCGTCGTTGCCTCCGTCATACATCGCTGCGGTGATGGAATATCCGAACAGCGCGGTGCCAGTCGCCCGTGCGATCAACACGTGCCCGCTGATCACGGCGTCGGCACGTCTGATCGAGGGCGCTGGTCTCGACCGCGCCACCGGACTTTTTCATCGGATTGACCCTGCTCTGCGCAAGTGCGTGCCTGAGAACAAGCCGGCGGATGAGGACATCAAGAAGCCTACCTTCGTCAAGGTGTGGCGGCGCTGATTTGGGACAATATCGCCCGCGGCAAAGCGATCACTTGCCCGCACATTGAAGCCGCGCTTACGGCAACGGAAATCGGTGACCGCGTGCTCGGGGTTTCCTGCGCGGAGACCGTATCCGCTATGACGGTCCAAATATTCACGGGCAACTCGATTGCTCCGCGCGGCGATATGGCAAGCCGCTCGTTGGTGGTGTCGCTCAACGTGGATCGGCCGGACCCTGAGAACCGGAGCTTCATGCATGCCGACCCGCTGGGGTGGACCCAGTTCAACCGGGGGAAGATTTTATCTGCGCTCTACACGATCTTGTTAGGAGGTATGTTGCAACGCCCGCAGGGGCAGGTGGCGAAGACGCGCTTCAAAGCATGGTGGACTCTGATTGGGTGGCCCGTGGAATATGCCGCGGGGTTGCTCGACATCAAACTCGACTGCACGGAGCTGCTGCGCTTCGGTGAATCCGAGGATGAGGAAGCGAGCGCGGCATCACGGGCGCTGACGGTTCTTCATCAGCAATGGACTGGCCGCTGGTTCACCACCCGCCAGCTTGTGCTGTTCCTGGGAGAGCGGAATTCACTCCTGGACGAGGACAAGGCAGCCCAGGCCGAGGCTTTGTTTGACGCGCTCTCCGACCTCGACGGAAAACCGCTCGAAAACCCGACGGCTCGCGGCCTTGGCAAGCTGTTCCAGAAGCATCTGACCAACCGCCCCGCAATCATCGGGAGCGGGAACTGCGTGGCGATGTTGCGCAAGGTTGCGCCAGACAAGAACAAGGACGGCAACAAGTACGAGATCGTCATGTCGCGGCCGGAGGGCTCGTCGGGGACGTAGTGACCGGAAAGACGGGAAAACCGGGAAAGTTAAAAGCCTCATTTTCCCAAACCGCAAGCACTGAAGGTGACCTCTTCAATGATTTTAGATTCAGGCCGCGAGCGGCAAAACATTCCCGGCTTTACCGGCTTTCCCGGTCTTGCTCGTGCGCATCACCGGGCCAAGAGAGAACACAGCGGTCCACGACAATCGAATGAAATCCGCCCCTCAATAAGCCAGGGTCCTTCCCAGGCGGGAGCGCCCTGCGGGTAGCGCTCGCGCGCTCGGCATGACCAGCGCCGGCAAATTGCAAAAGCGACAACAACAACGAAAGGAGTTCAACGTGAAACTGGTTTCCGCGTTCGGCGCCGCCGACATGCTGGAGCTTGACCGGCAGACCGTCCGGCGCGCTTTGCGTCATGTGGCACCGGACGGCTACGAAAAGAAGCAGCCGCGTTGGCGGATGCCCACCGTCATCGACGCCGTTAATCGGCACCTCGGTCGCAACAACATGTCCTGGCCCGCCGATCAGAGCCACCTGGATATTGCTTTCGCCGAATTGGACGAAGATTGCGCAGGACTCGGCTCGATCCCTGATCTGGAGGCACGCCGGCAGGAAGCTCGTCGCCTTATGGCGTTCTAGGTCGAGCTGGACGACCGCATGCGTTCCGACGCCCGCGCATGCCGCGAAGACGATCTTCGTGCCTCCCTCCGCTGTGACCAGCACTTCCGGGTTGCTATGCGCCGCTTCGAGCGCCCCTGTGAGTGGACGCAGGATGAGTGCTTGGAGATTCTCGAGGCCATTGCTGGCGGCCCTGCGCGTTCGACCGGAGGCGCCTGACCATGGATGCAGATACGCGAGAGACCGGCCACGAGACTGACGATCAGGATGATGTTGTCGCTACCTTGCAGCAGGCGATCGCACGGTTGCAGGCCCGCGTCGCGGAGCTTGAGCAGCCAGCCCCGCACTGGCTGCCCCTCAAGCGTGCTGCATCGGTCTGTGGCTTGAACTACGAGACCGTACGTGTTTGGGCGGAGCGCGGGCTGATCGATGCCCACCGCGAGGGCGGGCGTTGGATAATCAGCTTGACTAGCCTGAAGGCACGCCAAGCGCGGCTCTTTGGCCGGCATTAGGGGAGAATGTTGGCTCCAAGAGAGAGAGCAGCAAAGAAACACCTTTCTGTAGTTGGACCGTTCGTTGCTAGATGAGCGGGGGTGAATCCCGTCACGTCAGTTCGTCCGCTCTTGGCGGTACACCGGAAATAGCGCCCGTTAAGATCGCGCCGCTTTTGACCGGCAAGGGACAATGCGAGCGAAGAACATTAGAACAACTGAATGCTATCGTGGAGGGGGCTGTTGGGGACGCTAGTTCGCCAAGTGAACTGCAGGGTGCAAGGTCCCGAGCACCCCGACGACCGCAAAGATCGCAAGTCCGAAGGCGATCTCGATTCCGCTGTTGCGCGTCAGTCGACGAACGGCCTTGAGCTGCGCTTCATTACCCAGCGGCAAGGCAAGATCAGGCGTCAGCCAATACCGATTAATGACGGCAAAGGCGAGCATGATCATGAAGAGAAATATCTTCAGCATGAGTAGCCATCCATATTCTGTTGTGAGCAGCCCCTTGATTGAACCGACCAGAATCCAGGCATTGACAATGCCGGTCGCCAATATTGTGCCGACGCTGACCATGCCGAGGCTGGAAAACCGGCGTGCTGCCTGCGATGCAAGCGAGGCCCACGCATGATCCTGGTTGCGCCGAACCTCCGCCAGCACAAGGGTGAACGGCACAAGTCCACCAAGCCAGGCCGCTGCGGCGATGAGATGTAACGCGTCTGCCATCACGTGGATGTTGCCGATATCGCCCGCGCTTGACCCGGAATGTCCGGTCCATGCGATGCCCGCTACGAGGCCGAGGCTAGAGGCGAGCGCGAGAGGTTGGGCCAGCGGAAGTCGGTCATAGCTCAAGCAAGCGGCCAGCACGATCGCCAGTGCAACGCGAATTTCCGAAACCATCCCGAACTGCGTCTCCGTCACCACGGTGGAGAGGATATTTGTGGTCGCGGCCTCGCCGAGCGGCAGACCGCTGATGGCGGCGGCCTGCAACAGAACCCAGGCCGCGCCGGATGCCACGGTCACCGCTAGGCCGATCCATGCGGCACGAACGATTATCTGCCCAATGACGAGGATGCGGGCAGCTCCCGTTGAACGCAGCGCGGGCTGCGCCACCACTGCCCTGAAAATCAGGACGCCGACGGTTATCGCGGTGGCGGCGAAGTGAATCGCGCGGACGACGATCAATGAGACGTTTACAGCGTCCCCCAGCATCAGATCATCAGGCCTTTACGGCCCAACCTGAAAGGTGAAGCTGCCGTCCGTCGTGTGCGTGTCCACGGAAAGAACACGCCAGTTTACGCGGTATGTTCCCGCGCCCCCTGAACGCAGTGCGACCGACATCTGGTTGCCGCTGACACGTGGTTTGCCGGTATCGACACGCTGGCCGGCGGCGTTGGTCACGGTCACGGAACTGAAGGCAGGCTCCAGCTTTTGGGTAAACCACAGGGTCACCTCGCGTGGCGCGGTCGCGACCTTGTTGCCGACGCGCGGTTCGGCATGGTCGAGAGAAGCGTGCGCCAGTGCGTTGCCCGTCACGAGCAGCAGCAACAGCGGAACCAGTACGGCAAAAGCTTTGCGGCGCATGATCAATTCCTCGGAAACGGGCTGGCGGGCTGAACGGCATTGCCGAAGATCGGCTTTCCAATCCCGCGCGGATCGATATCGTCGAGGTACAGGTGCAACTGCGCGATCACCCCGACATTCGTTCCGCTCTGCCGATTGATCGGAATCAGGGCTTCGACACCGACTTGAAACGAGTTTCCGACCCAAAGAATCCCCGGATTGATGGTCCCGGTCGTCAGGGTCCCGGAGGTCAAGGTATTCGAGACCGGGGTTTGCATCGTTGCTTCGACGATTGGGATCAGATGATTAACAAAATCCGGCAGGCCAAGATCGACGACCGCCGATTTGAGATAGGGCATGCTGTATTGGATGGTCGCTCCCCAATTGATCACCCTCGGATGAAATTCGGTATCGGCCGTCAGGTCACCGCTATCAGGGTCTACGCTCAGCGTCCTCGTCGAACGTCTCGCCGGGATCGCATAGCCGATCTGTCCCGTGACGGCGATCGGTCGAATCCATGACAGGGTGTCGGGAAGATCACCCAACCCTTTTCCGAAGTACAGTGTGGGTGTGTAGGTGTTAAACGGGTCGGCTCCGACACCTTGCGAGCCCGTTCCGGCCCATTCGACGCTGAGACCGACCGACATCACAAACTCATGCTCCGGATCCCGGAAGAGGCGGTACTTGAACGTCGTCTCCAGGTTCTGAAATCCGCTCGCGCCGATCCCGGTCGGCCCGCCGGGAGCCGCGAAACTGCTGAAAGTTGATCCAAACGAAATCGCAAATGCTTCAGTGATGCGCTTGGAAAATTCGGCGGAAAAATCGCGCTGCCTGAACCACGGATCATCGCCGGTCTTGAAATTGGCGACGGTCGGCAGCGAAAGTTCGTCGTTAACGCCGGGATCGTCGATCCCGAGGGTTGCAGGAAAGAAGCGGTTGCCGACGATTTCGTGGGCAGTAGCTTGACTGGAAGAAACGAGTGCGATTGCGAGCCCAGGCAGGGCCGCGCGCAAATGACGGATAGGCATGAGAGGTCACTCTGCTGTGTAGCGGATGGATGAGGCGGCCACTGGAGCGGCCTGCTCAGGTTCGACCCCGCCGCCGTTCTCTCCCAAATAGGCCCACGTGTGACTTCGATCGGCGCTGAAGGCATTGGAGGTGTCGAGTGCATTGACCCGCCACAAGGCTACCATGCACCCACGGGAACAAAAGGACAAAAATGTCACTTGAAGCAAGGAATAATCTCGACGCGCCCATCCAGAAATAGCTCTTCGTACCGGTCGCTTAACTGCTCTGCTCCCGAACGCGCCGCGCGGACAGGTCCGCTCATGGCCCATCTTGGACGTTCGCAACGCTATGTCCGCCGACTGCTTCCGGCCGAACAGCGGACATACGCTCTCGTTGTATTTCGTTGGATTATGTCTGATGCGAAGCAGCTCTGTCATCGCGTAACGTGATCGCGAAACGACTGGAGCAACTAATGGCGATCTTCAAATCCAATCCCGAGAAAACCATCCAGCGCGACATCGACGCCGCAGCGGCTAATCGCGATCGACTCGCCGCGAAGCTCGCCGAATGCGATCAAGCGATTGCCCGGCATGCCACTGCGGCCAAGGAAAGCGCACTGAGCGGCGACGATGCCGCTCTTGATGCAGCGGAGGCTTCGCTCCGCGCCGCTCAGGATCGCGCCACGACCCTCAAGACGGCGTTGACGGAGATGAACCAGCGGCTGGCCGATCTCGAACGCGCCAAGGAGGACGCCGCCGATAAGAAGTTGCGAGCGGAAACCGCAGCGGACATCGATCGTCTGATTGGCAGGCTGACGGAGGTTGGTACGGAATTCGACAATGCGGCTTCGCGACTTTCCGAGCATACCGCGCGCGCCGTACCGCTGGTGTACGACGCTCATGGCGTCGACAAGTTCATGGCGATCTGCCGTGCAGAAGTGCCAGCCGCGCTGGAATTGGTTGCCAAGTTGCTTCGTGCGCACGCGGACGCTGTGATCGCCGGCACGGCGCCTGCGACTCTGCCGCGCGGGGATGATCAGCACGTGCCGGCGCCGGCACCGGCTCCTCAGGAGCCGCACTTCAAGTACCGCGCCGTGAAGGCTGAGCCGACCTTCAAGGGCTTTGTTCGGATCTAAAAGGAGGATTGGTTGAAGTTTTGTCCGCCGGGCGCCGAGCCCTTCCGTACTTTACAGCGAACAGACGGATGGTTTGGCAGTGTCGAAGAAGTACCTGTGGGCGTCGCTCGGCTGATCGCTGCCGGAATGCCGTCAACACGTCCGCGCAGCGTCGCCGAGGCTACGCGGGCGCGGATGATTGCGCGTCAGATGAGGTACGAGTTGTCAAGGAAGGTCGTTCTCGCGCGACGTAATCGGTTCGGGCTCGAAACGCGGTAAACTGGGATATAACCCCATCATCGGGCACGGGCGGTTTGTGGACCCGAAGCGGACATCGAGACATTCCATGTTCCAGTGGCACAGACGTCCTATGGCATAAGCCCCACCATTTCAAACGAACATCACGCCCACCTTAAAGGGCGTCCGCCAGACGACCCGACAGGGCAATTTCAAGTTATCTTCTGGAATAATCAACGTGAAGGCGAAGGGTATTCTGTCAATCGTGTTGAAGAGTTGAAGTGCTGCGCCCGACGTAGAAATGTCACGCACCGTGCAGGGAGTTTTGTCGCCTCCAAGCTCGATCTGCGCTGGCTTGGCCACCCGAAAGCGGGGTGCACGCCGACTTCCAACCATTGGCTTTGGTCCGCTGTCTAGGTCGCTAGTATGATCCGTATTCTTCAACGCTCTGATTGATCCAGAGCAGTGCTGCGCGGCTGTCCAACCAGAAAAGTTGGTCGTCCTCCCCTTCGCCGGGAGTCATGTGCAATAGAAAGGAATTCTCGCCGTATCGAAAGAGCGTGTCACGCGCTTGGCACTCATTCAAAGTTTGGACGTCGAGGAACGAATACTCACGTGTTGCGACAAGCCTCATCTCGCGGGCCTCCCAACCTCATGGCTCCATGTTCAATTAAGTCGCTATCACTACCTGAGAACGGCCAGCGTTCTGCAAAGCCGGGCCAACGTGCTGAACCATGCGGTGGGCTATCTCGACCGAAGCCGTCAATTCCTCCGCTTGCCACATGAGTTGGCCAATACAGGGATCATCCTTAAAGTCCGACAGTATAACTCGAACGCATCTGTTGGTGAGATCGAGGATCCATAGCGCGCCACGTATGTCGTCTTGAGCGCGCAGGTTTGCTCCGTGCAGCTCGGACAATACAGTTGTGAGCCGTTGAACTCGAATAATGGCGGGATGCACGGCAGGATGCTCTTGGCCGCGCGGGAAATTGATCACTTCGGACATCGTTGTCCTCTGAATGATTAAAGTATGCGCGCAGCATGACGAGAATCAATTAACCATTCGATAAGAAGTTTGTCGGTATTCGGCGGCGCGTCAATTTCAGAACTCGATTGGAAGCCCGCTGATGCGTCAACCCGTCGGTCCGCTGCACGAGAAAGCGAATCCTGACTGGCCGCTGCTAATCTTCGCCCGGTAACGTACGGTCGCTCGAGGGGGCGCGGACCGGAAGGCCTCCCGTCAGCCCCTCGTGAGCCCCCGGAGGCGGCGAGCATGGCCGGAAGAGTTTGCCAGAGCCGGAGAGTTCTTCGAGCTGTTCGGTGGGGTGGCTTCGCTGTCGCCTTCGTAGTGAGCTTACAGGCTTCTGGTAGCTCGTTTCCCGTGGTCGGGCGCGGTGTCACCGCTGACGGTTGCGATCATCGGGAGCGTCTTTTTGGCGGACGCTTCGTCAAACTTCGGCGGCAGCTCGGCCAAAGTCGCGACGATGGCGGCTTCAGTCACGGCGGCTCACACGCTAAGGGATCGTCTCACACAGGCGACACCTATTACAGCCCGAGTATCGCCAACCAGTACGGCACAAACATCGGCTTCAGCCCGCGGCAGCGATGATCCCGATGCCGGGGCTATCTACCTGCAAGCAAGGTATTCCCTGAACACCCACCCCAAGGGCCGAGAGTTAGCATCGGCTATATATGCCCACCGCTTGCCGCGGGAATCCTGTGTCTCGCCCAGAATGCGAACAAGCTGCCCACTTGAGATGGCTGAGAGTATTTGCCCCTGAGGCACGGCTCGAACGTTCAGCGGCGTCGAGGTTGGATCGACCACCACGCACGCAACTAAGTCGTCGGGCGGCATCGGAGAAGATGTCGTTTCCGCGTACGCAAATGCATTATCAGGGTTCTCGATTGTTGCTGCGAAAATGAGAACTAAAATCAGGCAAAAATAGGCGGTGCGCAAAAGTATGATTCCTCTCCAACGCAAATGCTAATCGCTTAACGGGGTGCGGATAGAGGTGCTACCCGATGGCTAGTGCCTTGCAATCCCCTGAACGAAGGCCCCGAAGAGCTGCATCATCTGTTGTTGGTTCACTTGATTGACACGCTCTTGATTAACCTTTTGCAGTTCAAGCTGATAGCCTCGTTGTGCCCCGGCGTGCCCGAGCTCGGCAGCCCGCTGCAACAAGGCTAGTTTCGTCTGTTCCGGGTTTGGGGTGGGGATCATTCCTTTGTCGATAAGATCGACGAGGCTCACCATCGAGTCCGCATCACCGAGTGCGCTGCCCCGCTTAAAGAGCGTGATAGCTGTGGTCACATCCTTGCGGTCCCATAGATACATCCCACCTAGATTGTCAAATGCAGCAGGATAGTTTGCCTGAACGAGACGGAAGAATATGTCGAACGCTTGCTTTTTGTCTTTGAATTGCGCCGCGCGGCCAAGTTGGTATTGATACCTGAGTTCGGCGGGTGAGACCGCTACGGCCTTAGTGCAAGCATCGTACGCTTGGTCAGCTTGGGACTTCAGCGCGTCAAATGACACGCCGTCGCCACTCCTTTTTGTATCGGTTGGGTTCGCGGCGAGACGGTCGCAGTCATTCCCGCCCTGTAGCCGTTGTCGCTCGGCTTCGGTACTGGCTTCGCGTGCCCGCCGTTCCCGCTCTGCTGCTTCTAGGGCCTGCTGAACCTCGCGTTCGGCGCGCTCGCGAGCCTCTTTGTCTCTCTGCTCCTGCTCGGCCTTTTTCCTCGCCGCGATGGCCTCGCGTTGTTGACGCCATTCCGCAATGACCTCTCGGCTCACGATCTTGAATTGATCGCCCGACGCGGGATGAAAGCCCGGCCCGTCGAAAAACTCATACTCTCCACCCTCACTGCGCCAGTACCAAATCTTCGCGATGCCCGTAGTTGGGTCAAAGAAGCCAAACCTCTCAGGATCGTTTACGCGGAGGGGCACACGGCGCACTAGCTTAGCTGTCTGTTGCTTCCAGCCCTCCACGATCTCGCGCGTGACTGGTATCAGCTCCTCGCCGGTTTGTGGGTGAAAGCCCATCAAGTCGAAGAGTTCGACCTGTCCGCGGTCATTCTTCGAATACCAAACCACAGGCTCCCCCGTCGTCGGATCGAAAAACGTCGGGTCCGTCGCAGTGATCGGCGTCGGCCGATGGCCTCTTCTGTATTCCTCGACTTTTTCGACGATTTGTGGGGTGAGCGGCCGGCAATCACGGCCGGTCTCTGGATCAATCCCCACGCGGTTCAGCATTTTGATGCTCGTGCGCGTCATCACATAGCATCTTTCAGCAACGCCATTCTTGCGGAAGTTCGAGTCAATGCGGCTCAGCAGCAGCGAATGCCCGATCACTAGGGCGAGCAGACCTAGATAGCCTATGCGCCGTTTATGCTTTGAAAAAGAAAAGGAGTAGCCCGCAAGAACCACAACTGCGGCAAAGCTGGCCCATAGGATAGCTCGCGTAGTCCCGGTATTCAGGTCGTATGCGTCTGCAAGCTCTTCGGCATAGGTCCGGGCTACATAGTAGTACACCAGCTCATTGCACAGCCAGAAAATGAGGCCGCCGATTACGAGGCAGGCCAAAGTGACAACTGCAACGCGGGCAAAGGCGTTCAGCCGGCCAAGCGGTTGCGCAACCCGGTTGCGCAGTTTCTCGATCATTTGCATTCCATCAGCCCCCCGGCCTGCACCCGTTCGTCGGATGCCAATCGTAAGTACGTTGCTCAACCCGAGAATGAGGATACGAACCCACCTGCTATTTGTCAAAAAGTGGGACGTAAAATGGTGAAGAATTTCAGTCGGTTGGTTGGTAATCGCCGATTCGGCTCGAAGCAACTTTCGCCATCCGGGAACTGCTCATGCCCTCTGAGACTATCCAAATGCGAATTAGGACATTGTTCATGCGGACGTCGCCCGTTCCCCTCCCTTTATTGGCGGGCTGTTCGTCTCCTGTACGAGTCCATCATGTCCGCAGTCACATCGCTGGGAAAGCAGAGTGGCGCAGCACCCCCGGGCTCGCGAGTGCGCGCTGTTTCCGCCGCAACGTCGTCCGTTGCGCGTTAGATCATCCGGGCAGGCACACGGATGGCCCGTTGCGTGGTATTGATCTCTGCTCGCTTGAATGAGAATTGCAGCAATCGCCGCAGCGGTGAGGACGACCTTTAGCTTGCGCTTAGTGTCCGGCTGCGGCCCGACTTGGCTGGGCTGACTGGGCTTCGAAACCGTCGTCGATACAGAGCTGGGTGCAGGCTGCGGCTTTATCGCGGGTGTGTCGAGTGGCGCGTCAACGAAGGCGACCGGCCTTGCTGTGCTCGGCGCGGACGCGGCCCTCGGATCGTGACAGCCCAGCGAATAGGCTATCACGGCCGTTAAACCTAGAAGTAAAACAATAAGTCTGCCCCGCATGGCTCCCTGTGCCAATGCCTCTCGTGCCGAACAGCTAAGCTCCAGCCGATCCTTGCGCGATGTCGATTACGTGCCGATCAGCACCAACAGTAATAACGACGGTGTAGGTCTTCGGCCCTCCGCCCTCGCTGGCGACTGGCGGCGCAAGGTGCAATTGCCCGCCGTACCACTCGCCCGGCATCAGCGTATTATCCTTGATCACCGATTGCTCAAGGATCGCCATATTGCGCTGACCAGTCTCCACGGTCGCGGCAATCATTGCTTCATTTTGGACCGCAGCATTGTTTTGAGCGATCACCGCAGCCGTGGGGCTGTAGAACGTGCCCGTCCGGCCACTCGGTGTCGTGTAGTGACCGTGTCCCGCCTGAGACGCCCCGTACGCATTCCCTGCTACAGCTAGGCCCGTAAAGATTGCCGCTGCGACCTGTCGGTTCTTTTCTTCTTGAGCAAGCATCTCATACGTGACGACCTGCATAGCGGAGTCGGAGCCCGCAACGTGCTGTGTCGCTTCAACTTGCGAAACGCGAAACTCGACAGGACCTTTGCTCATGTTGTTGATCGCAACAACGAAAACGGGGCGTCCGTTTGCCTGCACTTGCCGGGAAGCAGGCCGGACTAGGACTAGTGAAGCCTTCTGCCGGGAGACTAAGGCAGCCTGCCCATCTCGCACGAGCGCCTGTTGCTGTGGATTGGATGGCCGAAACTGGACCGTCTCGGCGTTTGTAACGCAGCCACCCAACGTGGCGCACAGCACCACGATGCCCCATGTACGCATGACGCACTCCCCAGACCCGGTTGAATACAACCGCAACCGGTAGGCGAGATCAACCCCGTAGTATTCCCATTAGACGTTAGTTGTGTGTGCACGAATGAATTCCGTGTTGTGGCGCGCGGCCATTGAGAATGAACTCGCCTTCGTCTCAGTCTGGCGACTCAAAGGGAGAGATGCGGTGAGAAAAATAGCCGTCTTCGTGGTTGCCCTGCTGTGCTCAACCACGCTCGCACAAGCTAGAGGTGGTCACGGTGGATTCCGTGTGTCGTACGGAGGGGGTCATCATACGTCCAGCCATGGCGGGACTTTCGCCGGAGCGTCAGGTTCCTCGCACAAGGGAGGCCAATATCGTAACTTGAATACCGGCAATCGATACGGGACTCACCAATAAGGTCACGGGCGCTACGCGGCGTCCTAGGCAAAGCTGGGCAGTGCTACCGGCTGGTGGCGGATTAATCGTCGGTGCCGTCGGGGACGGCAATGGCGGAAGAGCCGCCCGCGCGACGGCGGCATGCCCCAGCGCATCAGCGTCTCTCGGTCCGGGGTTCCGTGTTGCGGATCACTAGTACTGAGCTGCACCCGGTTCTGTTGACACCGGCTTAAGCTAATCCGACCTTCCGTTCGAACTCCATAGGGCTCAGATATCCGATCGTCGAATGCCT
>NZ_JBEPQV010000049.1:0-40289 GCF_040548035.1 Bradyrhizobium sp. LB8.2 | reverse complement strand
CAGCGGTCGGGACGAAAAGCTGGCAGCAATCAAACAAAAAGCTGAACATCCGCCTTGACACACCAAATCCCCATGTGAGCAATCCAGACTGTCTCCGCGGAAAGATTTCTGGATTGCTTCGCTTCGCTCGCAATGACGAACAAACAAAAACGCCGGAGCGGTTTTCCACTCCGGCGTCATGTTGGTTTCAAACGATAAAGCTTACGCCGCGTTGAAGCCGGCGACGGCCTTCACTTCGAGGAAGTCCTCGAGGCCGTACTTGCCCCACTCGCGGCCGTTGCCGGACTGCTTGTAGCCGCCGAACGGCGCGGTGCGGTCGTTGGGCACGCCCTGGAGGTTGACGTTGCCGGCGCGGATCTGGCGGCCGACCCGCTTGGCGTCCTCGACGGAAGCGCCCGTGACGTAGCCGGCCAGGCCATAGGGCGTGTCGTTGGCGATGTGCACGGCCTCGGCTTCGTCCTTGGCGCCGATGATGGTCAGCACCGGCCCGAAGATCTCTTCACGCGCGATCGTCATGTCAGGGGTGACGTCGGCGAAGATGGTCGGGCGGACATAGAAGCCCTTGTTGACACCTTCGGGCAGGCCCGGGCCGCCGGACACGAGCGTTGCGCCCTCGTCGATGCCCTTCTTGATCAGCCCCTGGATCTTGTCCCACTGGCCGCGGTTGACGACCGGACCGATGGTGGTGCCCTCGGCGCGCGGATCGCCCGCCTTGGTCTTGTCGGCGACAGCCTTCGCGATCGCGGCCACTTCCTTCATCTTCGACAGCGGCACGATCATGCGCGAGGGCGCGTTGCAGGACTGGCCGGAGTTGTTGAACATGTGCATCACGCCGCCGGTCACCGCCTTCGTGAGGTCGGCGCCTTCGAGGATGACGTTCGGCGACTTGCCGCCCAGCTCCTGGCTGACGCGCTTCACGGTCGGCGCCGCACGCTTGGCCACATCGATGCCGGCGCGGGTCGAGCCGGTGAACGAGATCATGTCGATATCGGGGTGCTCGCTCATGGCGGCGCCGACCTCGGGGCCGAGACCGTTGACGAGGTTGAACACGCCCTTCGGCACGCCGGCCTCATGGAGGATTTCCGCGAAGATCAGCGCCGAGGTCGGGGTGAACTCCGACGGCTTCAGGATCATGGTGCAGCCGGCGGCGAGCGCGGGCGCGACCTTGCAGGCGATCTGGTTGAGCGGCCAGTTCCAGGGCGTGATCATGCCGACCACGCCGACCGGCTCGCGCAGCACCATGGCGGTGCCGACCGGTTCCTCGAAATGATAGTTCTTGAGCACGTCGAGCGTGGTCATGAGATGGCCGAGGCCGGCGCCGGCCTGGAGCTTTTCGGCCATCGGCAGCGGCGCGCCCATCTCGTCGGAGACGGCAGCGCCGATCTCCTTGAGGCGCCCCTTGTAGATCTCGATGACCTTGGTGAGCAGCGCGACGCGCTCGTCACGGCTGGTCTGGGAGAATGTCACGAACGCGCGCTTGGCGGCGGCGACGGCCTTGTCGACGTCGGCCTTGGAGCCCAGCGCAATGTCGTACATCGCCTCTTCCGTCGCCGGATTGACGACCGGGGTGGACTTCTTGACGGCGGGATCGACCCAGGCGCCGTCGATGTAGAACTGCATGCGATTGACCATCGTGAACCTCTTCTTGGGTATGGAGGGGGCGTTTCGGCAGGCATCCTTGCACGAAAGCGCCGGCAATTGAACCCGCCATATGCGGGGCCAGCGTTGCGGCGGACGGAGGCTATATGAGCCGATGGCGGAGGGGTGGCAAGGTGGCTGGGACGTAAGAACTTGGGTCCCGGCTCAGCGTCGCGTCATTTCATGCCGCGCCGCGTCCGGGACGCGAAACTGCAACTCGTCGAAGCGCTCTCGTGCCCCGGACGCAGCGCAGCGCCCTTCAGCGGTGCGCTGCTGAGCCGGGGCCGATGCGCCGGTCATTCCCACTACACCGCCATCTTCCGATGCAGCACCGGCGCGCCGGTGGTGAGGCTTTCGGCCGCATCGATGATGGCGTTGGCATCGATGCCGTGGTGACGGTAGAGGTCGGCGATCGTGCCGGTCTGACCGAACTGCTCGACGCCGAGCGCCTCGACCCGATGGCCGCGGACGCTGCCGAGCCAGCCGAGCGCCGCCGGGTGACCATCGATCACGGTCACGATGCCGCAGTCGCGCGGCAGCGGCGCGAGCAGTTTTTCGATGTGGCTGAGATGCTGCACGCCTCTCCGATCACGGCGCAATTTCCGTGCGGCGGTCCAACCCGCATGCAGACGATCTGCGGAAGTGATCGCGAGCAGGCCGATGTCGCGCCGGCTCTCGCCGATGAAGCCGGTCGCCTCGATCGCTTCGGGCGCGACCGCGCCGGTATAGGCGATCACGAGTTCGGCATTCGGGCCAGGCTTGCGCAGCCAATAAGCCCCGTCGGTGATGCCCTGGTGCAGTTCGGGCGTTATGATCCGTTGCGCCTGCTCGATACTGCGCGTCGAGAGCCGCAGATAGATCGAGCCGCCCTCGCCCGGATCGCGCTGCATGTGGTTGAATCCCCAGCCCATGATCACGGCGAGTTCGTCGACGAAGGCCGGCTCGAACGAGGCAAGGCCATCCTGCGCCATGCCGATCAACGGCGTTGCGATCGACTGGTGCGCGCCGCCTTCGGGCGCGAGCGTGATGCCTGATGGGGTCGCCGCCACCATGAAGCGCGCATCCTGGTAACAGGCATAGTTCAGGGCATCGAGACCGCGCTCGATGAAGGGATCGTAGAGCGTGCCGACCGGCAAGAGCCGCTCGCCGTTGATCTGGTGCGACAGGCCGAGCGCCGAAAGCATGATGAACAGGTTCATCTCGGCAATGCCGAGTTCGAGATGCTGGCCTTTCGGCGAAAAGTCCCAATTGAACGTGGAAGGAATTTTCTCGCTGCGGAATAAGTCCGCCTTCTCGCCGCGCGCAAACAGGCCGCGCCTGTTCACCCACGGACCGAGATTAGTCGAGACGGTGACATCAGGCGATGTCGTGACGATGCGCTTGGCAAGCTCGCTGTCGCCGCGCGCGATCTCGTTCAGCACCAGCCCAAAACCCTGCTGGGTCGACATCTGCGGCGACGGCTTGAAGGCGAGCTGCGCGGGCACCTCGATAGCAGGCGCGGTAAGCCGGCGGCCGTCCTGGTTGAACGGCACGCGCGCGAGGAAGGCATCGAGCTCGGCGGCGTCTTGCGCGAGACCCTCGTATCTGTCCCATTCGTGTCCGGGTCGGATGCTCTGGCTGTCGCGATATTTCTCCATCTGCGCGACCGTCATCAGGCCGGCGTGGTTGTCCTTGTGGCCCTGGAACGGCAGGCCGACGCCTTTGATGGTGTAGGCGATGAAGCAGACCGGGCGGTCGTGATCGATGGATTCGAACGCCTCCAGCATGCTCGCCATATCGTGGCCACCGAGATTCGACATCAGCGCCAGCAGCTCGTCGTCGCTGCGCTTGTCGATCAGTTTTGTGATAGGTCCCTGATCGCCGATCTCGTCATGCAGGTGCTTGCGGAAGGCGCCGCCGCCCTGGAAGCACAACGCCGCGTAGAGCGCGTTCGGGCAATTGTCGATCCAGCGCTTCAACGCCTCGCCGCCGGGCTCGGCAAAGGCCTCGCGCATCAGGCGGCCGTATTTCACGATCACCACGTCCCAGCCAAAATTGCGGAACATGGTCTCGAACTTTTCCCAAAGGCCTTCGCGGACGACGGCGTCCAGCGACTGCCTGTTGTAGTCGACCACCCACCAGGTGTTGCGCAGGCCGTGCTTCCAGCCTTCCGCGAGCGCCTCGAAAATGTTGCCCTCGTCCATCTCGGCATCGCCGACCAGCGCGATCATCCGCCCTTCGCGGCGATCCTTCATCCAACCATGCGCCTTGACATAGTCCTGCACCAGCGAGGCGAACAGCGTCTGCGCGACGCCGAGGCCGACCGAGCCGGTCGAGAAATCGACGTCGTCGACATCCTTGGTGCGCGAGGGATAGGACTGCGCGCCCTTGAAGCCGCGGAAATTTTCCAGCTTCTCGCGGCTCTGCCGGCCGAACAGATACTGGATGGCGTGGAACACCGGGCTCGCATGCGGTTTCACCGCGACGCGATCCTCAGGGCGCAACACATGGAAATACAGCGCCGACATGATGGTCGCGAGCGAGGCCGACGAGGCCTGATGTCCCCCGACCTTCAGGCCATCCGAGCTGGTGCGGACGTGGTTGGCGTGATGGATGGTCCAGGACGACAGCCACAGCGCCTTGCGGGCCAGCGCGGTCAATGTGTCGAGACGGGCGGTATCAACGGGCATGGCAACGCTCCCGGAAAACAGGTGCCACGATGATACGCCTGCGGGCTGGGCCAAATTTCTCAATTTTTCGCGCGATACCTGCTAATATTGGAACGCCATACCAAAAACTATCTGGAAACAACAGGTTCTATCCCAATGCCCGCGCTAGACGCCATCGATCGAAAAATCCTCGCCCTGCTCCAGAATGACAGCCGGCTGACCATGCAGGAACTCGCCGAAAAGGTCGGACTCTCGGTCTCGCCCTGCCATCGCCGGGTCAAGCTGCTGGAGGAGCGCGGCGTCATCTCGCGCTACATCGCGACCGTCGACCAGAAGGCACTGGGGCTGCATGTCAGCGTCTTCATCTCGATCAAGCTGGCGCGGCAGAAGGAGGAGGATCTCAACCGCTTCGCACGCGCAATCTCGAAATGGGACGAGGTGCTGGAGTGCTATCTGATGACCGGCAACCGCGACTATCTGCTGCGCGTGGTCGCGGCCGACCTCGCATCCTATGAGACTTTCCTGAAAACCAAGCTCACCCGGCTCGACGGCATCGCCTCGATCGAATCCAGCTTTGCGCTCAGCCAGGTGAAATATTCGATCGCGCTGCCGGTGTAAGGCATCACCGCGAGGGCTGCACGATGATCTTGGTGTGGACTTCAGGATTGGCGAGGTCGGCGAAGGCTTTCGCAACACCGTCGATGCCGATCTCGGCCGTCACCATCGCAGCCGCATCCACCTGCCCTTCCGCGATCAGGCGCAACGACGCTGCGAATTCGTCCGGCGTGTAGCCGAGCACGTACTGAACGTTGAGCTCCTTCATGATGCCGAGCATCGGCTCGCTCCTGTCGGTCTCCATGCAGACGCCGACCACGACAATCCTCGCATCGCGCGGCGCGCCCTCGAACACCTGCTGCAACAGACCGGGCACGCCGACGCATTCGAAGATGATCGCGGGCTTCAGCGCGGGCAGCATGGCCTGCAACGGCGGCCGCGCCGCCTTCTCCGCGTCCGACATCTGCGCGTGCTCGGCCCAGGTGGCATAGGGCTGCGACTTCAGGGGATCGACGACGATGTCGGCGCCGAGCTTGGCCGCGAGCGCGCGTCGCGCCGGCGAATAGTCGGCGGCGACGATCGGATGCAGGCCCCTGATCCTGAGCGCGGCGATCACCGCAAGCCCGACCGGCCCGCAGCCGATCACGAGCGGCACCTCGCCGCCTTGGATATTGGCCTTGGCCACGGCGTGAACGCCGACCGCGAGCGGTTCGGTGAGTGCAGCATGCTCCGGCGCCAGACCGTTGGGCACTTCCAGCAGCAGCGCTTCGCTCAGCAGCATCGCCTCGGCATAGCCGCCAACATTCTCGTTGGAATAACCGATGCCCTCGATGCCCTGCAGCGTCACCAGGGCCGGCAGTGAGCACACGCGCGTACCCGACTTGAGCTTGCGCGTGGTGCCGGGCCCGTAATCGACGATTTCGCAGCAGAACTCATGGCCGAACACGACGTCGCGGGTGAGGTCCATTGGCTTGCGTCCGGTCTTCCGCGCCATCTCCACCATGCGGTGGGCGTGTTGGCGTGCGTGAAGGTCTGAGCCGCAGATGCCGCAGGCGAGCGTCTTGACCAGCACTTGCCCGTTGCCCGGCTTCGGCTCAGCCATCCGGTCGACGACGATCTCACCGTTCCTGAAAATCGCAGCGCGCATCCGGCTCCTCCCTTGTTGTTGGAGCCGTTGATAGCACAAAGCGGACGCGCGAACTTGCGTCAGGGGTTCGGGGAACGCTCTTCCATTATCAGGAGCTGGGCGCGGCGGATGCGCTCGCGGTGGGCGATGTAGAGGCCGCTGGCGACGATGAAGGCCGCGCCGGTGACGGTCCAGATATCAGGCACTTCTCCGAACAGAAAGAAGCCCAAAATGCTGACCCACAGCAATTGCGTATACGAGAACGGCGCCAGCACCGAGGCATCGCCGTAGCGATAGGCCAGCACGATGATCCACTGGCCGACGGTGGACGCAACACCGATCACGATGCCAAGTCCGATCGCGGTCCAGCTCGGCGTGACCCAGACGAACGGCACCATCAGCGAGAGGATCGCAACGCCCGTCAGCGCCGAATAAGCCATCGTGGTGAGGACGGCTTCGCGGCCGCTTATCATGCGCGTCAGGATCAGCGCGGCGGCCCAACAGAACGCCGAGACGATCGGGAAGAACGCGGCGGCGTGAAACGCGCTGGAGCCCGGACGCAGGATGATCATCACGCCGGTCAGGCCGATCGCGGTGGCGATCCAGCGGCGCATGCCCACCTTCTCGCTCAGGAAGATGATCGAGAGTGCGGTGACGAACAGCGGCGAGACGAAGCCGGTGGCGGAGGCTTCCGCGATCGGCAGGAAGCTCAGGCCGGTGATGAAGAACAGCGAAGAGCCGAGCAGTGCCGCGCCGCGCATCAGTTGCAGGCCGAGGCGCTCGGTGCGCATCGCATGGAACGGCGAGCCCGGCAGCATCACCGGCGTGAACATCAGCGCGAACGTCACGAAGCGGATCCAGGTGATCTCGATCGACGGCAGGCTCGACGACAGATATTTCGCGGTGACATCGGAGCAACCGAGAAAGATCGTCGACAGCAGCACCAGCGCGATACCCTTGAAGGGATGATCGACGCGCGCAGGCGCGCGGCGCACCTGCTGCTTCTTTTCCGGCATGGGCATGGGAATACTGTCGAGCCTTGCGGCTACGGCGGGCGGCGGTGTCACGGCAGGAACCTAGGAAATGCGAATCGGGAATGATCCTTAAAAACGATAATTGCGCCGCTTTCACAACTTCCGAAAACAGGATGCCGATATGCGCTCACGCCCGCGCGCGTCAATACTCCATTAATAATAGGCTTTTGTGCACTACAGCATGGGCAGGCTGCGCGGCTTTGCACCGCGCGGAAACGCCGCATCGAGCGCAGCAATCTCGTCTTTCGTCAGCACGAGATCACCGGCCGCTGCATTTTCGCCGGCATGTTCCGCAGAGGACGCCTTCGGGATCGCGAACACCGTAGTCTCACGGGTGAGGAAGCTCAGCGCGACCTGGCGCGGCGTCGCGCGACGCGCCTCCGCTATGCCCGTCAACACGGCGCCGCCCTTGCTGTTGCTCGTAGGGAAATCGTCGTGGCCGAACGGCGAATAGGCGACCACAGCGACGCCATGCCGTTCGCACCACGGGATCACCGCGTGCTCGATCGCGCGTTCCTTCAGATGATAGAGCACCTGATTGCAGGCGATCTTGCCTTCGCCGGCAATTTCGAGGATCTCGTCGAGATCGTCGGCGTCGAAATTGGAGACGCCCCAGGATTTGATCTTGCCGGTCTTCACCAGTTCCTCGAACGCGGCGACGGTGTCCTCCAGCGGATACGAGCCACGCCAGTGCAGGAGATAGCAATCGAGCCGATCAGTCTTCAGCCGCTTCAGCGAGCGCTCACAGGCGGTGATGGTTCCGCCGCGCGAAGCGTTGCTTGGCAGCACCTTTGAGACCAGGAACACGTCGTCGCGCCGGCCCGTGATCGCATCGGCAATGACGAGTTCGGCATCACCATACATCTCGGCGGTGTCGATGTGAGTCATGCCGAGATCGAGCCCGCGCTGAAGCGCCGTGATCGCGCGCTTGCGATCGCCATGATCGAGATACCAGGTGCCCTGCCCGATCACGGAGACGGCGGCGCCGGTTTTGCCGAAAGGTTTTGTGTTCATGTCTGCTCCGATACCGCTCTTTCGCTCAGGCAACCGCCGTCATGCTCAAGAGTTCAATCCGCTGATACCAGCGACCAGCACGCTGCCGGTCCCGGACTCCGTGATATAGAGCCGATCTTTCTTTGCGCCACCGATTGCGACGTTGGTGCAATTCGGCCCCGCGCACGATTTGATCCGCGCGATCAATTCGCCGTTCGGCGCGAACACGAAGACATGGCCAAGCGAAGCGTGCCCGACGAACAGGCGGCCCTTGGCATCCATGGTCATGCCGTCGGGGCCGCTGGTGCCGAACAGCGAGCAGAAGCGGCCGACCTTGGACACGCTGCCGTCCTCCATGAACGGCAACCGCCACACCGAATTGTCGCGCGTCATCGCGACGAACAGCACCGTTTCGGTCGGATCGAGCACCAGGCCATTCGGGCTGATGCCGGTGTCGATCAGGCAATCGAGCCGGCCGCTTTGTGTCAGGCGATAGACGCGGCCGCTGGGGTCATGCAGGCCGGTCTGGCCCTGGTCGGTGAAATAGATGTCGCCGTTGGAGGCGAGATGCAGATCGTTGCAGCCGCGAAACGATTCCGAATTGCGTGCAGTCAGGACAGGCTTGATGCGGCCGGCCTTGGCGTCGAACTCCATGATGCCGTACCTGTAGTCGGCGACCATGATGCGGCCGTCGGCCGCGATCTTCAATCCGTTCGGCCAGCCCTCATATTCGATCGCGACCGACCATTCGCCATCGGGCGCGATGCGGAAGATGCGGCCGAAGGGAATGTCGACGATGTAGAGATTGCCATCCTTGTCGAACGACGGTCCTTCGATGAAGGAGTCCGTCGGCACACCCGGCCGGTTGGCATCGGCCCAATCCGTCCGCTCGCCTTTGCGGCGGAACCTGTCGGGCATTGCGGAGAACAGCTTGGTTTCGATCAGGCGCGGCGGCGTTTCCAGGTACATCATTGTTATTTTTGTCGTTGTTGATGGGAGAGCGCGGCAACATAGGGCACAATGGAGGGCGCGTCGATTGGGCGGAGGGCATGGCGGCGTACCTAGCCATACCGCTCTCGTGTCCCGGACGCGCTGCAAAGCCCCCTGCGTTGCTGCGCAGAGCCGGGACCCAGAAAGGCCCACACAAACCTCCGCGCGATGGGCCCCGGCTCTGCAGCGCATCACTTCGTGCTGCGCAGCGTCCGGGGCACGAGACCGTCTCTTGGTCTGGAGAGACCCCTACCCCGCCGCGCTCGCGACCTTGGCCTGCTTCGCAGGCGCAACCTCCGTCGTCGCAATCAGCCGCTTCAGCTCGGGGATGCAGGAGCCGCAATTGGTGCCGGCCTTGAGCTTTGCGCCGATCTCGGCGGCCGTGCGCGCGCCGGCAGCGATGCTGTCGCAGATGGTGCCGCGTCCGATGCCGAAGCAGGCGCAGACGACAGGGCCGGTCGAGGCGGCACCTTCGTTGGACTTGCCGGAGAGCAGCATGCGGCGCTGCTCGTCGGTGACGTGGTCGGCCACGAACAGGCTCTTCACCACCTCCCAATCCCCGGCGTCATGCGCGGGGCCGACGAACAGGCAGGTTTCGATGCGGTCGCCAGCAAACGACGCCGCGCGATAGACGCCGCCGCCGAAGTCACGATAGTCGGCGACATCCTCGCCGGCAACGCCACCGAGCCAGGCCGGCCAGCGCGACAGATCCGCATTGTCGGCGAAGAGATAGCCAAAGCCGCCGCCGACCTTGACGCGGGTCCACATCAGGTTCGACGGTAGATCGAGCTGTTTGCGCGACAACGCAAAGCCGCGGAAGACGTATTCATAGGGCGCGATCGCCGCCGGCGTCGCCTTCGATTCCGGCTGCCCCGAGAACGGATCGGTGAACGGTGCGACCAGCGCACCGACACGACCGTGGGAGGCGTTCATCGCACTCCAGTGGATCGGCGCGAACAGCGTGCCGCGCTGCTGCCGCTCGCTGACGACGACCTTGAGGGTGCACTGACCGTAGTCGGTGGTGACGCGGGCATAGCCGTCTTGGACGATGCCGTATCTGCCGGCGTCATCGGGATGAATCTCGACGAACGGCTCCGGCAGATGCGCGCCGAGCCGCTGGCTGAGACCCGTACGCGTCATGGTGTGCCACTGATCGCGGATGCGCCCGGTGTTGAGGCGCAACGGCCGCGACGGCCCGGTCTCGCCACGCAGCGCCGGCACCTCCGGCGCGACGAAGCGGCCCTTGCCGTCATTGGTGAAGAAGCCACCCTGCGCGAAGAACCGTTCGATGGGCGCCTCGCCTTCGCGCGCGGGCCACTGCACGGGCTTCAAGGCGTCGAAGGCTTCATCGGACAGCGAGGTGAACGCACCGATGTCGAAGTCGCGGCTGCCATTGTTCTCGAACGTCGACAGCGCGGCGTGCTCGCGAAAGATATCGGCCGCGGATTTATAGTCAAAGCTGTCGCCGAAGCCGAGGCGTTTTGCGGTCTCGCTCAGGATCCACCAGTCCGGTCTTGCCTCGCCCGGCGCAGGCAGGAAGGAGCGCTGGCGCGAGACGCGACGTTCGGAATTGGTCACGGTGCCCGACTTCTCGCCCCAGGCGAGCGCCGGCAGCAGCACGTGCGGGCCGGCATCGACCGTGTCGTTGGAGAGCACGTTCTCGGACAACACGAACAGCTCGAGTTTCTTCAGCGCCTCGCGCACGAAGTCGGCATCGGGCAGCGACACCGCCGGGTTGGTGCCCATCACCCACAACGCCTTGACCTCGCCGCGGTTGATGGCCTCGAACAGCTGAACCGCCTTCAACCCCTCATGGGTGGCGATGCGCGGCGCCTTCCAGAACCGCCGCACGCGGTCGATATCCGGCGGCGTGAAGTTCATATGCGCGGCGAGCTGGTTGGCGAGGCCGCCGACCTCGCGGCCGCCCATCGCGTTGGGCTGGCCGGTGAGCGAGAACGGCGAAGCGCCGGGCTTGCCGATGCGCCCCGTGGCGAGATGGCAATTCAGGATCGCGTTGACCTTGTCGGTGCCCTGCGCCGACTGATTGACGCCTTGCGAATACAGTGTGACGACGCGGGGCGTGTCGCGGAACATCTTGAAGAAGGTGGCAACGTCCTGCTCGGAGAGGCCGGTCGCCAGCGCGGTCGCCGTGACGCTGCCGGCGATGCTGCGCGCGCGCGCCAGTGCGTCGTCAAAGCCCGACGTGTTTTGCGCGATGTAGTCCTGATTGAGCGCACCGTTGTCGGCGAGGTGAACGAACAGGCCGGAGAACAGTGCCGTGTCGGTGCCTGGCTTGAGGCCGAGGAACAGGTCGACGTCGGTCGCGGTATCGGTGCGGCGCGGATCGATCACGATCATGCGGGCGCCGCGCTCCTGCCGATTCTTTAGCATGCGCTGGAACAGCACCGGATGGCACCAGGCGGCATTCGAACCGACGAACACCAGCAGATCGGCCTGGTCGAGATCCTCATAGCAGCCGGGCACCGTGTCGGCGCCGAAGGCGCGGCGGTGACCGGCGACCGAGGACGACATGCAGAGCCGCGAATTGGTATCGACATTGGCCGTGCCGACAAAGCCCTTCATCAGCTTGTTGGCGACGTAATAGTCCTCGGTCAGCAGTTGGCCCGAGAGATAGAACGCGACCGCGTCGGCACCGTCGCGCGCGACGATGTGCTGCATGCGGTGGGCGACGTGGTCGAGCGCATCGCTCCAGGCGACGCGTTCGAGCACGCCCTTGCAGCGGATCATCGGATAGAGCAGCCGGCTTTCGAGCCCGACAGTCTCGCCGAGCGCCGAGCCCTTCGAGCACAGCCGGCCGAAATTGGCGGGATGATCGGGATCGCCCGCAATCGCCGCGCCGCCGTTGCCGTCCGGCGTCGCCAGCACGCCGCAGCCGACGCCGCAATACGGACAGGTCGTCTTGGTGGCGCGGAGCGTGGGATCGATCGCGGTCATATCAGGCTGCTTTCGAGGATCGCGCGAGCGCGCGGCCGAACACCATGTCGGTGCGGATCGCCGCCACCTTTTCGCTGTTGCGGATCAGTTCGAGATACCAGAGCGCATCGACGGTATCGCCGATCAGCACGGCGCCGGTGAGCCGGCCGTCGGCGATGACGAGCTTCTTGTAGGTGCCGCGCCTGCGATCGGTGAGCACGAGGCTCTCGCTGCCCTCCCCGCCCATGACGTCGCCGGCGGAGAACACGCTGACGCCTGAGACCTTCAGATTGGTCGAGACCACGCTGCCCTGATAGGCCGCAGGCCGGCCGGCGAGATGTCGCGCCAGCACGCGCGCCTGCTCGTAGGCAGGCTCGACGAGGCCGTAGCAGGTGCCGCGATGCTCGGCACACTCGCCGAGCGCGTAGATATCGGGCGACGCCGTCTGCATCTCGTCGTTGACGACGATGCCGCGGTTGACCGCGATGCCGGCGTCCTTGGCGAGCGCAGTATTGGGCCTGATGCCGGCGGCGAAGATCACGGCATCTGCCTCGATGCGGCTGCCATCGGCAAGCTCGACCCCTTCGACCTGGCCCTCGCCATGGATGCGGACCGTGGAGGCATTGAGCAGGATGCGAATGCCCTTGCGCTCGACCAGCGTCTTGAGCAGGTCCGCAGCGGGCGCATCGAGCTGGCGCTCCATCAGCCGGTCCATCAGATGCAGCAGCGTCACAGGCGCTCCGGCCTTGGCGAGGCCGTAGGCTGCTTCGAGTCCTAGCAGACCGCCGCCGACCACAACGACGCGCTTCCTGGCGGCAGCGAGCGTCAGCAGCAGGTCGACATCGCGGGTGTCGCGGAAGGTGTGCACGCCGGCGAGATCGGCGCCCGGCACGTTGAGCCGCAGCGGCGTCGAGCCGATGGCGAGCACGAGCTTGGAATATTCCATGCTCTCTTCGCCTTCGATCTTGAGCTCGCGTCGGCCGGTGTCGATCTCGGTGACGCGATAGCCGTAGCGCACCGTGACGCCGCGATGGCGCCACCAGTCGGCAGGTCTCAGCTCGATCTCGTGCGAACCGGTCTCGCCGGCCAGCACGGAGGAGAGCAGCACGCGGTTGTAAGCGAGCCGTGGTTCATCGCCGATAACGGCAACCGCGTAGCGGCCGAGTGCGGTCTTGGCGAGCTCGTCGACAAGGCGCGCGGCCGCCATACCGTTACCGACGATGACGAGTGGCTCACTCACAAGGCGTCTCCTATTCGGCGGCCTGCGCCTGGGCGCCATAGGCCTCGGAAATCATGTAGCCGGACAGCACGCCATAGGCGTCGGTCCAGGCGCTGGCGAGTTCGGGCGTCCAGGCTTCGCCGAGCCCCTTCTCCAGGGTCCACAGCAAGGTCGCGCCGACCACGGGGTAGTGCTCGGCCTGGGCGCCGTAAGCGACGTGCCGCTTCGCCAGCGCCGAGGCCGCGGGAAGAATCGAGTCCAGGTTCGACAGGCCGCCGACGACGGCGGCGAGCATGCCCATCAGCTTCTTGCGCTGCTCGGTCATGTCCTCGGGAAACATCGCGCGCACCGACGGCGCCACCTCGAACAGGCGATCGTAGAACAGTATCGCGGCCTGCGCGGAAATCGGCGCGACCTTGGCAAAGCTCTGCTGGACGAGGGTGATCTGTTCTGGCGTCATGATGTTCTCCTGCCTGTTTCGGTTTGCCTTGGTGCGCGCCGTTGCGAACCAGGTTCATGATCAAACTGTCGGGCAATGCTTCTCCCCGCGTACGGAGAGAAGCGAGATTCGTACCAAGTGTTACACGCGCGCCCCGGCAAGGCTTGACACGCCTTCACCCTGCGGG
Source organism: Bradyrhizobium sp. LB8.2 (assembly GCF_040548035.1). Taxonomy (NCBI): domain Bacteria; kingdom Pseudomonadati; phylum Pseudomonadota; class Alphaproteobacteria; order Hyphomicrobiales; family Nitrobacteraceae; genus Bradyrhizobium; species Bradyrhizobium sp. LB8.2. The sequence continues at coordinate 26,526 of NZ_JBEPQV010000049.1, read as the reverse complement.
CTGCGACGCAGATAGAACCACCAGGTCAGCGCGAGGCAGGAGGCGTAGAAACCGAGATAGATCGCGAGCGCGAGCTGCGGTCCTCCCGTCAGCGCGATCGACTTGCCGAAGCCGGTCGGGATCAGATAGCCGCCGACGGCGCCGACCGCGCCGATGAAGCCGACCGCCGCACCGCTCTCGATGCTCGCCGTCTTCAAGGCGACCGCGCGCTCCGCATCGCCCTTGCCGCGCACCCTGAACAGATTCTGCTCGCGGAAGATCGAGGGAATCATGCGGTAGGTCGAACCGTTGCCGATGCCCGTCGTCACGAACAGGACCAGGAACATCGACAGGAAGCCGATAAAGTCCTTCTGCCCGACGAAGTAGAGCACGCCGACCGTGGCGCCTGCCATCACGATGAAATTCCAGAACGTGATGACCGACCCACCGATCTTGTCGGCAAGCCAGCCGCCGAGCGGCCGCGACAACGAGCCGACCAGCGGCCCCAGGAATGCGATCGCAATCGTGACTTGCGGAAATTGCGTCTTGATCAGCAGCGGAAACGCAGCCGAGTAGCCGATGAACGAGCCGAACGTGCCGATATAGAGATACGCCATGATCCAGGTGTGCTTGCGCTTGACCACCGCGAGCTGGTTCCTGATCGACGACTTGGCCGTGGTCAGGTTGTTCATGAAGAACACCGCGCCGAACACCGCGATCGCGATCGGCAGCACCCACATCAGGCCGGCGTTTTGCAGGAAGACACCGTCGACGGGGGTTGCCTGGAACAGGTTGATGACGGCGAGCGTCATCAGGATCGGGGTCAACAGCTGCACGCTGGAGACGCCGATATTGCCGCCGGCCGCATTCAGGCCCAGCGCCCATCCCTTCATCCGGTCGGGAAAGAAGAAGGAGATGTTGGTCATGCTGGACGCGAAATTGCCGCCGCCGAGGCCGGCGGTCGAGGCAATCAGCAGCATCAGCCAGAACGGCGTGTCGGGCTGGCTCACGAAGTAGGCGAGCGAAAGCGTCGGAATGAACAGGATCGCGGCACTGAAGATGGTCCAGTTGCGGCCGCCGAAGGTCGTCACCGCGAAGGTGTAGGGAAAGCGCATCAACGCGCCGATCAGCCCGGGCACTGCGACGAGCTGGAACAGCTGGTCGGTGGTGTAGTGGAAGCCCGCCTGCGGCAGCTTGGTGGTGACGATGCTCCAGATCAGCCAGACCGAGAAGCCGATATGCTCGGCCACGATCGACCAGACCAGGTTGCGTCGCGCGATAGTCTTGCCAGTCGCATTCCAGAACGCCTCATCTTCGGGGCGCCATTCGGAAATCCACGTCGGATCCTTCGTCATTACATTATCCCTTCCAGGCTCACCGCTGCGTCGTTGCAGGCTCTGCCTCCGGCCACGGAGACGCGCTCCGAGGCTTCACCCCGGTGGCGAGTTGCGATGCTGATTGATGATGTTGAGGGACGGCGTCGTTGGCGTCCGCGGTTGGTGTTTCAATTTCCGTGCCAACTGCGCGCATTCCGGAAACGCAGGAAATTCAGGAGCTTGTTCGTATTGCTCCAAGTTTTTGCAGAACTATTTCGCACGCAAATTTTGCGATTCGCTCAATCCCTGTGCGGCGCACAAGGATTGAGCTTGATGATTCAAAATTAGGCGTTGCGTTAGCACCTGTTGGTGACGCGTTTACGCGACTTCGACGAAGCGATGACGCTCATAGAGGAATTCGAGCACGCGCTGCCGGCACTTCAGATAAGCGGCGTTGGTCGCGAGTTCGAGCCGCTTGCGCGGCCGCGCCAGCGGCACCTCCAGCACCTCGCCGATGCGCGCGCTCGGCCCGTTCGTCATCATGACGATGCGGTCGGACAACAGCACGGCCTCGTCGACGTCGTGCGTGATCATCAAGATGGTGTTGCCTAGCTTCTGATGCAGCGCCATCACGGAGTCCTGCAAATGCGCGCGGGTCAGCGCGTCGAGCGCGCCGAACGGCTCGTCGAGCAGCAGCACCTTGGGCTCCATCGCAAGCGCGCGGGCAATGCCGACGCGCTGCTTCATGCCGCCGGAGATTTCCGAGGGCCGCCTGTCCTTGGCATGGGCCATCTGCACGAGGTTGAGATTGTGCATGACCCATGCGTCGCGTTCGGCGCGCTTCTTGGTCTTGGCAAAGACCTTGTCGACGCCGAGCTTGACGTTCTCGTACACGGTCAGCCACGGAAGCAGGCTGTGGTTCTGGAACACCACTGCGCGATCTGGACCCGGCGAGTTCACCTCGCGATTCTCCAGCAGTACGCCGCCGATGGTGGCGGTGGTCAATCCTGCGATGATGTTGAGCAGGGTCGACTTGCCGCAACCGGAATGGCCGATGATCGAGACGTATTCGCCCTTCTCGATCGTCAGGTTGATTTCCTTCAACACCTCGGTCGTGGCCGCGCCGCGGGTGAAGACCTTGTCGATGTGGTCGAGCTTCAAATAGGCGGTCATGTGCTTTCCCCTTCAGTTCGGCGCGGTGCCGCGGGTGACGATCTTGCCGACGCCCGCAATCAGGCGGTCGAGCACGAAGCCGATGATGCCGACATAGAACAGCGCCAGGATGATCTCGCTGATATGCGAGGAATTCCACGCGTCCCAGATGAAGAAGCCGATGCCGACACCGCCGATCAGCATTTCCGCGGCCACGATCGCGAGCCAGGACAAGCCGATGCCGATGCGAAGCCCCGTGAAGATGTAGGGCGCGGCGGCCGGGATCATGATCTTGGCGAAGAACTCGAGCGGATTGAGCTGCACCACCGCGGCGACGTTGCGGTAGTCCTGGGGGATGTTGCGGACGCCGACCGCGGTGTTGATGATGATCGGCCAGATCGAGGTGATGAAGATGACGAAGATCGCGGAGGGCTGGCCGTCGCGGAACGCCGCGAGCGACAGCGGCAACCAGGCCAGCGGCGGAATCGTGCGCAAGACCTGAAACAACGGATCGAGCCCGCGCATGGCCCAGACCGACTGGCCGACCAGGACGCCGAGCGCAATGCCCGCGATGGCGGAGAGCGAATAGCCGAGCGCGACGCGCTGGAGACTGGCTGAGAGATGCCAGAACAGACCCTTGTCGATGCCGCCGTGATCGAAGAACGGATCGAGGATCAGTTCCTTGGTGTCCTTGAAGACTTTCGACGGCGGCGGCAGCGCCGAGCCGGCGCGGCGGCAAACCAGCTCCCATACCAGCATCAGCAGTGCGACCACGACGAGCGGCGGGATCACGCGCACGGCGGTCTCCCGCGCCATCCGCGCGTAGGTCTCGCCGCGCGGCGGCCGCTTCGGTGTCATCGCGACGACCGGCGCGGCGGTACCCGTCGGGGTCGCGGTCTCAATGTCCATCTTCGTGGCAGGCATGTTCATCGCTATCTCTCCGGCTCCGGATCTCGGCTTTCCAAGACGATGCGGCTGCCTCACGGCAGCCGCAGGCTCCATCAGACTTCGACGCGCTTGATCGCGAGCGACTTCAGATAGGCGGCCGGATTTTCGGGGTCGAACACCTTGCCGTCGAAGAAGGTTTCCTTGCCGCGCGAGGTGGAGGCCGGGACATCGGCAGTAGCGACGCCCAGCGTCTTGGCCGCATCGCGCCACATGTCCTCGCGGTTGACCTTGGCAATGAGCGCCTTGGTGTCGAAATTCGCCTCGTACTTGCCCCAGCGGATGTCTTCGGTGAGGAACCAGAGATCATGGCTCTGGAACGGATAGGAGGCCTGGTCCTTCCAGAAGCGCATCTGCTGCGGCGAATTGTCGACGATGCGACCGGTGCCGTAGTCGAATTTGCCTTTCATGCGATCGGTGATGTCCTCAACCGGGCAGTTGATCCACTGGCGCTTGGCGCAGATCACTGCGGCTTCCTCTCGGTTCTCAACCTTCTCCGACCATTGCTGGGCTTCCATCACGGCCATCAGCAGCGCCTTCGCCGCCTTCGGGTATTTGTCGACCCAGGCCGCGCGCATGCCGAACGACTTTTCGGGATGCTTGTCCCATAGCTCGCCGGTGGTGATCGCGGTGTAGCCGATCTCCTGGTGGATGAGCTGGAGGTTCCAGGGCTCACAGACGCAGAAGCAGTCCATGGTGCCGACCTTCATATTGGCCACCATCTGAGGCGGCGGCACCACGATGGTCTCGATGTCCTTGTCGGGATCGATCCCGCCGGCAGCGAGCCAGTAGCGGATCCAGAGATCATGGGTGCCGCCGGGAAAGGTCATCGCGGCCTTCACGGACTTTCCTGAGGCCTTCTTCTTCTCCAGCGCGGTCTTGAAGGGCGCGGTGTCGATGCCGACCTTGAGGTCCGCATATTCCTTGGCGACCGAGATGCACTGACCGTTCAGGTTCAGGCGCGCCAGAATGTACATCGGCGTGGGCTGGTTGTTCTGCGTCACCTTGCCGGCCGAGATCAAATACGGCATCGGGGTCAAGATGTGCGCGCCGTCGATGCCATTGCCTTCGGAGCCGAGCACGAGATTGTCACGCGTGGTGCCCCAGGAGGCCTGCTTCTGGACCTCGACATCGGGCATGCCGTATTTGGCGAAGATGCCCTTCTCCTTCGCGACGAACAGCGGGGTCGCATCGGTGAGGGCGATGAAGCCGAGCTTGGCGCCCTTGACCTCGGGGCCGGCGTCCTGCGCGAAAGCGCCGGCGGGGAAATTCAGCTTGGCAGCGGCGAGGAGTGCGGCGGTCGAGCCGGCAGCCTTCAACAATTGACGGCGGTTCAGGCCGATCGTTTCCGAGGGCCGGCGGGTGCGCTTGGTCATTGGCGGTGTCGTCCTTTGCGTCGTTGCAGAATGATTGCGTCAGTGCACGCGAGCAGCCCGTCCGTCCGTGACCCCCAAAAAAGGCCCATGCGAACGCGCGACGGGGAAACCCCCGTCTGGTGGCGTCACAAATCGGATGAGAAGTCTCGCGGGACGGCTTCAATGGCGTCGGCTGGGAACTATTCAAGCTTCGTGCCAAGCCCAAAGCAGCGAAAAGCGACGCCAGTTCATAATGTTATGTGCAGCGCGCCAGTCTGTCGCAGGCTTAGTCCGCACGTGAAATTTGCGACCTGCTCAATCCATGTGCGGCGCACAAATACTATGCAGCGGCTCAAGCATAAGGCCACGGAGTGCGTCGAAATCTGAACCGTGGCAATGGTATCTAATTGATATCGCTAACTCTTTTCAAGCTGCAGGCCCGGCACGCAAATTGCTTCTTCCATCACGTCAACGAAGACTGCGGCTTTGCCGCATGGTTGCAGCCTCTGGCGGCCGCAACGAGGAAGCTCAACTGCTTCGCGGCCCTTCCCGGCTCGGTCGTCGTGACGCGATTCCCAAGGCTTCCGAAACCATTCCAAGCCCTCGTGCGCGGCAGGCAGCCCGCACGGCCAATGACGTTCAATCGCTCTCGCAGGAGGGCGTGATCTCTCTTACGAAGCAAAGGAACCATTGATGTCGTATCTCGCGCCTTCGGAATTCGTCACCAAGATGGTGGATGCGGGCGAGTCCAAGATCTTCATGTCCACCCGGGATACCATCATCCGCGCTTATATGGCCGGCGCCATCCTCACGCTCGGCGCATGGTTCGCCATCACGATCAACGTCAACACGGGCCAGCCGCTGGTCGGCGCGATGCTGTTTCCGGTCGGCTTCATCATGCTGTACCTGCTCGGCTTCGATCTGCTCACCGGCGTGTTCGTGCTCTCACCGCTCGCCCTGATCGACAAGCGTCCCGGCGTCACGCTTGGCGGCGTGCTGCGCAACTGGGGCCTCGTCTTCGTCGGCAACTTCGGCGGCGCCCTCACCGTCGCCTTCATGATGGCCTTCGTGACGACGTTCGGTTTCACGCAAGAGCCCGACAAGGTCGGCGCGGCCATCGGAAATATCGGCGAAGGCCGAACGCTCGGCTACGCCGCGCATGGTGCCGCCGGCATGGCGACCCTGTTCATGCGCGGCATGCTCTGCAACTGGATGGTCTCGACCGGCGTCGTCGGCGCCATGATCTCGACCTCGGTCCCCGGCAAGGTCATCGCGATGTGGATGCCCATCATGCTGTTCTTCTACATGGTGTTCGAGCATTCCGTCGTGAACATGTTCCTGTTTCCCTCGGGCCTGATGCTGCACGCGAAGTTCTCGATCATGGACTATCTGATCTGGAACGAGATCCCGACCGTGCTCGGCAATCTCGTCGGCGGCCTCGCCTTCACCGGCATGACCCTCTACACCACGCACGTCATGACCAAGCCGAAGCGGCAGGCCGGCAAGGCCGCGCCGACCCGCGTTGCGGCCTGATCGAAAACGTCTCGACAGGGGAGCCTCGTCCGAACAGGGTGAGGCTCCCCTTTGCCGGTGATGACAATGACCCGCGGACTTCATATCTCGGTCGGCCAGCATTCCGACAAGGGTCGCAAGCCCATCAACCAGGATTTTCACGGCGTCCTCGTTCCGGACGAGCCGATGCTCAGCCTGAAGGGCATTGCGGCCGTCCTCGCCGACGGCATCTCCAGCAGCACGGTGAGCCAGATCGCCAGCGAGTCGGCGGTCAAGAGCTTCCTGATGGACTATTACTGCACGTCGGAATCCTGGACGGTGAAGACCTCCGCCCGCCGCGTGCTGGATGCCACCAATTCCTGGCTGCACGCGCAGACGCGCAAGAGCCAATATGCCTATGACCGCGACAAGGGCTATGTCTGCACCCTGAGCGCCATGGTCATCAAGGCGACCACCGCTCACATCTTCCACGTCGGCGACTGTCGCGTCTATCGCGTCGCCGGCAAGGCGCTCGAGCAGCTGACCGACGATCACCGGATCATCGTGTCGTCGGAGCAAACCTATCTCGGCCGCGCGCTCGGCATCAATCCGCAGCTCGAGATCGACTACCGGAGTTTCGAAATCGAGACTGGCGACACTTTCCTGCTGGCGACCGACGGCGCCTATGAATTCGTCGACGCGCGTTTCATCACGAGCGCGCTCAGCGAGCATGCAGCCGAGCTCGACGGGGCGGCGAAAGCGATCGTCGAGGAAGCCTACCGGCGCGGCAGCGACGACAACATCACGGTCCAGATCCTCCGCATCGATGCGGTGCCGCAGCGCGAGCCAGCCGGCATCTTCAACCAGACCTCCCAACTGCCGCTTCCCCCGCTGCCGGAGCCGCGGGCAATCTTCGACGGCTACAGGATCGTCCGCGAAATCCACGGCAGCAGCCGCAGTCACATCTACCTTGCCGTCGACGCAGTAACCGAAGAGCCGGTCGCGCTGAAGCTTCCGTCGATCGATTTGCGCGACAATGCCGCCTATTTGAAGCGCTTCCTGATGGAGGAGTGGATCGCGCGCCGGATCGACAGCCCGCACGTGCTGAAGCCACTGTCGCAGTCGAAACGGCGCAGCTATCTGTACGTTGCCACCGAATTCGTCGAGGGTCAGACCTTGCGGCAATGGATGACGGACAATCCACGCCCCGATCTCGAAACCGTCCGCGGACTGGTCGAGCAAATCGCCGCGGGCCTGCGCGCCTTCCACCGCATGGAAATGCTGCATCAGGACCTCAGGCCCGACAACATCCTGATCGACAAGACCGGGACCGCGAAGATCATCGACTTTGGATCGGTCAGGGTGGCAGGCGTCGCGGAGGCCGCGCCGCAGGACGAGGCCGACGAAATTCTGGGAACGGTCCAGTACACGGCGCCGGAATATTTTCTTGGGCAGGGCGGCTCGCCGCGCTCCGACATGTTTTCGCTGGCCGTGATCTGCTACCAGATGCTGACGGGAAAGCTTCCCTATGGCACCCAAATCGCCAGTATCCGGCGCAAGGCGGACGTGCGGAGGCTCAAATATCGCCCGGCCAACGACGACAGCAACGTGCCTGCGTGGGTCGACGGCGCGCTCAGACGTGCGCTCCATCCGGATCCCTACAAGCGGCACGAGGATCTGTCCGAATTCGTCTTCGAGCTTCGCTCGCCCAATCCGGCCTATCTCGACACGCGGATCACGCCGCTTTTGGAGCGCAGCCCTCTGATGTTCTGGAAATTGACCACGGCGGCGCTCGCCTGCGTCGTCGTGGTCCTGCTTGCGATGTTGCACGCGCGCTGATCAAGGGTGTAGCCACGCAAGGTTCACCAAATTGTCAGCGATAAAGCCGCCGTGCCCGGCCCTGTCGCCGGCGCCGATTCCCGTGATGCAAACCAGCCGAGAGACCTGCTCGGCCTTCATCGCGCTCACGAGCGCGCGCGTCACGGTCGAGAGAAAGCGTCACCTCGCGGAGCGGATATCTTCGTTGCGCCTTCCGTATCCACCCGAACAGTGGCGGTTGAAGAGATCATGACAGGATTCCTCGTTGTCGTGACGGGACGTGCCCGTGCCGTCAGGCAAAGGCCGCGATCTCGGAGACAAGGTCGCGATAGGAGCGCAGGGGGCGGCCCAACAGCGCGGTCAGCCGCTCGACGTCGCCGGCCTCTGGGACCATTCCCTCGGTGAGGAAACGCTCGCTCATCAGCCGCATGTCGTAGGCCATCCAGCTCGGCATGAACTGCCGGAGATTCTTCTCGAAGCCGGCGGTATCTTCACCGGGATAGGCGATCGTGCGACCCAGCACCTCCGACCAGACGGCGGCGGCTTTCGCGCCGGTCAGCGTTTCGGGACCGACCAGATTGATGCGGTCGAGCGCAAGCGGCGCTGCGGCTCGCTCACGACGGATGAGCTCGATGGCCGCGATCTCGCCGATGTCGCGCGCATCGATCATGGCGAGCCCCCTGCTCCCGATGGGCATCGGATAGATGCCGTATCCGGTCACCACGTCCTTGATCGTGAGATCGTTGTTCATGAAGTAAGCGGGGCGCAGGATGGTGGCGTTGAAGCCCATCTGCTCGATCATCCGCTCGACGCCGAACTTGCCGGCAAAGTGCGGGACGTTCACGTAGCGATCGCTATGGATCACCGAGAGGTAGACGATACGCTCGACGCCGGCCTCGCGGGCCACGTTGAGCGCGATCAGCGCCTGCGTGAATTCATCGGCGACCACTGCGTTGAGCAAGAACAGGGTCGAGACGCCCTTGAACGCGCTGCGCAGCGAGTCGACCTCGAGCAGGTCGCCCTGCACGACCGTGACGCCTGCCGGCAGGTTTGCCTTTGCGGAATCGCGGACGAGAGCGCGGATATCGGCGCCGCGCTTGACGAGCTGTTCGACGACGTTGCGGCCGATGGTGCCGGTTGCGCCGGTAACGAGGATGGCCATGGGGATCACTCCGGGTTGAGTTCAGAAGACACAGGGAAATTAGTGATCCACATTTAAACCGATAGACGATATATCTAGACAGACCGTCTCACTGGTGGAACGATGGACCTGCTCGCACTCGCCGATTTCAATCTCGTCGCCCGGCACGGAGGGTTCGGACGCGCCGCACGGGCCGCCGGGCGTCCGAAAGCCACCCTCTCCCGCCGGGTCGCGGAACTGGAAGCCGCGCTCGACCTGCGCCTGTTCGAGCGCGGCGCGCGCGCCGTGAAACTCACCCAGGAAGGACGCGCCCTTTACGAGCGGACGGGGGCATTGCTCACCGAGCTCGACGAGACGGCGGCAGCGATCGCTTCGGGCGGGGACAGCCCGCGAGGCAGGATGCGGATCAGCGCGCCTTTGCTGTTCTCGCAAACTGCAATGGGAAACCTCGCGGCCGGGTTCGCGCTCAGATACCCGCAGGTCCGTCTCGAGGTCACGACGGAAGATCGCTCCGTCGACATGGTGGAGGAGGGGTATGATCTGGTGATCCGGGTCAATCCCGATCCAGATGACAGCCTTGTCGGACGAATCTTCCTGCGCGATCGGCTGGTGGCCGTGGCGAGCCCGGACCTGAAACGACCGAAGGACGGCATCGCTGTGCCGGCTGTCATGCGCGGACCGGGCGACCAGCTGACAACCTGGGAAGTGACGGTGCCAAGCGGAAGATCGCGCATCGCGGTTGATCCAGTCCTTCGGCTGTCATCGCTCGTCATGGTCCGCGATGCAGTCCGGGCGGGCGTCGGCGCCGCACGCCTTCCGGTGTCACTGGTCAGTCACGATCTGGCTGCAGGCACGCTGGTGCATTGGGGCGACATCGACGGACCAGAGATCGCGTTGTGGACGCTCTATCCATCGCGTCGGCTCCTAAGCGCGCGCGTATCCGCCTTCCTCGACTTTATGAAGGAAGCCTTCCCCATGGGGACGCCTGACGAGCTGGCGGCCTTTATCGGGAGATGAGGGGGGCGGGCGCGCGCGGCTCGCGCCTGACCGTCAGGCCGGCTCCTCCGCCTTCGTCCCCAGCGGCTTCGGCGCTATGCCGCCGCCCGGCTTGAGGTGGAATTCGTAGGTCATCAGGTGCCACTGCCCGTTCGCCCTGGTGCCATCAGGCATCGCCGGATCGTTGCGCGGCTCGACCTTGGCGACGAGGTCGTCCTTCACCCCGAACACGACGTCGGAATCCAGGTATTTGTCGCCGTCCATGAAGACATGGGTGATCAGCGGCTCGTAGCCTTTCGCATTGACCAGGAAGTGCACGTGCGCGGGGCGCATCGGGTGGCGGTTGGTCTGCATGATCATCTCGCCGACCGGACCATCGGTCGGGATCGGATAGCTGCACGGCAAGATGGTGCGGAAGAAGAAGCGGCCGTCGCCATCCGTGATGAAGCGCGCCCGCGCGGAAGCGCCGACCTCGTCATAGTTCGGCTTCTGTGAATCGTAGAAGCCGTCATCATCGGCATGCCAGACGTCGACGGGGACATTCGCGAGCGGCTTGCCATTGAGATCGGTGACGCGGCTCTGCACGAACATCCGTTCGCCGGTTTGATTGTTCGGAGAGATGTCGGTGCCGTGCGCCGTCACCTTGTGCTCGCCGACATAGAACGGCCCGAGCACGGTGGTCTGGGTGGCGCCCTCGCGCTCGCGGTGGTTGACCGCGTCGACCAGCATGGAGACGCCGAGCACGTCGGACAGGAGGATGAATTCCTGGCGGGTATCCGTGCATTTCTGGCCGGTGCGGGTCAGGAAATCGATGGCGTATTCCCATTCCTCGAAGGTGAGGCCGGTCTTGCTCACGTAATCGTGCAGCGACTTCACCAGTTCCTGGAGCAGGAATTTCGCGCGCGGATCGGGTGTCTGGTCAAAGCTCCGGACGACGGCTTCGGTGAGTTCGGTCTCGTTGAACTGGGTCATGGTGCGTTTGCCTGCGATTTTCTCGTGGGCCCATGGGGATCTTTGCGGCTCCCTGGAGGCGTTCCAAGGTGGAGACTACACCAGTCGGCCGGGCGGCGTTAAGTGCAACGCGCTTGGAATGGGGCTGCCATTTCGGCTATCAACCTTCCCAGAAAAGCTGCCCGGAGGAACTGATGCTCGCCCCCACCCCCGCCTCGCCCGAATCCGTCGGTATGTCCAAGGTCGCGCTCGACCGCGTCGATGCGCATCTGAAGAGCCGCTACATCGATGCCGGCCGCTTCCCGGGCACCCATCTCCTTGTCTATCGGCGCGGCAAGGTTGCGCATAGTTCGGTTCAGGGTTTTGCCGACGTCGAGCGCAAGCTGCCGGTCAAGGACGACACCATCTACCGCATCTATTCCATGACCAAGCCGCTCACCAGCGTCGCCTTCATGATGCTGGTTGAGCAGGGCCTCGTTGCGATCGACGAGCCCGTCGCCAAGTACATTCCGGAGTGGAAGGATCTCGGCGTGTTCGTCGCCGGCAACGCGCCGGCCTTCCTGACCCGGCCGCCGTCGCGGCCGATGCTGATCGTCGACCTCCTGCGCCACACCGCCGGCCTCACCTACGGCTTCCAGCAGCGCTCCAACGTCGACGCCGCCTACCGCACTGAAAAGATCGGCGAGGTCGAGAAGTCAGGCACGCTCCAGACCATGATCGAGAGCCTCGCTAAAATCCCGCTGGAGTTCTCGCCGGGCGATGCCTGGAACTACTCGGTCGCGACCGACGTGCTCGGCTACCTCGTCGGCAAGATCTCCGGGATTCCCTTCGAGCAGTTCCTGAAACAACGCATCCTCGATCCACTCGGCATGACCGACACTGATTTCCACGTGCCGGCTTCCAAGGCCCACCGGTTCGCCGCCTGTTACTCGGCCGACCCGGGTGGCGGCATGACCTTTCATGCCGGTCAGCGGCGCGAGGGCCTGACGCTCCAGGACGATCCGGCGACGAGCTCGTTCCTCGTCCCGCCCTCCTTCATCTCCGGCGGCGGCGGCCTCTGCTCGACAGTTGCCGACTATCTCACCTTCTGCCGCACGTTGCTCAATGGCGGCGAGCTCGGCGGCGTCAGGCTGATCGGGCCGAAGACGCTGGCGTTGATGACGAGCAATCACATTCCGGGCGGCCGTTCGCTGCCCGAAGTGTCGCGCTCCCTGTTCTCCGAAGCTGCCTATAACGGCATCGGCTTCGGCCTCGGCTTCGCCGTGACCATGCGGCCGGCCGAGACGCTGATCGCCGGCAGCCCCGGCGAGTACAATTGGGGCGGCGCGGCCACCACCTCGTTCTGGATCGACCCGGCCGAGGAGCTGATTGCGATCTTCATGACGCAAGTGCTGCCGTCGAGCGCCTATCCGATCCGGCGCGAGCTGCGCAGCATGGTCTACGCCGCGATCACCGAGAGCAATCTCTAGGCCAACAGGGATCACGCCCCGCTCATTTCAACATCTCCGGTACGATCAGCCGCGGCAGGAACAGCGACACGCTTGGCCAGACGATGACTGCCGCCAGGACGAGCAGCATCGGAATCAGCATGATCACCGTGTCCTTCAGCGCATAACGCAGCCGCACGCCGGCGATCGAACAGGCGATCATCAGACATAAGCCATAGGGTGGCGTCACCAGCCCGAAGGCGAGCGATATAATGGAAATAATCGCGAACTGGACCGGATGGAGGTCTACGGACCTAGCGAGCGGCTCCAGCACAGTACCGACGATGATGATCGCCGGGATGGCGTCGAGAAAACAGCCCACCACCAGAAAGCAGAACGCGATGAAGAAGCCGGCCCCGATCGCACCCATGCCCCAGGTCGAGACGTTGGCCAGCAGTTCCTGCGGGATCCTGTAATAAGCCAACAGCCAGCCGAACGCGCTCGCGGTGCCCACGCAGAAGAGCGCGACGCCGGCCAGGCGCCCGGTGTCGAGCAACGCCCTGTAGAGTTCGCGCGCGCCGGTTTCACGGTAAAAGAATGTCGACAGCGCTACGGAATAAAGCACCGCGACGCAGGCGGATTCGGTCGCGGTGAACCACCCCAGCAGGATGCCGCCGACAATGATGAACGGCGTCATCAGCGCCGGTATCGAGCGCCAGATGGCGCAGCACATCTCCCTCCAGGTGTCCTTCGGATAGGTCGGATAGCCGCGGCGCACGGCATAGACATGCACTGTCGCCATCTGCGCGCCGGCGATCAACAATCCCGGCACGATGCCCGCGAGATACATCGCGGCGATCGAGGTTGAGATCAGCCCGCCCCACACGATCATCAGGATCGAGGGCGGGATGATGACGGCGAGCACGGCCGAGACCGCGGTGATGGCGATGGAGAACGAGAGGTCGTAACCCTCCTTGGTCTGGGCATCGATGAAGATCTTGGACTGGCTCGCCGCGTCCGCGGTGGAGGAGCCGGAGATGCCGGCAAAGAACACCGACAGCACGACGTTGATCTGCGCCAGCGACCCCGGCCAGTGCCCGACCATCGAGCGCGACAGCGCCACCAGCCGGTCGGTGATGCCGCCGATGCTCATCAGATTCGCCGTCAGCAGGAAGAACGGCACCGCCAGCAGGATGAATGAATTGTAGGCATTGAAGGTTTCCTGCGCGAGCGTCATCAGCGACAGATGCGGCTCGATCAGCAGGATCGGCACGCAGGCAAGCCCAAGCGCGAAGGCGACCGGCACGCGTATGATGAGCAGGCCAACGAAAGTACCGAACAGGACCATCGCGGCCTGTCCGGCAGAAAGAACATTGCCGCTCATCGATTTGCCCCAACCAGAATCCGCATCTCGTCGACGATCTGTTCACCGGCGAACACGATCCACGTCACGCCCGCCACCGGCCAGGCGACGTGGATCAGCCAAAGCGGCAGATCAGCCAGCTCCGAAGTTCTGTTCCAGGCGAAGCGCGTGAACTCGATGCCGGCGGATACGAACACCAGCGCCAGCGCCAGCACGCCGAGCCGCGCGAGGATCCGTACCGCCGCCTCCGACCGCCGCGACAGGTCGGGCCAGACGTCGACTTCAAAATGCTGCGACTCTCTTATGCCGACCATGGCACCGATCATGATCGTCCAGACGAACATGAACCGCGCCATCTCCTCGGTCCAGATGTAGGACGGAATCAAAGGCGTGTAGCGCGAGACGATCTGCAACGTGACCGGAATAACCAGAATGCCGACACAGGCGGCGAGCAGGATCTCCAGCAGCTTTGCATAGGCCGCCGTTGCTCGTCGCCACGGCGACGGGTTCGGTGGCATCGATATTTCAGTCATCACGGCTCCGGGGGATCACAATCACGGAATGGGGCAAGCCGTCCGGCTTGCCCCGACGTCCTGTCGCGTGGGCAGCGACAGTTCTCAGACGACGTTGATCTTCTCGAAGATGCCTTCCGCGCCGATTTCCTTGGCGTAGGTGGCCATCACGGGGTCGGCGAGTTTCTTCATGGCATCGCGCTCCTCGAACGGGACCCGCTTGAGCTTGCCGGCCTTCTCCAGCGTGTCGAGCTTGACGACCTCCTCGCTCGACTCCAGCTGACGGCCATAGTCGCCGGCCTCCTTGCCGGCCTTCATGATCGCGTCCTGCAAGTCCTTGGGCAAGGTCTTCAGCGTCTTCACCGAGAAGCAGATCGGCCGGATCGACACGGCGTGCTGGGTCAGGTTGAGATGCGGGGCCACTTCGTAGAACTTCATCGCCTCGACGCCGGCCGCTTCGTTCTCGCCGGCCGATATCACGCCGTTCTGGATCGCGTTGTAGATTTCGTTATAGGCGATCACCGTCGGGCTCATGCCCACGGCCGCAAAGGTCTTCGACCAGATCGGCGCGCCTTGTACGCGCACCTTCAGGCTCTTGAGGTCGGCGAGAGTCTTGAGCGGCTTGTTGGCGAAAATGTTGCGGATGCCACCGCCGGAATAACCGATCAGAACGACCTCGGCCTTGGCCGCGACTTCGTCGGCGATCGGCGCCAGGATATTGGCTTCGACGACCTTGTTCATGTGCTCGATGCCCTTGAACACGAAGGGCGCGTCGATGAACGGGGCCGCCTTGGCGAAGGTCGACATGTGAGCCGGCGAGACGATGCCGTAATCGACGGCTTTGCCCTGCGACATGTACTCGAAATACTGTTTTTCGAGACCGAGCGAGGAATTCCTGTGCAGCGTGAAGTTGACGGGCTTGCCGTAGTACTTCTTGACCAGCTCTTCGAACCGGAGCAGTGCCCGGTTGAAGGCGTGGTCGTCGTTGAACTGGACCGCGCCGTTCAGCGTGATCGGCGACTGTGCCCTGATGATCGACGGCATGCCCATCGCAGCCGCCGCAGTGGTCGCGCCGAGCCCAGCGAGAAATGATCTTCGCTTCATCGTCTCCCCTCCCTTTGATACTCCGGCCCTGTCGCCGAGCCGTGAGCGCAGCCGGTATACGGCTTGCGAGAGGGAAGCGTATGGAAAACGTCGGCGGGACGGAAGTCATTTCGCGTGCGCGGGAGGTCCTCTTCGTCGCAGGGCCACCCCTTGCGCGAGCTGTTGCACTGCAACTTGCGCTCCTGCCGACGTGTGGCGGGCTGAGGGGAGCCCTTCTCCTTCTCGTATCAGACAGAGGGCTTGCGGACCTGTGCGCTGCACGCACAGACCCGCTCGCCTTCCACAGCACTTTAGTGCAAATGGCCAATCAGATAGATGCCGCCGCCGATCACCAGCACGGCCGGCACGGCCCACAGAATCAGAACGGGCATTGTGTCATCCTCCTCAGTTGGACGTGCAGACCTTGACGGTCTTCATGCCGCTTTCAGCCTCGGTGCGCGACTTGTAGATGGTGCCCGACGGGCTGACGACGGTCATCGACGTGTCCGTCGGCTTCTTGTCGACGATGGTGCACTTCTTGGTCTTGACGTCCTGCACGACGTAGAACTCGTTGGCCGCGAACGCCGGTAGGGAGAATGCGGCAATCATCAATGCCGCAGTCGCAAGCTTCGTGTTCATGATCTTCCTCCTCCAGCTGCCGGGCATGTCGGTCCGGTCGATCCGAACAACGGGAAAAAATGGCACTTTGTTCCTGACTTCGGGGAACGGTGCCTGCGGTGGAATGTTGGTGCGGCGCTTGGTCTTACGTGGAGGACAATATGAAGAAGCTGTTTTTGCTATCCGCCGCGGCCATCCTGATGACGACCGGCGCTTTCGCGCAATCCGCCGTGGTCACCACCGGAACCGGGCACGCGACAGCGGTTCAGATCGAGCCGCAATACCGAACCAGGATCCAATCCTACGTCACCGAGCACCGCGTTCGCCCGGTTACGACGAAGGAAAAAATCATTGTCGGCGCGACGGTGCCGAGCGAGGTCGAGCTCGAGCCGGTTCCGACGGATTGGGGTCCCTCCCTCACCAAGTATCGCTATGTCTATACCGGCGATCGCGTGATGCTGGTGGATCCCGCTTCGCGCACGGTCGTTCAGGAAATCGACTGATCAAGGCGTGACGCAAGGCGGCCGCCTACGCCATGTGTCTGCTGCTGACCGCGATCAACATGAGCTGATGCGCAGGCGTCCCCGGCTGCGCTGCAATAACTCATCTTTCAACGGCCCGCCGAACGCGAAAATCGTGGCGCAGCGCAAGTCCCACCCGTATGGTCCCCCCAAAATCATAATCCGGCGCCGCTGCGCCGGAACCGGGACGCCCGCGTTTTGTCAAAGCTCACCCTGCCGGTCCGGCTCGCTCTTCTGGTCACGGGAACGATGTTGCCGCTGATCGTCTTTGCGGTCGGTATTGCCGTCTACAATTACAAGCAGGACCGGAACGACGCGACCCGCCGCGTGCTGGAGAACGTACGCAGCATGCGCCTCGTGCTGGACTCCGAGGTGCAGCGGATGACCGGCGGCTTGCAGGTCCTTGCGCTGACGAATTCGCTGCGCAACGACGACTTCCAGAACTTCCGCCGCATCGCGCTCGGCTTCGTCGACCAATACGGCAAGGGTGGCCTCGTGCTGATCTCCGATCGCAACGGCCGGCTGCTGTTCTCCTCGGCAACGGAGGACACTGCAAGCCTGCCGCCACGCGGTCATATCGAGATCATCGAGAAGGTATTTGCGACCAGGTCGCGGCAATATTCCGACCTGTTCACCGGCGCGATCAATGGGCGACAGGTGCTCACCGTCGAGGTCCCAGTGTTTCGTAACGGCGAGGTGATCTACGACCTCTGTTTCAGCCCGCCGATCAGCATCTTCCAGGATCTGGTGGAGAAGCAGCAGCCCGACAAGCTCTGGACGGTGTCGCTGCTCGACAACAAGGGGATCGTATTCGCGCGCGTGCCGAACCCCAGCGAAACCGTCGGCAAGCGCGCTTCGCCCTCGCTCTACGCCGAGATGTTCCGCAGCAGCGAGGCATCGCTTCCGGCAGTGTCGCTCGACGGCGTCGCCCTGGCCGGAGCCTACACGCGGTCGCAGCTGACCGGATGGACGGTCGCCGCCGGCGTCGCCGAGAGCTCGCTGATCGCTCCGCTCTGGCGCAACATCGCGATCACCAGCCTGATCGGCGGCATCCTGCTGCTGACCGGCCTGACCTTCGCGGTCAGGATGGCGACCACGATCGCGCGCGGCGAGATGCTGCACGATCTTCTGATCGATGAGCTTAACCACCGCGTCAAGAACACGCTGGCCTTGATGCAGGCGATCGCGGTGCAGACATTCCGAAGTTCAAGCCGGGACGAGCGGACGAAGTTCGAGGGCCGGCTTGGCGCGCTGGCCGAAGCGCATAATTTGCTGAGCCAGGAGAAATGGGCGGGGTCCGAGCTGCGGCACGTGATCGCCCGCGCGCTACAGCCGTTCCTGCTGAACAATCCCGAACGCATCCGCATGGCCGGACCCGCGGTGCCGCTGTCGCCACGGCTCGCCGTGGTGCTGTCGATGATCGTGCACGAGATCGCCACCAATGCCGCAAAGTACGGCGCGCTATCCAACGAGACCGGCCGGGTGACGCTGGAATGGGAAGTCATCGCCGATGCGCCGAAGCCGCGGCTGCGCCTGATCTGGACCGAGATCGGCGGACCGCCGGTGACGGCGCCGGTGCAGCGCGGCTTCGGCTCGCGCCTGATCGAGCGCAGTGCGCGCGACCAGCTCGGCGGCGAGGCGACCATCGACTTCCTGCCGCGCGGTGTCGTCTGCACGGTGATTTGCACGCTGGACGAAACGCGGTGAACGGGAGACAGCGCCGATGAAAATCACCAATGTGCGCACGCACATTCTCGAGGCAAAGCTCTCGCAGCCCTTCGCTTACTCGCGCGCCTGGTACGACACGCGTACCGCGATGCTGGTCGAGATCGAGACCGATGACGGACTTGTCGGCTGGGGTGAATGCTACGGCCCGGCACGGATCACGGCGGCGGTGGTTCAGAATGTCGCGCCGTGGCTGATCGGCGAGGATCCGCTGCGGACCGACGTGCTATGGCAGACTGTGTACGCTCGCTTGCGCGATCACGGCCAGAAGGGGGTCGTGATTCAGGGGTTGAGCGGCATCGACATCGCGTTATGGGACATCAAGGGTAAGTATTTTGGCGTGCCCGCGCACCAGCTTCTCGGCGGCGCCGCGCGCAAGGAGGTGCCGGCCTATGCGACCGGCCTGTACCGGTGCAAATCGGGCGATCCGCGCAAATATTTGCCGGAAGAAGCGGCCGGCTATGCCGCCGAGGGATTCCGCGCCGTGAAGCTGAAGGTCGGCTTCGGGATCGCGGAGGATACCGCGGTCACCTGCGCGGTGCGCGAGGCGATCGGTCCTGATGTTGCGCTGATGGTCGATGCGAACCACGCCTATGACGCGGTCGCTGCGATCCGGCTCGGCCGCATGATCGAGCGCTATGATATCGGATGGTTCGAGGAGCCGGTGCCGCCCGAGGACGTCGCGGGCTATCGCGCGGTGAAATCCGCACTTACCATTCCGATCGCCGGCGGCGAGTGCGAATTCACGCGCTTCGGTTTTCGCGACCTGTTCGCCGCCCATGCGCTCGATATCGCCCAACCCGACACCTGCGCGGCCGGCGGCCTCACCGAATGCAAGAAGATCGCCGACATGAGCGAGGCCTTCGGCATCCGCTACAATCCGCATGTCTGGGGCACCGGCATCGCGATCGCCGCCTCGCTTCAGCTCCTCGCCGTGCTGCCCTCGCACACGCCGAGTTCGCTGTCACCGCTCGAGCCGATGCTCGAATTCGACCGGACCGAACATCCGATCCGGCAGGCGATTTTGAAAGAGCCGATCGAGCACGAGAAAGGCATCGTGCGTGTCCCGGACGGCCCGGGCCTTGGGATCGAGATCGATCGCAAGGCGCTTGCGCATTTCGCAGCGAATTAAGCGCGTATTGAAATCGCCGCGCTCGATGCGGAAATGGAACATGACTACGCGTTCCCTTTCGCCAAAGTAGACCCGCGACTGCATCGCCGTTCCATTGAGGGCCGCGAGTGCGCCAAACCGTCGCATCCCGAGGAGAGCACTCGCGCTGGATGATGCGTTCCACGCGCGGCCGCGGAACAGAGCGGGGGTATTGATCTTCGATCAGCGCGACCAGTCATGAGGCGGCCGTCATCGGCGCGCGCAGGTTCATCGAGATGAACGCTCGTTTATCTTCATGATTCCTGTCGCTCGCGGGCTCGCGCTTGCAACTTTTGCCTTTCGTTGATGTTGGGCCGACATCGAAACACTAACGAAGGAGCCCACGCAGATGACAAAGACTGCGCTTGTTCTGGCAACCGTCGGCGCCCTCGGCGCGAGCGCCGTAGCAGCGCCGACGCCGGCGGAAGCCCGCTGGGGCGGCGGTTTCGGTCCGGCGCTGGCGGGCGGATTGATCGCAGGTGCCGTGTTCGGTGGCCTCGCCTCGTCCGCCTACGCCTATGGCCCTGGCTATGGCTACTACGGATACCCTGGCTATTATGGTGGCTACGCACCGGCATATTACGGCGGCTACGCACCATATCGCTGGGGCGGCTACACCACGACCTACTACGGAAGCGGGTACGCTCCGGCCTATTACGGCTACCGGTATCGCCGAGTCGTGCGCCCAGCCTATGCGTACTATGGCGGACCGTTCCCACGGCGGCACTTCTATCACCATCGCTGGTATCATCACTGGTGACGTGAGGCCGCAGCAAGGCCAGCGCGGAACGCCGGGCCATCGAGACCGGAGGTCGACGCCTTCCGCTCGATCTGAAGGGTCCCAACGCGCGCGATCGCGACGGACCGTCCAGCTTGCGTTCGAATGTACACGCGTCGGGAAATGCGGCGAAGCAAACCAAGGAGGTTCAGATGAACACGAGGAAGAACAAGCTCCTGCTGACAACAGCAGTGCTGTTCGCCGGCGTCAGCCTGGCGTCGGCGCAAGGCATACGCGAAGGTACCGGCGGCGGAATGAGCGCTGGCGGAGGCGGAAGCGGAACGAGCGCCGGCGGCGCAGCCAGCGAAGGTGCTGCGGAACACGGCCGGTCCGCCGGTTCGATGTCGCAGGGCGCAGGTGGCGCATCCCATGGCGAAGGAATGACGCAGAACCGCGCAGGCGGTCGGGCCGAGGGTCCTTCTGCGGCGCGCGATAGCAGCCGAGCCGCCGAAAAGGCCGGCAACAGCGAGCGGCAGACGGTCGGTCAAGGCCGCGACCGCGACAAAGCACGTGCGTCCCAATCCAAATACGAGAAGCATGGCAGGGACCAGACGGTCGGTCAGAGCGGTAGCGATGGTGACAATGCGCGTCAGTCGAAGTCCGCTAACGACAAGAGCGGACTGAAGGACCAGACCGTCGGACAGAGCCGTGGCGAGCGCGATAGCACGCGCCAGTCACAAGGCGCGGAACGCAACAAGAGCACGACCACAGGCGCCAATACCAAGGACAATGCCCAAGGCAAGAATGCGCAGGGTCAGAACACAACAACCACCGGCGCGAACACCAAGAGCAGCGCCCAAGGCAAGAACGAACAGGATCAGGGCACCACAACCACAGGCGTCAACGCCAACAGCAACGCCCAAGGCCGGAGTGCACAGCAGGGTCAGGGCACGACGACCGGCGCCAACACGCAAGGACAGACCAATGCTCAGGCGCAGCCCGACGCCGGGAACACCCAGAGCATGTCCGGCCGCGTGCAGGTGAACGCACAGCAGCAAACAAGGCTGCAGCAGTCGGTGCTGAGCTCACGCAATGTGGAACGCGTGCGGGTCAACGAAAATTCCATCAATTTTCGGGTCAATGCCGGCGTGGTCGTACCACGCAACATCTCCGTGGTCTCGATCTCGGATTACCCCGCGCTGATCGACGTCTATCCGGACTATCGCGACGACAGCTTCTTCGTCGTGAACGACGAGATCGTCGTCACCGACCGTGGCCGCAGGATTGTCGACGTTATTCCCGCCGGCCCGCGGACGCACTATGCGCAGCATGGCAGGTCGACCGGTGGCGGTGGCAGCGTTGCTGCGCTGGATCTCAGCCCCGACGAGATCCGCGTTGTTCAGCAGGTTCTGATCGAACGTGGCCTGTTGTCTGGCAAAGCAGACGGCATCCTGGGATCCGATACGCGTAGCGCACTAATGACTTTCCAGAGACAGGAAGGTTTCCAGACCACTGGCTCGATCGATTCCCGCACGGTCGCTGCGCTTGGCGTGTCGAACAAGATCAGCGCCACGCAGGGCCAATCGACGTCGGTGGGTCAGGGGCAGGCTGGCCAGTCGACGCCTCAGAACACGACCGGGCAAAGCAACAGCCAGACCAACGCGCCGGCGCAGCAAAACCAGACCACGGGACAGGCTCCGCAGAACCAGCCATCCACAACCGGCCAGGCTCAGCAGAACCAACCGATGACATCGGGCCAGGCAGGCACACGACAGCCTTCGGGCGAGACGACCGGCCAGGCTCCGGCCCAGAGCAACAATCAGTCCACCAACCAGCCCAGCACCAACCAGAATACGCAGTCTGGGCAAACCAACCAGAACAATGCGCCGTCGCCTTCAACGGGCCAGCCATCTCAGAGATAAACCGGCCGGCAAGACGCCCAAGAGCCCTGCCTCTGGCGGGGCTCTTTTTGCATCCTACGCGGAGCCAAAGATGGGCCGGCCGTGCGGGACGGTTCGACAAGGTCAAGTTCAGTGCACGGCCATCGTCGGTGTCAACCTATGGACATCTCGCCCGTTATGCCGATGTGATCTCACTCCCACGATCGGAGCGACATCGCCACAAGCCTTTTCGATGCATCAGGATGCGAACAAACCACGCGGCTTTTGCTTTATTCCGGAAGCCACCGCCATGAACACGCTCGATCTACCCGATCGTCTGCAGAGCCGGAAATGTCTCCAGCAGCCAGATGCTGACATTCGAGACCGTGCCGGTGAGAAAGCCGATGCCGGTGATCACCATCAAGACGCCCATGGCGCGCTCGACATTGGCGAGCTGGCCCTTCATGCGCGCGAACAGTTTTGAGAACTGCTCGATCATCAACGCGGCGATCAGGAAGGGAATGCCGAGGCCGGCCGAATAGACCGCGAGCAGGCCCGCGCCCTTGGTCACCGTCGCTTCCGCCGCGGCGACCGAGAGGATCGCAGCGAGGATCGGGCCGATGCAGGGCGTCCAGCCGAATGCGAAGGCGAGCCCCATCACATAGGCGCCCCAGAGGCCGACGGGCTTGGGCGCAGTCAAGCGTCCCTCGCGCATCAATAGGCCGATGCGCGTCAGGCCCAGGAAGTGCAGGCCCATCACGATGATGACGATGCCGGCCAGGATCGAGAGCTCGGCCGACCAGGCGCGGATCAGCCCGCCGATCAGCGAGGCACTGGCGCCGAGCGCCACGAACACCGTCGAGAAGCCGAGCACGAAAAGCAGCGCCGCCATCATGATCGCGCGCTTGGAGGCCGATGCCGGCTCGTCGCTCTCGACGTGCTCGATCGTGGCGCCCGTCAGATAGATCAGATAGGGCGGAACCAGCGGCAGGACGCAAGGGGAGAGGAAGCTGACGAGGCCGGCAATCAGCGCCGCCGGGATCGAAACATTTTGCATGGTGCAGTCGGAGCCATCTCAGGCGCCGGCGCGGCGCGCGGGGAATGCGCGCGGCCCGGAGCCGAACCGGCTCTGGTGTAGCCGATGCCAGCGAATGCGCAACAGAGGCGCACAAAACCAGGGCTCCTCCCGATGCCGTCTGCAATCACAGATGCGGCATCGGGACGCGCACAAATCTCGCCAAAAAGCGAGATTCGGCGGCGCGGCTACTTCACCACGCGGAGCAGCGGACGCCGGGGCTGGTCCTGCGTCTGCTTGGAAGGGGGCAGCGGTTCGCCTGCAGCGCTCCGCAGCATTTCGTCGCACAGCGCCTTGAGATCGGCGCTGTCAATTCCTTTGAGTTTCATCCGCACGTCCAGAATGACAATGGACAGCAGCTCGGCTGACTCACGGTTGTTGCTCTCGTTGAGCACCCTGCGGCACGCTTCGAGTGTTTCCAGCACCGACTGCAACTGTTCGTCTGAATGCGACACCGGCGTTCTTTCCGTTAATTCGGCCCGTGAGACGTAATGACAACGATTCCCGCGGCCCCCATGGAGTACCGACGATAACACGAGGCCATTGCGCCTCCGAATAGGATTTCAGTGTGTTTTGGCGTTGAAACCGCGGTTCCGGCGAACATCGCGCCGGTGTGCCGGCTGTCGTCAAAATGCTCAGGCTTAAAACGCCTCGCGTGCTGCGATTGATCCATCGCAGAAGGCGGCATCGGCTCTCGCGCAAGGACATCCGTTGCGGACAACGCCGACAATCCCGCAGCCATGTCGCGGCTCGCAACGGAACTCACGTCACACCCCTCATACGGGCGATAGTCCGCCCGATTCCCGGCCCTTGTTCGCCGCCCCTTGGCAGCACTCAAATACCACCCGCGACACAGTAAGGATGACGTTCAAAACTCGTCGTTCCCCAACCCGCCGTGGTTGTGGTTTGCCCCATATTCTGCCAGTTTAGCGACCTGAAGGGACTTGTATGCACTCCTTGGCGGAAAGGGGCGTTCCACTGGAGGAACGCCCAAAGATAAACATCAGCGGCCTCTCGGACTGGGATGCGGCGCGCATTTTCCTGGAAGTCGTCCGATGTGGGAGTTTCCGCTCGGCGGCCGAGCGCCTGTCGCTGTCGATCAACGCCGTCCGCCGCCGGATCGATGATTTCGAACGCCAGACCGGCACCACTCTGTTCACCCGCGACGTCCACGGCACCCATCTGACCGACGAAGGCGCGCTGGTGGTCTCTGCCGTCGAGCGGATGGAGGCGGCTGCGTTTGACGTGCTGCGCACCAGCGATTCGACGGCGAATGCCCTGTCCGGCGAGGTCCGCGTCGCCGTGACCGAGGGACTCGGCACGTTCTGGCTCGCGCCGCGGCTGGTCGAATTCCAGCAGGCCTATCCGAAGATCCTCGTCGATCTGCATTGCGCGATGCGCTCGGCCGACGTCTCCCGCCACGAGGCCGACGTCGCCATCCACCTGTCGCGACCTTCGGCGCTCGACGTCAAGATGGTGCGGCTCGGCCGCATGCATCTGATGTTCTGGGCCTCCGAGAAATACATTGCAAAACATGGCGCGCCGCGCTCGGCGATGGAGTTGATCAAGCACCGCCTGGTGCTGCAATTCGCCGACCAGCTTGCCGCCAAGGAAACTTTCGAGAGCTTCTTCCCCGGCGTTCCGGAACGTGACCTTCTGGTCATGAAGACCAACGTCTCAAGCGCCAACTACTGGGCGGTCGCGAATGGCGCCGGAATCGGCGTTTTTCCGAGCTACGCCATTGCGCTTGGCGGGAAGTTGATTCCACTGGAGGTCGAGCTGAACAGACCGCTGGATATCTGGTTGTCCTACCATCCCGGTAGCGGCCGGATACCGAGAGTGCGGCACATGATTGACTGGCTGATCGAAGCCTTCAATCCGGCGCGTTTCCCGTGGTTTAAGGAAGAGTTCGTGCACCCGCATGAATTCAAGGACGAGTATATGGGCGAACCCCTGACCCAGCTCTTCGGGGGGTTTTCAACCGAAGACCGATGAGAAAAAAGATGAAGACAGCGGCGAAGAGAATGAAGCAGCGCAGTGCCGGCAAGCCGGACATTGAGCTGGGCAAACGGATCCGTCTGCGGCGCGTCGAGATGAAGATCTCGCAGGCTGAGCTCGGCGACAAGCTCGGCGTGAGCTTCCAGCAGGTCCAGAAATACGAGAAGGGCGTCAATCGCGTCGGCGCGGCTCGGCTTCAGCAGATCGCCACCTCGCTCGACGTGCCCGTGACCTTCTTCTACGACGGCGACAACAAGGCGCGCGAAGTCGAGAGCCTGCTGTTCCTGGACTCGGCCTTCAGCCTCCGCCTGCTGCGTGCCTACAGCAAGATCAAGGATCAGACGGTGCAGCGTCAGCTCGTCTCGCTGATGGAATCGATCGCAGCGAACGAAGCCTGAGCCGATCGGCGTTCGCGCCTTTCCGGCCGATGTTCAATCCGCCGCGTCACGGGGCGCGGCCGGATTGGACGAGACCTGGCGCGCTCGTGCGCGGTCTTTTTCGGGGCGGCATGACCGCCCCTTTTTGTTGACGTTTGTGCCGCCCGCGGTTATCGCGAATCCATTCCGACCTGTCGCGACCCAATCCAGAGACCGCGCGTCCGACGCGCGGGGCTCGCGATGCGCCGTGCTTAAGGGGCCGCAACCGGGAGGCGCTAGCCTGCCGCCGATTTCTCGAATCAGCACGACCTATTCGTCGCCCATGCACATGGAGGTGCTCGACGCCCACGACAATCCGATCAATCCGCATCCGGTCGACCGGTCGGGCACGCACACGCCGAATTTCACCGTGCGCCAGCAGAACGGCACGTTCAACGCGCTGGGCGCGGTCAAGATCGACATGCCGAATTCCTATTCGGTCTACATGCACGATACCAACCAGCGCAATCTGTTCAGCGACGACTACCGCTTCGATTCCCACGGCTGCTCGCGCGTCGACAATGTGCGCGATCTCGCAGCCTGGCTCTTGAAGGACCAGCCAAAATGCAGCCGCGCCGCGATCGACGCGGAAATCACCACCGGCGCGCATCTCGAAGTCGCCATGACCAGGAAGGTGCCGGTGGCCTGGATCTATCTCACGGCTTGGATGACCAAGGACCAGACCGTCCAGTTCCGCAACGACGTCTATAACCAGGACGAGCAGCTCCTGGAGGCGACCGCCGAAGAGGCGGCGTTCTTCAGTAATGCCGGCAGCCACCCGCTCACCGCGCACATGGTGCGCTAGGGTCTGTTGGGATTCAGGATTCTCATCGGGGCTTGGTTGTGATTCAAGCTTGGGATGGACCGATTCGTTTTGACTGACGCCCAATGGGCGA
>NZ_JBEPQV010000048.1:0-46193 GCF_040548035.1 Bradyrhizobium sp. LB8.2 | reverse complement strand
CCGACGGTTCTTTCCTCTTGCTGCCACAGGTCATCCTCGAAATGAGCCTGTCACCGCAATTACCGTGTCTCATTCCAGGGGTGCAGTCCAGTGCAGTTAACGTTCGCCATCGCTCAGCCTGTTACGCTGAGGCCTTGTCCACGTTTGGCTGGCTCACTTCGCCAACCGTTTCCCCCTCACGCACATGTGCCCCCGCCCCCTGCCCCTTGTCGCCTTTTGCTGCTATTCATCGCCCCCGCCCAGACCAAAAACCCTCCATCCGTTCCAGGGAGCAACAACCATGCGATACCTCCACACCATGCTGCGCGTGCGCAATCTCGATGTCGCGATGAAGTTTTACCAGGATGCGCTGGGGCTGAAGGAGGTGCGGCGGATCGAGAACGACAAGGCGCGTTTCACGCTGGTGTTCCTGTGCTCGTCGGACGATCTCGAGGCGCTGAAGAAGCAGCCGCAGTCGCGTGGCGCGCCGCTGGTCGAGCTCACCTGGAATTGGGACGAGGAAAAGTATGGCGAGGACCGCTTCTTCGGCCATCTCGCCTATGAGGTCGACGACATCTACGCCACTTGCGAGAAGCTGATGAAGGCGGGCGTCACCATCAACCGTCCCCCGCGCGACGGCAACATGGCCTTCGTCCGCTCGCCGGATCTGCACTCGATCGAGATCTTGCAGAAGGGCGAGCCGAAGGCGCCGCAGGAGCCGTGGTCCTCGATGCCCAACACCGGCCATTGGTAAGGCTGCCTCTTTGGAACCAGCGCCCGCCCCCGGCGTTCTCTCTTCGACAATGCAACTGGAGGAGGACGCAATGGGACGAGGATTATTGCTTTGGATGGTTGGCGTGCCGATCCCGGTGATCATTCTGCTGTGGCTGTTCTTCGGCCACTGACGTAGGGCTCACCTGCAACAGGCTTGCTTGCAATGAAAGCTCCGCCTTGGGCGGAGCTTTTTGCATGAGGACCTTTTGCACGAGGACCTTTTTGCATAAGAGGATCGGCGCAATCGCGCATCGCTCGCCGCAGTGAATTCCGCTATCACCCGCGCCGAAACAAACGCTGCGGGAGGATGATGTGCCGGGCCAAAAACTGACGATCTGGGGCCGCGCCAATTCGGTCAACGTGCAGAAGGTGCTGTGGTGCCTCACCGAGCTCAGCCTGCCCTATGAGCGCATCGACGCCGGCATGGCTTTTGGCAGGACCCGCGACGCCGACTATCTCGCGATGAACCCCAACGCGCGGATCCCGACTCTGGTCGAGGGTGACTTCGCGCTGTGGGAGTCCAATTCGATCATGCGCTATCTCTGCCTCGCGCACGGGCGCGGCACGCCGATCTATCCCGAGGCGCCCAAGCTGCGCGCCAGTGTCGACCGCTGGCTCGACTGGACGCTGTCGATAGTGCAGCCGGTCGACCGTCCGGTGTTCTGGGGCATCGTGCGCACGCCGCCCGCCGAGCGCGATATGATCAGGGTGCAGCAGGATGCCGATGCCGCCGCCGAGGTCTGGGCCATCGCCGACCACCTACTCGCCACGCGCCCGTTCATGGACGGCGATATTTTCACGCTCGCCGACATCGCGATCGGCGCCTATGCGCGGCGCTGGCTCGGCGTCGAAGGCATCACGCGCCCCGCGCAGCCGCATCTGACGCGCTGGCTCGCCGAACTCGGCAAGCGGCCCGGTTTTGCGCAATATGTGGCACCGCCGATGTCGTGAGCCGCTGACGCGGCTTAAAGTCCGCTGAGGACGCGATGAATCGGCGTTTCGCCGCGCGCCGCCGGGACCTGGCGGCTACTGTGCATGGGGTTGTTTTCGCGTTTTTTGTTTGGGCGCCCTAGCGCCAGCCGCGCTCGACCAGCAGCACGCCGACGATCACCACGAGCGACACGACCCCGGTGGCCAGCTTTGCCGTCCAGCTCAAGCCGCGGCCGACCCACCACAGCAGCGCGCAATACATCACGAACGGGACGATGATCTCGGGCCGCATGATATCGGGCGGCATATGGTTCAGCGCCTGACCGTGGTCTCGACGCTGATCGAGCCGCCGATCTTGACGCAGGTCCCGGTGCTCTCGACCATATAGAAGCCACGGCCATAGGAGGCGCAGGAGCCAGCCTTCGCCGTCCCGCCCGCGCCTTTCAGCGGCAAGGCCTTGCCGGCCTGTGGGCGCTCCGCGGGCGGAAGACGCAAGGCCTCTGCCGCGGACGCGGATGTACCTAGCAACGAGACGAGGATGAGGAGCAGCGCACGCATGCGGGCCGTTCTAGCCCGGACCGGCGCCACGCGCCATCGGGTCGCTTCGCCCGCGGTCAGATGAACTTGATGCCGGCCGATTTGTCGCGGCGCCAGACCACCTGGCAGCTCCGCCCGGTCCGCGCATCGCGTGCGAAGGCCATCCGGATCGTGCCCGGGAGCTGGCTTGCATCCTCGTTCATCGTGATCTTCGCGCCGGTATCGGAGATGTCCTGGACCAGGCATTGCCGTGCCGCGAACCCGCCGTCGAGCGTGATCCAGGCATGCTGCGACAGCGACTTGCGGGCCGCGCGCTTCTTGGGCTGTGGCATTGGCTCAAATTCTCCCCTTCCAGCGCTAGCTCAGGGAACCTAAGAAACCGTTGAATTCGCCCCCGAATGATCCGGGGGGCGGCTGTCCACCGGCCCAAAAGAGCGTTCCCGAACGGCTTGCCCAGGGCGCCAAAGGCCATTATAGGTTCGCCCGCTGCAGCCGCCGGGGCACGACTCGGGCGGTCAGCGGCCGTGCCGCGAAAAGCGGCGGGGCCCTGGGTTTGCTCCCTTCGTCTATCGGTTAGGACGCCACCCTTTCACGGTGGAGAGAGCGGTTCGATTCCGCTAGGGAGCGCCAAAACCACTCCCAAAATATCCTGTTAAATCAGCCGCATACTTGATTTGCTTGACGTTCATGCGACGAAACGTCTCACAAAACGTCCAGCGCAGGGGCGCCAATTAAGAGCGAGCCGCAGTATCTGACCGTCCGTCATGGCGTCTGGCATTTCCTGCGGCGAGTGCCGGTCGAGTACGAGCACCTGGACACGCGCGGCAACGTCAAGCTCTCGACCAAGATCAAGGTCGCGACCGACCGCACCGGCACCAAGGCGAGCCGGATCGCGGCCCGGATGAACGAGACGCTGGAATCCTACTGGCGCGGTCTGGCCGACAAGAAGACGGCCGAGGCGAAGCAGTCCTATCTGGACGCGGTGAAGCTCGCCCGCTCGCTGGGGCTCGACTACCAGACGCCCTCCGTTGGCGCGTCAGCACCTGTCGAGGAGGTTCTCCGGCGCATCGAGACCCTGATCCTCGGCGGGACGATCGACAACCCGGCTCTGAGCAGGGCCGCCATGGGCGCGGTCGAGAGAAGCCGGCGATCATGCTGTCCCAGCTCTTCGACGAGTACGAGATCAGCCAGAAGCTCTCCTTGTCGAGGATGTCGCCGGATCAGGTTCGGAAGTGGAAGGCTGCCAAGAAGCGCGCGGTGGCAATCCTGATCGAGAGGACCGGCGACAAGGCCCTGCACCAGCTCACCCGCGACGACGCCCTGGCGTTCGCCGACTGGTGGGAGGAGCGCGTCATCACCGAGGGCATCGGCGCCGGCACCGCGAACAAGAACATCACGCACATCGGCGGCATGATCCGGGCGGTCAACAAGCGGCTCAAGCTGGGGCTCGACGACGTCTTCGCCGGCACCCGCATCGAGGGCGGTCGCGATGGTCAACGCGCCACCTTCTCCGTGGACTTCATCCGCCACGTTATCCTCGCGCCCGGCAAGCTCGATGAATTGAACGATGAGGCGCGGGACGTCGTCTATGTTGTGATGGAGACCGGCGCGCGGCCCAGCGAGGTCGTCAATCTCACCGCCTCTCGCATCGTGCTTGATGCCGAGGTTCCTTACATCCGCATCGAGGCCGAGGGCCGCGTCCTCAAGACCGAGCACAGTGAGCGCGACATTCCGCTGGTCGGTTATGCGCGGGAGGCGATGAAGCGGCATCCGCAGGGCTTCCCGCGCTATTTCGACAAGGGATCGTCGCTCTCGGCAACGCTGATGAAGCAACTTCGCCAAGAAGAAGCTGCCGCCGACCGAGAAGCACAAGATCTATTCGTTCCGTCACAGCTTCAAGGATCGCTTGAAGGCAGTCGAGGCGCCGGAGGAATTGGTCGACGAGATGATGGGCCATCGCATCGACAAGCCCAAATATGGCGACGGCTACGGGCTCGCGTTGAAGCTGAAATATCTGACTGCCATCGCCTTCAGCACGTCGACTGATGCGTCAAAGAGAGCGGCGGCTTAACTTCATCCAGGGAGCGCTTGGCGCGGGCCATCACGTCGTCGGCCGCGCGCCTCGCGGCGATCTCGCGCTCCAGCCTTTCGAAGTCCGGCGCGTAGACCGGGCCGTCGCGCGCCATGAGATAGGCGACTGCGGCTTGTGCGCGGAGAAGCCGTTCAAGCGTCACCGGCTCGGAGCGGGGGGGAAGCAGTCTTCGGCGTCGCACATGGCGTCAGGGGGCTTGGGTCGAAGCGATGTTCTGGTCTGGCGCATGCCGCCGCCGCCGGAAGAAGTAGCAGGAGCATCGACAGGCCGACCCCGATGCATTCCCAGAAGGAAACCTGCCGACCATGATGTGTCTGCGCACGCGGCTCCATACCGTCACGCAGGCCTCTTCGCCTAGCCAAGGCGAAGTGTGTCCCGCCTCCACTTCCACCCGTCATCACGAAGCAAACAAGAACAAACCTCAGACATAGACGATCTCGCAAGGATCGCGTGACGCCGTGCCCCCCTTGCGGGGGTGCGGCGTCACACGCCCTCTGTTACGAGCAAAAGAAAGATGTAACGGCCGAACGTAACGGCTTGGCATTACTCGGCCTCACACCGGGGTTAGTCCGAGTCTGCGCCCGCTTCGAGGGGAGACTTCGCAAAAGCCGAAGCCTTGCGATCTGATGGTGTGGGTGTAGGTTGGCGAGATGATGTTCGATGCGATCAACGGCATGCTGCTCGACATGCTGGCCGCAATCGGAAGAAAAGATTTTGAAGATCGCCGCCGCCGACAGGCGCAGGGCATCAGCAAGGCGATGGCCGAAGGCAAGTTCAAAGGCCGCCCCGAGAACACCGAGCGCAATAGCGACATCGCCGACATGCTCGCCGACGGCAAGTCGTGGAACACCATACAGCGCGTCACCAACTGTTCCCGCGCTACCATCGCGAAGGTCGCCGCCAAGCGGTCGTCGGCTGAGAGAGCGCTGGCGTGAGGCTGATCTATCGGGAAGGCCGCATCGAAATCTGGTCGGTTGGCGGCGAGTTCTGGGTCTATGGCTGCACCCGCAGCGACGACCCCATCGTGTGCCCGAGCTTGGGCATGGCGCAACGAGATCGCGGCGCGCTAGACAGCGCCGCGAGGCCTTACGACGGCAGCGAGATCATTGCTCGAAACGCCAAGGGGAGCCGTACTCCCCCCGGCCAACCGTCTATTGGATCGAGCGTGAGGAAATAGAGTTCCTGCCCTCGGCTCAGAACGTCCGCTCTCTCGGCAATTTCCGTTTTGCTCTTTTTATGTCTGTTATGTTTGGGAATTTTGCCGCGCATCCCGCTCGTCGTTCGGATGCCGCGCCAAATCATCAGCGCGCCTCGCCTGTGCGTTGGTTTGCTCGGCGCATGACGACGTGCGCTTGAACCGACGACATATGGACAGGCTTCGTTAAGCGGTCCGCCAAGACCCGCAACCCGGCAGCTTCTGCCGCGTTTGTGCGGAGATGCTTGCGCCTGAATCGCGGCAAGGTAGCCATAAAGGCTCAGCCGCCTACCGTGCTAGCCACATCACAGCGCCCCGACAGAAGTTGAAGGCGAGACGTCCATAGAAAAGGCTGCTCTCGGGCTCTGACGCAGCCAGGCGGTACGAACTGCCGAGAGCTCGGACAAACTCGATCATCCCCATGAATTCATGGTGCGTCGGCACCAAATGAATGCTCGCGAGCTGCAGCAGCAGGGCTTCAATGCCGATGGTGCTCATGACGGGCCTGCTCCTGCGCGCGGCAGCGGCATCAATTGCGCGAGATGGGCGCTCCTCCATTGATACGGCGTGTCGCCGACAAAACGCTTGAACACCGTGGTGAAATGCGCCTGGGTCTGGAAGCCCACGGTCAAGGCGATATCCACGAGCGCAATTTCGGCCTGCTTGAGCAGCTCCTGGGCACGCTCGATGCGACGCCTCAGCAGATACTCGTGAGGCCGAACACCGACGGCCGCGCGGAACTGTGCGGCGAAATGCATCCTGCTCAGCCCGGCGACGGCGGCCATGCCCTGAAGCGTCATTTTGGCAGTCAGATTCTCGTCGATATATTGCAGGACGCGCTTGAGACGCCAATTCTGCAGCGACCGTACGGGCCGGCCGGCGTCCTCCTCGTGAATGGCGTCGGCCGGGTCGAGCTCGGCCCGTGCGCTGGAGGCCTGCCGGCTGAACGTCCGGGTGAGGATCGCAAGCCGCAGGGCGTCGGCCATGATGGCGGAATGGACGTCGTGCGTGGCTTCGGTCACTGCGAGCGCATCGGAAAGGCGCCGCATAACCGGATCGGTGAATTCTCCCGCCGCAAACGCCCGCTCGCTCTCGGCAGGCGGCCCCGCAAGAAGTTTTGCGGAGAGCCTGAAGCCAGGCCCGCGAACGGCGGAACGTTCGACGTCTGCCGCATGCTCGACCGCCAGGGCCATGTCCAGATGGACGAAAGACAGCATTGACCCGCCTTCGTCGAACCGGCCAGGGAGTTTCGATAGCCCGAGCCGATCGCGATCGATTGCCGAGATATCGATCGCGCGAACGTCATGATCCTTGATTGCCTGTGAGCGTGACATCTGCAGCGACATCGTCGAATCTCCTTGTTCCCGTTTTCGATCCGGCCAGGCCTGACTGCCTTGCCCGAATGTCATGGGAACAGCGTAATTCGGCGGTGCGTGCGATCCATTCTACGCGCGGGTGCGTCGATAGGTTCTCAGGTTGACCGCATCATACCTAGGTATGATCGCAACACGCTCGTCGGGTGAGCGCACTGGCGCGACGCCTCACCGGCATCGCGGATGCGGCAGGACTTGCGGCGTGACGCGCCTGCGGTAAGTTGACGCGCTTTTTGCGCACCATCCACCGGTGGGACCACGCGAGCGCCCCGGTTTTTCCGGGGAATGCCACCTGCCGGCGCTTTCGTCGGATTAAGCGGCGCGACAGGTCTTCCACGAGAGCACGAAAATCGTGCGGCTGGATGTTGTGAACGCGATCAAATCGCGGCATCAACGCTGCTGATATGAGAAGAACGACTTCCAGCGACGATGACGACTCATGATCGGACCACGGGCTCATCCATGAGCCGCGCCGGCTTGCGGTTCTGGTCCGCCGCCCTCGCCTTTGCGGTTTTCCTGGTTGACGTGCTGACGCCGCTCGAGGGCGCGGTGGCGGTTCTCTACGTCGTGGCGATCCTGCTCGCAGCGAAGACCAACCGGCGCGACGACACCATCGTCGCCGCAGCTGGCTGCATAGCCCTGACGATAACCGCCTATCTGCTGTCGCACGATCTGCGGACCATCGCCTCGCCCGCGCTTCGCGTGCTGGTGAGCCTCGCGGCAATCGGGATCACGACCCTGCTGGCGCTGCAGAATCACGCGGCAACGAAGCGCCTCGCGGCGCAGGCGCGCCTGCTCAACCTCTCGCACGACATGATCTTCGTCAGGGATTGCGGCGGCGTGATCACCTACTGGAACAAGACGGCCGAGCAGATCTACGGCTGGTCGGACGACGAGGCGCTCGGGCAGCTCGCCGACGAGCTCCTGCAAACCAGATATCCCGACCGGCGCGAGGTCATCGAAGCGGGCCTGCTCGACACCGGTCGATGGGAAGGCCGCGTGCAGCAGCGAACGAAAGACGGCGCCGCCCTGACCGTCGATGCCCGATGGGCCTTGCAGCACGACCGTCTCGGCAAGCCCGTCGGGGTCCTTGAAACGCACACCGACGTCACCGACCGCATGGCCGCACACAGCGCGCTGGTGCAGAGCGAGCAGCGATACCGCCGGATGTTCGACGCAAGCCGGATCGGCGTGGTCGAAGAGGACTGGAGCGAACTCCGAACCGCGCTGCAATCGCTGAAGACCGCAGGAGCCGGCCTGCGCGACCATCTGGCGCGACACCCCGATTTCGTCCGGCATGCCCGCCGGCTCGCTGGAATCACCGACGTCAATCCGGCCCTGCAGGAGATGGCAGGGGCAAACGGCGCCGCGATGTTCATCGAGAATGCGGACCGGCTTCTCGGCGAGAACGACCGGAATTTCCTCGGCGCATTGGTCGCGTTTGCGGAAGGCGAGCCGTTCTACGAAGGCGAGACCGAGCTCGTCAGGCTCGACGGACGCAAGGTTCCCGTGCTGTTTACGATCGCCTTTCCCTCCGGGCCCGACGGCGATCGCAACGTGCTCGCCTTCGTCATCGACATCACCGAGCGCAGGCAGGCGCAGGATGCGTTGCTCGCGGCGCAGGCCGAACTCGCTCATGCCGCGCGCGTCGCCACCCTCGGCGAGCTCACCGCCTCCATTGCCCACGAGGTCAACCAGCCGCTGGCGGCAATCGTCACCGGTGGCGAGGCCGGCCTGCGCTGGCTGCGGCGCGAGGTGCCTGATCTGGACGAGGTTGGAGCCACGATCGTCCAAATCGTCGCGGAAGGCCGCCGTGCCAGCGAGATCGTGGCGCGCATCCGGGCTTTCCTGAAGAAGGCCCCTGCCGAGCAGGACAGTCTCGATATCGCAGAGATCATCCAGGAAGCGGCCCTTCTGGTCGCACGGGAACTCGCGAATGATGACGTCGTCCTCACAGTCGAGACGGAACCTGGCCTCAAGCCAATCCGCGGCGACCGGATCCAGCTTCAGCAGGTGCTCGTCAACCTGCTGGTCAATGCCGGCCAGGCCATGTCGGGCCAGCCCGGTTCCCGCACCGCCAAACTGCGCGCCAGTGCTGTCGACGGGGAGCATCTCGCCATCACCGTGCAGGACAGCGGCCCCGGCATTCGGCCTGACGACGTGCCACGCCTGTTCAATCCGTTCTTCACGACGAAGCGCGGCGGAATGGGCATGGGACTTGCGATCTGCCGAACGACGGTGGAAGCTCACGGCGGCCAGTTGTCAGCCGAGAG
The DNA here is from genome assembly GCF_040548035.1 of Bradyrhizobium sp. LB8.2. Taxonomy (NCBI): domain Bacteria; kingdom Pseudomonadati; phylum Pseudomonadota; class Alphaproteobacteria; order Hyphomicrobiales; family Nitrobacteraceae; genus Bradyrhizobium; species Bradyrhizobium sp. LB8.2. Next base: position 37,040 of record NZ_JBEPQV010000048.1, on the reverse strand, counting down.
TACGCCCGGCGCGGGAGCGACATTCCGCCTGACACTGCCATATAGCCAAGAAAACACTCGAACATGATACGACCAGATCACGCGCAACGGCCGGCCGGATCCCTCAACTCAGTCGTCATCATCGTTGATGATGACGCGGGGATCCGCGCCTCGCTCGACAGCCTGTTCCGATCCGTCGGCCTCGAGACGCGCCTGTTCGGCTCGCCGGCCGAACTGCTCGGCGGCTCGCTGCCCGACGGCCCTGGCTGCATCGTGCTGGACATCCGCCTTCCCGGTGTGAGCGGGCTCGATCTGCAGAGCCAGCTCGTCCGGCAGGGCATCAGCTATCCGATCATCTTCATGACGGGCCATGGGGACATTCCGATGTCCGTCCGTGCCATGAAGGCCGGCGCCGTCGATTTTCTCTCCAAGCCATTTCGCGACCAGGACATGCTCGACGCAGTGACGGCGGCGCTCGAGCGCGATGCACAGCACCGGACCGAAGCCGCGACCAAGGAGGACATCCGCGCCCAGTACGAGACCCTGACGGCGCGCGAGCGCGAGGTGATGGGCCATGTCACCGCCGGCCTGATGAATAAGCAGGTCGCCGCCCTGATCGGCCTCAGCGAGATCACGGTCAAGATCCACCGGGGGAACGTCATGCGCAAAATGGGGGTCCGGTCGTTCGCCGACCTCGTTCGTAAGGCCGAGGCGCTCGGAGTGTCCCAGACCCGCAGGACTACGGACCAAACCTGAGTATAATTCCGGCGGGACTGCCCCGGGTGCATAAAGCCTCATCGGCCGCGCAAAGGGAGATGCTCTCCTTGCGGAACACCGCGGTCAGGATTGTGCGCCCATGGCCAAGACCCCGGTGATTGCGATCGTGGACGACGACGAAGGCGTTCGCGCGTCGCTGGCGAGCCTCGTGCGTTCGGTCGGCTATGAGGCGCAGGCCTACGAAAACGGCATGGACTTCCTGCGGAAGGCGCCAGGAGACGATCCGGCATGCATGATCGCCGACGTCCAGATGCCTGTCATCACCGGCGATGAGCTGCAGGCCCGGCTGGTTGCCGCAGGCCGCAATTTCCCGATCATCTTCATGACGGCGTTTCCGAGCGAATCCGTGCGTCAGCGCGTGATGGCGGCAGGCGCGCATTGCTTTCTCGGCAAGCCCTCCAGCGGCGACGAAATCATCCGCTGCCTCGAAGAGGCGCTGGCGGGCCACGGCCGCAATAGTCCGGCCCGCGGCTGAGCGGACGACAGCCCTTTTCTCGCGACCCAACGTGCATTCCGGCAACCAGATTGGTGAACCGGAAATACCGGCGAACCCGGCACATCTCATACTCGGAGGCGTATCACGACATTGGCAGCGCCGACCGCTCTGCCGGGAGGATCTCGCGCGATGCAAATCAATGCCGATGCTGCCGCCGAGGCGCGCCCGTTGGTCTTCGCCGGGTTTCCGGCGAGCTGCTGGGCCTTTGCGCTGCGGGTGTGGCTCGCGATGCTTCTCGCGCTCTATGTGAGCTTCTGGCTCGAGCTTGAATCGCCCTCGTCGTCAGCCCTCACCGTAGTGATCCTGGCACTGCCCACGCGCGGTCAAGGCATGGAAAAGGCCGGCTACCGGCTGCTTGCAACCGGCATCGGCGTGGCGGCATCGATCGCGATCGCCAGCATGTTTTCCCAAACCGACGGTCTCCTGCTGCGCAAACGGTCAGAAGGCACGAAGAAGCCCGGACACCTTGCGACCGATACTTCCTGGCCATCGCCTTAAAGACCACACGCGTCAAACTGACCAGAGGCCGTCACACCATCTTCGACGGCGTCATGCCGGCAGGCACGCTGTATATCGGCGCACCGTCGCAGCAGCTCAGTGCGCAGTTCTACGCGCCGTGCGATTTCCTGCACTTCCATGTCTCTGCCAACCGCTATTTTCCGCCTCGACCTGGAGTAGGACCTGCTTCGGCCGAAGATCTCAACGACCTCATCCTGCTCCGCGACTCGTTCGCCGAGCAGCTTGCGAAAGCGCTGACCGAACGCGGCCATTGGGCCGACCGGGAATTTGCGCGCTGCATCGGCCAGACGCTGGCAATGCACATTGCCCGGCGCGAATTCCCGCACGCGAAAGTCAATGCGTTACCGAAATGGCGGCTGCGGCGCATCGAAGAGTATGTCGGGACGCACTTCGACCACTGCATCACCCTGTCCGAGCTTGCCAAGGTCGCGGGACTGTCCCGGATGCACTTCGCGGCGCAGTTTCGCGCCGCCACTGGATACCGACCGCGGGAATACCTGCTGCATCAGCGCATCGAGCGTGCGAAATCGCTGCTATCGAATTCCGAAACGGCCCTGGCCGAGGTGGCGCTGATCGTCGGCTTTTGCACGCAGGCGCATTTCTCGACCGTCTTCAGGCGGATCACGGGCGAAACTCCCGCGCGCTGGCGATGCGCCAGCCGGAACGCGTCGGCTCCCTCCAGATTCGCCGGCAGCGATCTGGCTTCGACCTGCAAGGCCGTGTCTTGCGTGCTGCCCGCGGACTTCACGTGAATCCTGCGAAATGAGAAACAGCCGGGGTTCGTGAAATACTTCGGCCGCGGGATTGGCGATGCTGCGCGTGTTAGGTGACTGAGACCCCCAAGTCACGGCTCGAGCCTTTCTCCTCCCTGGGCATACGAGCATTTTGGGGCCGTCCTCCCCCCAAGGACGGCCCCTCTTTTTCGACGACGCGATCGACGGCATCGTCTCTCTTGTCGCGTTTAGGCGCTCAGGTGAGGCGCAACCCAGGCGCGGACGCCCTGAAGACTCCTGAAATCATCCAGAGAGCGAGCCGGAAGTCCGGCCGCGATTTCCGCGGCCATGCTGCTCAGCGCATGTCCCGGCCCCAGATCGAGAAAACCCGTTGCACCCGCTTCGACACAGGCTTGCAGGCAATCTGCCCACTGCACGGTGTACGAGATCTGTGCGGCAAGCTTGTCGAGACCGCTCTCGGCCGAGACGACCGGACTGGCATCTATTCCGCTCAGAATGCGCGCACCGGTCCTCGGCGGGAAGACCACCGGTGCCAGGCGCAAGGTTTCACGAAAGACGGCGGACGCCGCGGCGAGCCGTTTGGTGTGGGAGGCGACCTCGACCGGTAACGTGACGATCCTTGCGGCGTGCATGGCCCGCGCGTCGATGGCAATCCCGCTCAGCGCCTCACGGCCGCCGCCGATGACAAAGGCGTCGCCCGGATTGACGATGGCGATCGCTGCGCCGTGGCACTCGCAAAGGCGACCGATCGCGTCTCGCGAAAGGCCGCGGACGAAGATCAGCCCGTCGCCCGCGCGCGTAGCCGCATCCATGGCCTCTGCGCGGCGCGCCACGAGATCGAGTGTGGTGGTAGCATCGAACAAGCCGCCCACACCCCAGGCGGCGACCTCGCCGACGCTATAGCCGGCAATGATGACGCCATGTGGGATGACCTCCGCGAGCGCGCGCGCCGCAGCGAGCGACTGCAAGGTGCAGAGAATCTGGCCGGCACGGTTGCGATGCATGGCCTCATCGGCTTCGCCGCGCACCAAATCGCGCGGATCCCTGCCGCCGAGCAATGCGGCCGCGTGCCCAAACAGCTGCGCGGCTTCCGGCGCATCGCCCGTGAGAGCGAACATGTCCCGATGCTGCCTGCCTTGCCCCGCGCAAAGGATCGCAAGCGTCATGGTCCCGGCCTAATGAGGAAAGAGCAGCGCGATCGCGATCGCCAGGGTCACGGCGCTGAATCCGGTGCTGGCGATGACCATGGACCCTGCCCTTGCGGAATCCAGCCGGTAGTTGACTGCGAATAAGATTCCAAAAAAGCCCGAGGGGATGGCGGCGAGCAGAATAGCCGTTTTCGCAGCATCCTGCGTGATCGGAATGACGCAAATGACCGCAACCGCCAACAGCGGGCGCCCGATGTCCGAGGCCACCGTTGCAGGGGTGATCTTCCAATCCAGCCGAAACGACTGCGCCGACAGAATGGCTCCTGTGAGGAACAGGGCGACGCCGGCGGCCGAACTTCCGATCAGCGCGAGGCTCGCATGCGCAAGCGCGTCGAGGCTCACATCCGACAACGAGAACAGGATGCCAAGCCCGGGCGCGAGCACCACCGGTTTGGTGATCGCACGCCGGATTGCCGTCAGGGCCTGCAGCGTCGCCATTTGCTCGCCGCGAGCCTTGGCGGCGCCCATTTCCGCGATGATCAACGTTAGCGGACTGATGAGAATCGAGCCCGCCGCCAATGCAACGGCAACCGGGACAGTGCCGGCCGGCCCCACGACCGACGTCATGATCGGAAGGCCCACGCCGGCGAGATTCGGAAAGCCGATCGTCAACGCCTGTAACGATGCTTCCGACCGGGAGACCTTGGAGAATCCACGTGCGGCAAAATACCAGGCGAGATAGAGCAGCAGCATCGTCACGCCGAGCACCAGGAAGAGCGGGATCTGCTCGATCATCTCGCGGCGCGACGCCGAGGCGGTCGCGGCGAACAGCGAGGCCGGCAACGCAAAATCCATCACGAGTGCGTTGAGGGCGTCGACGTGAAGATTGTCGACGATATGAAATTTTCCGGCGGCATATCCCAGCAATAGAACGAAGAAGACCGGCACCAGCGCCATCAGGATTGCGTTAGACATCATGGAACCGGCCTTTCGTGGGCGTCGACGAAGAGCGTCATTGCGAGCAGGTCGGCCGATCCACCCGGGCTGAGACGGCGGGCGACGAAGCTTTCGTGGATCGATTGCGCCCGCGCACGCCAGCCGGGCGCGCGGACGCCGCCTGAAGCGATGAAGCTCCGCGCGTCGTCATGCGCGAAGCGGAGGCCGTCGAGCCCGCCGCGATGTAGAAGATTGGTGTCTTCGACGGATGCGATCAGGGCGAAGCACGCTTCGACCCGAGCGGCTTCCACATCCTGCGGCACGACAGACGTTGCTCTGCGCAGGGACGGCAAGCCGATCCGGTACACGCTGGGAAATCCCGTCGCGGCCTCGATGCGCGCACCGCCCGCGCGAAAGCGGCGGCGGGCCACGCTGCCGTGACTGTGCAGCAGCACTGGACCATCGAGTATGCTGTCGCCCCACAGGCGCGCCACGATAGCGCCAAGCGGTAGCCCGGGATCGACCAACCCGCCGGCTCTCGCACCAGCCGCCGCGCACAGCAGGCCGAGCCCGAAGATTGCGCCACGGTGCGTGTTGACCCCCGCAGTCGCCGCCAGCATGGCGCGCTCCGCTTCAAGGCCGATGATGCGAAGCCGCCCCATGCCGCAGCCATGCGCGCCCGCATCGGCCAGGCGTTGCAGATAGGGTCCGATGGCCGCGGCGCTGCGACGAAACGTGGCCGCATCCATGTCGTCGTGACTGCCATTGTCGACATGGCTCACGAGCCCCGGCTTCGGCCAGGTTTCGAGCTCCTGGACGAGGCAATCGGCGGCGACAGCGCCGACCGCGGAGACATCGGGCCCGATCTGCGCCCGGCGCAGAACCGGCCGTTCCACGCCTCTTGCAGCCGTGGTGATCATGATCCCCTAGCTCTCGAAATGAATTGCTGCCTGCCGAGCAAGACCACCCGCTCGATGCTCTTGACCAGAAGCTCGCCCGCGCCGCCGTGGAATTCGCGCCAGTTGACCGCGGCGCCGTCGGCGCCCATCAGCTCGCCATCAAGCCGCATCGGCGCGCCAGTCTCGACCGCGGCGACTTCGGCAACGAAACGATCGATGTCGGTTTCACCTTGAAACTCGAACAGGACATCGAGGTCGGAACGACCGGTGACGTAGTCGAGCCCGGTCAACGACTGCCAGGCCAGGCTGCCGAAGACGCGCGCGTCCACCGCATGGCGAAGCGCCAGCCTGTCGAGCCGGTCGAGCGTCGGCCACCAGTTGCGCGGCGCGTAAGCCCGCGCCTGCCGCAACAATGGCGGCCTCGCGACCGAGGCGACGTGGTCGATATCAACCATAAGGCAGATCCGTTTCTTGCCGGCCGAGGGCGGCAAGGGCAGGCCCAGCGCGAGGCCGCCTGCCTCGCATGGCAAAGCGCGACGCCTGATCGTCGGCCATCGCATTTTGGGCCAGCGCGCGAGAAGGGAAACGGCTGCGAGATCGTCGCGCGCGTCCAGCATCGCGCGCCATCCCGCGGGGCTGACGAAGACGAGGTCATGACGACCCGGTGGATGCTCACCGTGCTTGCAGGGCCAGGTCACGAACACGCTCCGCAATCTCGGCGGCCTTGAGCCGGCCGCCACGCTCCTTGCCGAGCGCATCCCGCCGGTCCTGCGCGGCCGGCATGTCGGCGAGCAACGCCTCCAGCTGGTCGGCGAGCGAACCGGCATTGCTCCATGTCATGTGAACGGCGCCCATCTGCGCAAGATTGGACAGGCCCGGCGCGAACACCGGCGTCGACTTCGCCTTCTCCTGCAGCGCCTCCATCGACAGCTTGGTGACCTTCGCCATCGACGGCAGGTCCATCACCGCGGGATCGGCCCCGGGCAATCCGACCAGCACGCGCGTTGCAAGGCCTGTCGCAAGCAGGGCACCCGCCGCCGAATGACCGTACAGGAGGCCGATGGTCGGGCGACCGTTCATGTCCGCATGGATCAGCACCTTCGCCAGATGCGCGAGAAATTCATTCAGCCCGAGCAGCTCGTCGCGCTTGCTCATGCGCTGGCTGTCGCTGTCGACCAGCACCAGGATCGGACCGGAATTCCGGCCGATCGACTCCAGGACATGGCCTGACAATCTGATCGCCTCGTCGACGCCCAGCGCAGTCCGGTCTGCAACGCCAAGCACGAGCATCCGGCCACCGGATCGCATCGTCGCCGAGCCGAGGATGACGCCCTTGTCGCGCCTCACCTCGTGGCCGTCGGGAAAGAGCGAGGCGATAATATCATCGAGCGTCACGGCTGGTCCTCCCGATCCGGTTGGCAAGGGCAATGAACTCATCGGCCGGCAGCTCGGGAACGGCTTGAGCATCCGCGATGCCTTCCACCGTCCAGATGTCGACGGCATCCGCGCAGGCACCGAAGCTGCGCAGCCGGCCGGCAAGCCGCTCCTGTTCGGCCTTCAACCTGTTGAGACCGAAAGGTCCGACCAGGCCGAGCAGTTCCAGCGCGGCCTCGCGAAAATCCTGCACATTGTCGTCGGCGAATCCATCGGCGGCGCCGAGCAGACGGCGATGCTTGCCGCCCATGGTCCGCCAGACCAAAGCGCGATCGCGGGAGTCGAATTCCTCAACGCCGCGATTGGTCTCGATGACTTCCGGGCCCGACACCGCGATGCGCCCCGGCTCGGAGACGGCGAGCGCGGAGCAACAGCCTGCGATCAGGCCGCCGCCGCCATAGCATCCGGACCTGCCGCCGATCAGACCGATGACCTTCACGCCGGCGCTACGCGCCTCCATCGCGGCGCGCATGATCTCGGCGATGGCAAGCTCGCCGGCATTGGCTTCCTGCAACCGGACGCCGCCGGTATCGAACAGGATCAGCACAGGAATCGAGCCGATCTGGCGCGCGGCGCGGAGCAGCCCAGTCAGCTTGGCGCCGTGCACCTCGCCGAAGGCGCCGCCCATGAAACGGCCCTCTTGCGCGGCGACGAACACGGGCGAGCAATCGAGGCGGCCGTGACCGACGACGATGCCATCGTCGAACTGCTCGGGTAGATCGAAGATCTTCAGATGCAGGCTGACCTCGCGCTGCTCCGGCCCGATGAACTCGACGAAGCTGCCGGCATCGAGCAGCAGCTCCAGCCGCGTGCGGGCCGACGCCTCGTAGAAGCTGGTGCTGCGGGCCCGTTCGGCCGGGGCGATGTCCTTGAATTGCGCGGTCATTGGTCGTTCTCCGCTATCAATCGCACCGCCTGCGCCAGCCGAAGCGAGACGGTATCGGGACGCGCGCCGCCGTCATTGATCGAGAACTTCAGCCCGCCGGGTGAATAGCGCTCGACGAAATCGCCGATCACCGCACTCCAGACCTCGCCGAAACCGACCGCCGCGGTCTTGATCTCGATGGCGCATTCCGCGTCCGGCAGCACACGCTCCACCAGCACCTCGAGGTTGCCCGAGGCGACCACGCCGACAATCGCGCTTCGCCTGGCGCCGTCCGCGCGGGAGCGGACCGGATGTCGAAAGCTGAGATCTTCCATGGCGGGTCCTCACCAGTTCCTGAATTTCGACGGAGGTGCGTACAAGCCGCCTGACCAGCGCACGAGATCCTTGATCGAGCGCGCCGCCAGCAGGCTGCGATTCGCATCGAGCGGATTGATGCCGAGATCCTCCGGCCGGCGGATCACGCCGCGCTCGCGCAAGCGCGAGACCATGCCGCGGTCCCGCCGACGGCCGACATCGGTATAGCCGGCAACGCCGCGAATGGCCTGCTCGCGCTCCTGCGCGGTGCGGCACAGCAACAGGTTCGCGACGCCCTCTTCGGTGACGATGTGCGTGACGTCGTCGCCGTAGATCATGACCGGCGCGAGATCGAGCTTCAGCTTCTCGGCGAGCTCGATCGCATCGAGCTCCTCGACGAACAGCGGCACGTTCTTGTCGCCGAACGTCTCGCCGATCTGCACGACCAGCTTGCGGCCACGGCGCATCAGCGCCGTGCCGTCCGGATCGGCCTCCGCTCCGGCCTTCAGCCAGGGCTCACTCGGATGACGCCGCCCACGGGCATCCGCCCCCATGTTCGGGGCGCCGCCGAAGCCTGCAATGCGCGAGGTGGTGACGGTCGACGAATTACCTTGCAGATCGATCTGCAGCGTGGAGCCGATGAACATGTCGCAGGCATAGAGCCCGGCGGTCTGACAGAAGGCGCGGTTGGAGCGCAATGAACCGTCGGAACCGGTGAAGTAGATGTCGGAGCGGGCGCGGATGTAATCGTCCATGCCGACCTCCGACCCGAACGAGTGGATCTGCCGCACCCAGCCGGACTCGATTGCGGGAATGAGCGCGGGATGCGGATTCAGCGCGAAGTGGGTCGCGATCCTGCCCTTCAGCCCCAGCCTCTCGCCGAATGTCGGCAGCAACAGCTCGATCGCGGCCGTGCTGAAGCCGATGCCGTGATTGAGCCGCTGGACGCCATAAGGTGCATAGACCGCCTTGATCGCGAGCATCGCCGTCAGTATCTGGCCTTCCGTGATCGCAGCCGGATCGCGCGTGAACAGCGGCTCGACGAAGAACGGCTTTTCGGCCCTGACGATGAAGTGGACCCGGTCGGCCGGGATATCGACCCGCGGCACGGTCTCGACGATCTCGTTGACCTGGGCGATCACGACACCGTCCTTGAACGCCGTCGCCTCCACGACGGTGGGCGTGTCCTCGGTGTTCGGGCCGGTGTAGAGATTTCCGTCGCGGTCCGCGCTGACTGCTGCAATCAGCGCGACGTGCGGCGTGAGGTCAATGAAGTAGCGGGCGAACAGCTCGAGATAGGTGTGAACCGCGCCCAGCTCGATCTTGCCGCCGAACAGCATGCGCGCAATGCGTGCCGATTGCGGCCCGGAATAGGCATAGTCCAGCCGCTTCGCAACGCCGCGGTCGAAGAGGTCCAGATGTTCGGGGAGAACGACACCCGACTGCACCATATGCAGATCGTTGACCTTGGAGAGATCGACCGCCAGCAGCGCGCGGCTCAAGAGATCCGCCTGCTTCTGGTTGTCGCCCTCCAGGCAAACCCGGTCGCCCGACCGGATCACGGCCTCCAGCAGGCGCGTCACGTCGTGCGCTTCGACGATCTTGCCGCGGGCAAGGCCAGCTCCCGCCGCAATGCGCGCATCGCGCGCGGCTCGATTGTTCTGCCAGCTCGTCATGACCGTCATTCCCTCAGACCGGCGCCGCACAGAAGCATCAGCGCTTCTTCGATTGCATTCGTGAATTTTGGGACAGTCGGGACGGCGGGAGGGTTGTAACTCCCGCCGTCCTTCCTTCTGCCGGTCGTCCGTGCGTCAGGACCAGCGAAGGGTGATCAGCGCGTAACCGGCGGCTGGATACTGCGCGCGGCGCGGGTGATGACCGCCGCCACTTCCTTCGGACGCGACTCGTACACCGAGTGGCTGGCGCCCGGGATCACGGTGGTCTGGCTCTTGGCGCGCTCGTAGTACCAACGCTCCAGATCCGGACTGATGATCTGGTCGTTGCCGGCGACGATGCCCCAGCTCGGCTTGGTCTTCCACGCCGCCGCCTTCAGCGGCGTGCTGAAGACCTGGGTCGCGGCCGGGACCTGCGAGCGCGCGACGAACTCGGCCCGCTCGCGCGGCAGATCCGGCGCGAACAGTTTCGGGAATTGCACGGGATCGAGATAGGTGAACTTGTCGGGCGTCACCTTGATGACGCCTTCGGTCTTCCCGAGGACGCTCGGCGTCTTCTTGCCCAGCGCCGATTCGTCCTCTCCGACGTCAGGCGCATGTGCGGCGACGTAGACAAGACCAACGACGTTGGGGTGAACGCCGGCCTCGGTGATGATCGAGCCACCGTAGCTGTGACCGACGAGAAGCGTCGGGCCATCCTGCAGATCGAGAATGCGCTTGGCCGCAGTGACGTCGTCGGCGAACGAGGTCTCGGGCTCCTGCACCATGGTGACGCGGAAGCCTTCCCTGGTCAGGATCTCGTAGACCGGCTTCCAGCCGGACCCATCCACCCAGGCACCGTGCACCAGCACGATGTTCTTTAGCGGTTCCGCGCGCGCCGGGGCGACGGTCGAGAATAGCGAAACGGCGGCGGCAAAGGCGAGGCTAGCGTTGAGGTGTTTCATCTCGGGATCACTCCGGGTTGGAATGACGCGACACTAGTTTCGAGCCTTGCTGGCGTATTTCCGCAAACAACTGTCCTTGCCACTTCGCACGCCGGGACGACCACCACTCGCGCTTCCCCAAACGCGGCGGGGTTGAGAGATGCATCTTAAGAGCATGGTCCACGTCATGCACACTGGTATTCACATGATCTCTCTCAAGCGTGAACGGCCGGCGTTCATACACGAAAGACGATCGATACGCGCTCTGTCATTCACGACAACGTTCCTGACGTCGCTCGAAATCCAAGCATAGGACCGAACAATGACATCCATCGCGAAATGCCGGATCGCTTTCTTCATCCTGCTATGCGCAACACTACCTGCCCATGCCGCGACCTGCGCGGACGACATCGCGCAAACCCAAACCCGGCTCGATCTGGCCATTGAAAAGGACGCGGACTCCCACGGCTGGCAGCCAGAGAGCCTCGACGCGCTACGCAGCCATCAACCCACGCCGCGCTCGCTCGCTGAAGCAGCAGGTAGCAACGGCACCGATCTCACCGACGCGCTCGATTCGCTCGATCGCGCGCGCGCCGCCGGTCGCACCGGCGACATCGCCGCGTGCGGCCGGGAGATCGCGCACGCGCGGGCCATTCTGAGATAGCGAAAGCACTTTCAGGGTCGACGACGAGGCGGCCCGCCAAAATGGTCGCGCGAGAGCGAATGCGGCGCACGAAGCGCCTCGCCGTCGTGCAGCCGAGCAGCAGGACGTGCGTTCTGGAAATACCCGCGCTCGCGCGGCTTCCTATTGTTCGATCGCAGTAGCCGGAGCTTTCATCCATGCGACAACAGCATTCAACATATAACGGTGTGATGCTTGCGACCGCCATACTGTGGCTGGTCCCGGCTGCGGCCATCGCGCAAACAACGGTGCCGGGCATGCAGCCGCCTACGGGCATGCTTGCGACGTCACCCCTCAACCCGCAATCCACGCGGCCGGTGGGCATCCCGCTGGGATCGACCGAAATCGCGACCCCCGGCATTTCCCCGATCAATCCTGTGCAAAGCACGATGGGGTGCGCCGGATCGGGCAATGCCTCGTCGACGGGAGCATTGTTCGACGGCGGCGGATTGTCCGGCACCTATTCGACCAATTGCGCCGGCAACACTGTGGCCGTTTCGCCCTTGCCCTCGATATCGACTGTCGGCCGCGTCGGGATTCCGCTGGGATCCACCGAGATCGGCGGCGCCGGAATCAGTCCGTCCGTGCCGGTGCTCGGCCCCACGTCCACGAACGGCACGACCTCGATCGACGGCTCCGGCAATCCCTAAAATCAAGGAGGATCATCACCGTGAAACGGAACCTCACCATTGCGCTTGTTACTCTCGTTGCGGTCATGGTCGGCGCCGGATTCTGGTTCTTCGGCACCGACCGCACGCCGGGCGTGGCAGCCGCACCCGTGGCCGCTGGCGTGCCGGTGGTCGCCGCCACGGTCACGGGCAAGGACGTTCCGATCTATCTGCGCGGCATCGGCACGGTGATCGCCTACAACACCGACGTCGTGCGCAGCCAGATCCAGGGGCAGATCGTCAAGATCGCCTTCACGGAAGGACAGACCGTCAAGGCCGGCGATCTCCTGGCCCAGATCGACCCGCGTCCTTACGAAGCGCAGATCGAGCAGCTCACGGCCAATCGCGACAGGGACCAGGCGCAACTCACGAACGCCGAGGCCAATCTCTCCCGCTACAATCAGCTCGGGGACAAGGGCTATGCGACCCCGCAACTGATCGAGACGCAGACGGCGCAGGTGGCGCAGCTCAAGGCCGCCGTGAAGGCGGACCAGGCCCAGATCGACGAGGCGAACGTCCAGCTCAGCTATACCCGCCTGTCGTCGGCCGTTCCCGGCATCACCGGCGTTCGCCAGATCGATGTCGGCAATGTCATTCATCCGACCGATGCCAACGGCCTCGTCGTCGTCACCCAGATCGAGCCGATCTCGCTGCTGTTCACCCTGCCGCAGGCAGCCCTGCCCATAATTCAGGAGCACGCCGCAAAGGGCTCCCTGAAGGTCGTCGCCTACAGCCAGGACAACAAAACGAAGCTCGACGAAGGCACGCTGCTGCTGGTCAGCAACGAAATCGCAGGAACGACCGGCACCGTCCAGCTCAAGGCCGTGTTCCCGAACCATGAGCACCGGCTGTGGCCGGGCCAGCTAGTGAATGCGCGCCTGCTGCTCGAGATTCAGAAGGATGCGCTCACTGTCGCCGGCTCGGCCGTGCAGCAGGGCCCGAACGGCACCTATGTCTATGTCGTGACCGACGGCCAGACGGCCGCCTTGCGTCCCGTTCACGTCGTACAGATCCGCGATGGCAAGGCCCTGATCGACCAGGGGCTGAAATCAGGTGACGTTGTCGTGATCGACGGCCAGTACCGGCTCGCGGAAGGCAGTCGCGTTCGCGAGCTGCACGGCAAGGCGGCGCGCGAAGCCGACCTGCAAAGCGCCGTGCAGGACGCAATCCCATGAACCTCTCCGCGCCCTTCATCCTGCGGCCGATCGCAACCGCTCTGCTGATGGCGGGCTTGCTGCTGTGCGGCGTTGCGGCTTATCCCCTGCTGCCGGTCGGCGCGCTGCCGAACGTCAACTACCCGACCATCCAGATCTCGGCGCAACTACCCGGCGCTGATCCCGGCACGATCGCCTCGTCACTGGCCACGCCGCTCGAGCAGCAGCTCAGCCAGATTCCCGGTATCACACAGCTCACCTCGTCCAGTGCGCTTGGCGTGGCCCTGCTCACAGTGCAATTCGAGCTGTCGCGCACGGTGGACAGTGCGGCGGTGGACGTGCTGGCCGCGATCAATGCGGCGAGCCCCTTCCTGCCGCCGAATATCCCCTACCCTCCGACGATCCGGAAGGTGAACCCGGCCGAGACGCCGATCATGTTGATCGCGCTGACGTCGGACTCGCTGCCGCTGACCACGGTCGACGCCTATGCGGAAAACATTCTGCTGCCGAAGATCTCGCAGGTGCCGGGCGTTGGCCTCGTCGGCATCGGCGGCCAGCAGAAGCCCGCGATCCGTGTTCGCGTCAATCCGCAGGCGCTTGCCGCCCGCGGCATCGGCCTTGAAGACGTCCGCAGCGTGATCGCCGGCGCCAATGTCGACCTGCCCAAGGGCACGCTCAACAGCCCGCGCGTTACATATACGCTGAACACCAACGATCAGTTGCTCAAGCCATCCGCCTATGAAGACCTCATCATCGCCTATCGCAACGGTTCGCCGGTGCGGATACGCGACATCGGCACGGCGATCGAGGGGCCCGAGAATGACCTCCTGGCTGGCTGGTACGGCAGGGATCCCGCCATCATCCTGGCGGTCCAGCGCGTCCCCGGCGCCAACGTCATCGAGACCGTCGACCGCATCAAGAAGCTGCTGCCGCAACTGCAGGCCTCCGTTCCACCGGCGATCAAGGTGACGATCGCCGCCGACCGGACCGCCACCATCCGCGCCGCAGTCTCCGACGTTCAATTCACGCTGTTGCTGACGGTCGCACTCGTGGTGATGGTCATATTCCTGTTTCTGCGGAATTTCTGGGCCACCATCATCCCGGCGATCACGGTTCCCCTGTCGCTGGTCGGCACGTTCGCGGTGCTTTACGTGGTTGGATACAGCCTGGACAACCTCTCGCTGATGGCGCTCTCGATCGCGGTGGGCTTCGTGGTCGACGATGCAGTCGTCGTGATCGAGAACATCGTGCGCCATCTCGAGCAGGGCATGACGCCGATGGAGGCCGCGCTCAAGGGCTCCGGCGAGATCGGCTTCACGATCGTCTCCATCACCCTGTCGCTGATCGCGGTGTTCATCCCGCTGTTCCTGATGGGCGGTTACGTCGGAAAGCTATTCCAGGAATTCGCCATCACCATCACCGCCGCGCTGCTGCTGTCACTGGTCATCTCGCTCACACTGACGCCGATGATGTGCGCGCGGCTCCTGAAGCACGACCCGCGGAAGAGGCACGGCCGGCTCTATCTCGTCTTCGAACGCGGTTTCGATGCACTGCTTTCGCTCTATGCGAGGGGCCTGCGAATCGTGCTGCGCCATCGCTTCGCGACCCTGCTCGTGATGCTCTCGACCGTTGCGCTGACCGGCTATCTGTACGTGATCATTCCAAAAGGCTTCTTCCCGCAACAGGACACCGGCCAGATCGTCGGCATCACCGAGGCCGCACAGGACATATCCTTCCCCGCCATGTCGGAGCGCCAGCAGGCGATCGTCGACATCCTCTCAAAGGATCCGGCGGTCCAGTCGGTGGCGAGTTATATCGGCCCGGGCGGCCCGACCGCAACGCTCAACCAGGGACGCATCTTCATCGTCCTGAAGCCGAAGCCCGAGCGCAAGGCCAGCGCCGATCAGGTGATCGCGCGGCTGGGGCCCCGGCTGGCCCACATCCAGGGCATCAGGCTTTACATGCAGGCCGCACAGGACATCACCATCGGCGCACGGCTGTCGAAGACGCAGTATCAGTACACACTGACGGACGCAGATTCCAACGAGCTCACCAACTGGTCGGCGACCTTCCTGGCAAAACTCCGCGCGCTCGACCTCATCACCGACGTCGCGAGCGACCAGGCCAATGCCGGCCCGAGGCTGGAGGTCACCGTCAATCGCGAGGTCGCATCGAGCTTCGGTATCCTGCCCACGACGATCGACAATGCCCTCGACGACGCGTTCGGCCAGCGCATCGTCTCCACGATGTTTACCTCGCTGAACCAGTACCATGTCGTGATGGAAGTCGATCCGCGTTTCCAGTATGGCCCCGAGGCACTAAAGGACATCTACCTGAACTCGGCCACCGGCCAGCAGGTCCCCCTGAGCACGCTGGTTCACAGCGTCATCAAGCCCGCGCCGATCCTGATCAATCATCAGAGCCTGTTTCCCTCGGTGACGATCTCGTTCAACCTGAAGCCCGGCATCGCACTGGGCGATGCGGTGACGGCGATCCAGAATATCGAGAGGAGCACCGGCAAGCCCGCCTCGCTCTCGACCTCGTTCCAGGGCAACGCGCAGGCGTTCCAATCCTCCCTGTCAGGCACGGCGTTGCTGATCGGGGCCGCCCTAATCGTGATCTACATCATTCTCGGCGTACTCTATGAAAGCCTGATCCACCCGATCACGATCCTGTCGACGCTGCCTTCGGCCGGCATCGGCGCACTCCTGCTGCTGCTGGCAGTCCACATGGATCTCAGCGTCATCGCCATCATCGGCATCATCCTGCTGATCGGCATCGTCAAGAAGAACGGCATCATGCTGGTCGATTTCGCCCTCGAGGTGGAGCGCCAGCACGGACTCAGCCCCGAAGAGGCGATCTACCAGGCCTGCACGCTGCGCTTTCGTCCGATCCTGATGACGACGATGGCGGCGCTGCTGGGCGGCGTGCCGCTGATGGTCGGCTCCGGCACCGGCGCGGAGCTGCGCCAGCCGCTCGGCTACACGATCGTCGGTGGCCTGATGCTGTCGCAGGTCCTGACGCTCTACACGACGCCCGTCGTCTATCTCTATCTCGACCGGCTCGGCAACCGGCTGACCGGGCGGAAGCCACGGGCGACCGAGACATCCGCTCCATCCACGAGCGAAGCAGATACGGGATTGCGCCATGAATCCGCTTGAGCAGGTCACCGCCGGCATGATGCCGGCTCGATTTCGGATTCGTGCGTTTTGACAAAGCGTCGACGAAAACGCAGAAGACCGCTCTTCGGCGGGGCGGTAAACCGTTTGCATGACGCTCGAACGCCTGGATGGCTCTAACCCCGTACAGCCCCAGCGATGGTGGCGCCGTGTGCTGCCGATCCAGACAATACAGGATCGCATTCTCCTGTGGGCTTGGGGCAGCCTTGTTTTGACCCTGCTGTCCTTCGCCTGCTCACTGCTCGGAGACAATTTCACGGCGATCGCTTTCGCCGCTTTTCTGGCCGCTTCGCTGACGCTCGTCGGCGCGATCATGGACATCACGGCCCTGAAGAAGGCCCATGTCGAGCTGGAGCGGAGCGAGCAGCGCTACCGCCATTTGTTCAGCCGCATGCCGATCGCATTCCGGCAGCTCGATGCCAGCAGGCTGGTCGTGCTGTTCCGGAAATTGCGCGCCGAAGGCGTCAAGGATCTCGGCGCCTATTTCGACAGCCATCCCGAATTCCTCCGAACTTGCATGGACGCGCTCTCGTTTCAGGAGGCCAACGAACGGGCCATCCAGATGTTCGGCGGCGGCGCCGGCGACTATGTCGGACGTTCCATGGCCGAGACCTGGACGGATCGTCCCGATACATTCCGGCGCGCCATGGAATCCCGTTACCGCGGTGAGACGAATTTCGAGGAAGAGACCAGGATGGTCACGTGGGACGGCCGCGTCGTCGACGTTCTCTTCACGACGGCCCGGGTCGGCCCCATCAACGATCTCGAAGTCAGCCTGGTCGGCACCATCGACATCTCACAGCGTGTTCGCGCCCAGCAGAAACTCCAGCAAGTACAGGCTGAGTTCGCGCATGCCGCGCGAGTCTCGATGCTAGGTGAACTCACCGCGTCGATCGCCCACGAAGTCAACCAGCCCCTGGCCGCGATCGCCACCAACGGCGCAGCCGGGCTGCGATGGCTGAACAGGCCCGCGCCCGATATCGTCGAGATCCGCAAAACAATCGAGAACATCGTTGTGGATACCCAGCGCGCCGCGAACATCGTGTCGCGCGTTCACGGGATGGCTTCGCGGAAAGCGCCCGAACAGGCATTGCTATCGTTCGACGAGATCATTCGGGAAGTGCTTTTGTTCCTTCGACACGAGATGGAATCCCGCGGCGTGACGATCCTGCACCGGCCTGATCCGGGCACGCCGCAGGTGCTCGGTGATCGTACCCAACTCCAGCAGGTCATCGTCAATCTGGCCATCAACGCGGTGCAGGCGATGACGCAAGCGGGATATGACGATCGCAGGATCATCATCAGCACGGTCATCCAGGACGCGGCCACGCTGTACTGCTCCGTGGAAGACAACGGTCCCGGCATCGCCGCCGAACATGTCGACCGGCTGTTTGAGAGCTTTTTCACGACCAAAGAGAGCGGAATGGGCATGGGATTGCCGATCTGCCGGTCGATCGTCGAAGCGCATGGAGGCCGGATCGGCGCCGACGGCCATGGCGCGAATGGCGGCGCCCGCTTCTGGTTCACGCTGCCGATATCCGTTTCGCCGGCGGATTCGCGGCGCTGCGATCTCCAGGCCGATACGTGATCGCGACGTCCGGCGCGGCTGCTATTCCCCGGTAGCGGCCGAACGCGCGAGGCGGATCGGGACGCCCTTGTATGACGGCGTGAAGCTCAGGGGATCACGGGCATAGAGCGGCACCAGCGGATTGGTCTCCGGATAGTACGCCGCGCAGCAGCCGGTCGGAAAGGAATAGGCCACGACGCGGAAGTTGCGCACGATCCGCTCGGCGCCGTCGGTCGAGGCAGTGATCAGGTCGACGCGGTCGCCGTCGGCAAGCCCGCGCTTCCTCAGCTCGTATTCGTTGAGGAAAATCACGTCGCGCTGACCGAACACGCCGCGATAACGGTCGGACAGCGAGTAGAGCGTGGTGTTGTACTGGTCGTGGCTGCGGATGGTGGTGAGCCACAGGGACTCCGGATCGTTCTGCGGCGGATCCTCGCCGCAGCCCGGGAAGACCAAAAAGTTTGCCTTGCCCGACGGCGTCGCCCAGATGCGCTCGCGCGCGGTCGAGGTGAGATGGAAGCCACCTGGGACGCGGATGCGGGCGTTGTAGCCCTGGAAGATGGGGAACACCGCCTCGATCGCATCGCGAATGCGGTCGTAATCAGTCACGAAGCCGTCCCAATCGACCACCGTGCGCTTGCCCAGCGTCGCCTTGGCAACGCCGGCGACGATCGCGATCTCGCTGAGGAGATGCTCCGATGCCGGCTTGTTCCGGCCGCCGGACGCATGCACCATCGACATCGAATCCTCCACCGTGATCGACTGCGGCCCGGATTCCTGCACATCGATCTCGGTGCGCCCGAGGCACGGCAGGATCAGGGCGGCACGGCCATGAATCAAATGGCTGCGGTTGAGCTTGGTCGAGACGTGGACGGTCAGATCGAGCTTGCCGAGCGCCGCCTGGGTCGCCTGCCAGTCCGGAATGGCCGCAGCGAAATTGCCGCCCATCGCGAAGAATGCCTTCACCTCGCCGCGGATCATGGCCTCCAGCGCGGTCACCACGTTGTGCCCCGGCGCGGCCGGAGGCTTGAAGCCGAAGCGTTGCTCCAGGCGCTTGAGGAAATCCGCCTTGGGGACCTCAGTGATCCCCACGGTCCGATCGCCCTGCACGTTGGAATGACCGCGAACCGGACAGACGCCGGCGCCTTCGCGCCCGACATTGCCGCGCAGCAGCGCGAGATTGGCGATCTGCTGGACGTTGTTCGCGCCGCGCCAGTGCTGGGTGATGCCCATGCCGTAGACGAGGATGGCGCGCTCGGCCTTCATATAGGCGCCGGCCGCATATTCCATGTCCTCGCGCGTCAGGCCGGACTGACGTTCGATGTCCGGCCATTGCGTGCGCTTGAGATCGTCGATCAACGCTTCAACGCCGACGGTGTGGCTGCGAATGAAATCCCAGTCCAGGATCTCGGGGTGCTCGGCGGCACGAGCGGCCTCGTCGGCTTCCACCAGAATCTTCATGATTCCCTTGAGCACGGCGACGTCGCCGCCGACCCGCACCTGGAGCAGTTTTGAGCTGATCGTCGTCGACGACAGCGTGATCATCTCGACCGGGCTCTGCGGTGCCTGGAAACGTTCCAGCGCCCGCTCACGGAACGGGTTGAACGAGACTATGGAGGCGCCGCGGCGTGCCGCATTGCGCAGGCTGGTCATCATCCGCGGGCTGTTGGTGCCCGGATTCTGACCGAAGATGAAGATGCAGTCAGCCTTGTCGAAATCCTCAAGCAGCACGGTGCCTTTGCCGACGCCGAGCGAGTACGGCAGGCCGACGCTGGTCGCCTCGTGGCACATGTTCGAGCAGTCGGGGAAGTTGTTGGTACCGTATTCGCGCACGAAAAGCTGATAGAGGAAGGCGGCTTCGTTCGAGGTCCGCCCGGACGTGTAGAACTCCGCCATGTTCGGATCCGGCAAGGCCCGAAGCTCGCGACCGATCATGTCGAATGCATCGCTCCACTCCACCGGGAGATAACGGTCGGATGCGGCGTCGTAAGCCACCGGATGGGTGAGCCGCCCGACCATTTCGAGATCGTAATCGTTCCAGCTCGCGAGCTCCGTGACGGTATGCTCGGCGAAGAATTCCGGCGTGCAGCGCTTCGATGTCGTCTCCCAGGCGATCGCCTTGCCGCCGTTCTCACAAAATTCGAAAGACGAGGTGTGCTTCGGATCGGGCCAGGCACAGCCGGGGCAATCAAAGCCCTCCGGCTGATTCATCCGGCTCAGCGTCGCTGCGCCCTTCAGCGGCGCCCGCTGCACCAGAAGCGCCTCGCTGAGCGCCTTGAGTGCGCCCCAGCCGCCGGCAGGTTCACGATAGGGCCGAACCGATTTCGTGGTCATCTCGATATCTTTCGATCTGGCAATTCTCCGGTTCAGTTAAGGATCGCGCGGGCAGAGCCGTCTTTTCAAAACGAAGCCGAATTTCGCAATTGCACACGTTCGGTCCCGGGCGGCCGGCCGCAGCAGCCATGCATTCCGGCAAAAAGAGCACCGTTCGCGGAAGCAGAAACGGCAACCGGAAACTAGATTTGTCGGCCAGAGCCCCGTCGCTACGGAGGGCTTTCGACATTTTTCAGGAGCGACCCAATATGTTCTCAAGACGTGATTTGCTGGCCATGTCCGCGGCAGGCGCCGCCATGGTCGGTTCCAGCGCGCAGGCCGCAACCTTCGGCAATCCGGACGAGCCGCCGCAAGGGGCCGTGAATGCCAAAAGCCCGGGAAGCCTGACCGATCCCGGTCCGCAAAATCCTGAATTGGCCAAGCAATTCCCCTCCGCGCAAACCCCGCCGCCAACCGATGTTGGCGGCCTGCCGATGGATTGGGCCTCGTTCAACAATGCGCCGAGGCGCATCCAGAATGGCGGCTGGGCACGGCAGGTCACCGTCGAGGATTTCGCCATCTCGAAGGAGATCTCCGGCGTCAACATGCGGCTGTCCGCCGGCGGCATCCGCGAGCTGCATTGGCATCAGGCGGCCGAATGGGCGATCATGACCTACGGCAGCTGCCGCATCACCGTGCTCGACACGCAAGGACGCCCTTATGTCGGCGACCTCAAAGCCGGCGACCTCTGGTATTTCCCACCGGGCGCGCCGCATTCGCTGCAGGGCCTGGGGCCCGACGGCTGCGAATTCGTAATCTGTTTCGACGACGGCCACGCCAATGAGTTCAACACGCTGCTCGTGACGGACTGGCTCGCCCATACGCCGCCCGAAGTGTTGGCGAAGAATTTCGGCGTCCCGGCTGACGCGTTCGCGAAGATCCCGCTGCACAATCGCTGGATCTTTCAGGGCACGGTGCCCGGCGATCTCGCCGCCGATCGTGCCGCAATCGCCAAGCATGCCGAAGCACCGCCCTATCCGTTCATCCATTCGCTCGGCAGTTCGGCGCCGGTAAAGGAGAGTTCCGCCGGCAGCATCCGCGTCGCCGACAGCAGCAACTTCAAGGTGGCCACCACCGTCGCCGCGGCGCTGGTGACGATGCCGCCGGGAGCAGTCCGGGAGATGCACTGGCATCCGAACGCCGACGAGTGGCAGTACTATATCAAGGGCAAGGCGTGGATGACGGTGTTCGACACCGGCCCCAACGCGCTGACGACGGATTTCTCGGCCGGCGACATCGGCTATGTCCGGCGCAATCTCGGCCATTATGTCGAGAATGTCGGGGACACCGAATTGCAGTTCGTCGGCGTGTTCCGTGCGCCCCGCTACGAGGAGGTGTCGCTTTCCAACTGGCTGACGCACACGCCCGCCAGGCTGGTCGTCCAACATTTCAACATCGACGAGAAGCTGGTCGCCCAATGGCCGGACAACAGCCCCGGCGTCATGCCCAAATCCTGAACCAGACCTCTGACAAGGGGGCCTGAACGAGAAGGCGCCAAAGCCGGCGCCTTTCTTTTCGTCCATGGCGGACCGCTGCAACTTCGAGCGTGCAGCCGTCAGTAGTGATCGGCCGCAGGCGCCGCCTTGCCGCGGAAGACGCGATAACCGACGGCGACATAGAGCAGCATCAGCGGAAATACGAACAGGCCGGCGCCCCAGAACATGAAGGCGAGACTTGCATGAGGCGCCGCGGCCTCGTCAATCGTGACAACGAACGGAATCATGTAGGGCCAGAACGACAGAGCGAGCGTGGCGAAAGCCGCCACGAAGATCAGCGCGACCATATGGAACGGCCAATAATCGTCATGGACGAGGATGCTCTTGGCCAGCATCGCGGCCGCGCCGGCGCCGATCGCGGGAAACACGAGCAGATAGGGCCGGTCGGTCCAGCGCCGCAGAATCGGAAGATGTTCGGCAAGCGCATACGCAAAGACGACGACCAGGAACACCAGGACGCCGATCGCCAGCGGCGGGATCTGGCGCCGTGCGGCATTCCGAACGGGGCCATCGCTCTTCCTCACCAGCCAGCAGGCGCCGAGCAGCGAATAGCCGAAGCAGAGCCCGATCCCGCACAGGGCGGAAAAGGCGGTCAGCCAGCCGAACGTTCCGCCGGCATAATCGCCGTTGGAGAACTGAAGTCCTTCGACGAGAGCACCGACCATCGCGCCCTGCATGAAGCTGGCCGCAAACGAGCCCGCGACGAAGCTGACGTCCCAGACACAGCGCGACCGGAGCGCCTTGCCGCGAAACTCGAAGGCCACGCCGCGCAGGATCAATCCGAGCAGCATTACGACGACAGGGATATAGAAGGCCGACATCACCATGGCGTAGACCACGGGGAACGAGCCCCACATGATCACGCCCGTGACGATCAGCCAGGTTTCATTGCCGTCCCAGACCGGAGCGACCGTGCTCAGCATGGCATCCCGCTTCGCCTCGCTGCCGGCCACGCCGAACAGCATGCCGACGCCGAGATCGAACCCGTCGAGGAGGAGATAGATCAGAATGCTGATGGCAAGAAGGGCAACCCAGTACATCACCATGGCTATTCTCTCGCCTCGAGATAGCTGCGCGCGGCCGGCACCTGATCGGCGAGCGACATCGGCCGATTGGGCACGGGAACGTGGAGTGGCTTGCTGCCGGGTCCCGCCGGGCCGGCACGCAGCAGCCGATAGATGTAATACGTCCCGAACGAGAAGATGAAGGCGTAGACCGCGACGAACAGGATCAGGGAAGCCATCGCAGCCGACGCGGTCAGGAACGGCGTCACGGCGTCCGCAGTGCGCAATACGCCGTAGATAGTCCACGGCTGGCGCCCCACTTCCGCGGTGTACCAGCCAGTGAGGATCGCGATCCAGGGCAGTGGGAAGCTGAGGAAGATGCCCCACAGCAGCAGGCGGCTCCGATCGAGCCGATGCTTGAGGCCGAGCCAGGTCCCGAGCCAGGCCAGCCCTAGCATCACGAAACCGCAGCCGACCATGATGCGGAAAGCGAAGAACGGGATCGCCACCGGCGGCCGGTCCTGCGGCGCGAAGCTGGTCAGGCCGACCTCCTTCGACGTCAGGCTCATGCTGCCGATGATGCTCCCGAGCACGGGAATCGAAATCGCGAATTTGTTCGATTCAGTGCTCGAATCGGGAATTGCGATCAGCACCTCCGAGGCCGGCTGCTCGTCATGCCAGCGTGCCTCGATCGCGGCGAACTTGGCCGGCTGGTAGTCGTGGACATAGTCGCCGACGAGATGCCCGATGAAGAGCTGGGCCGGCAGCAGCACCGCCGCGAGCGCAAGGCCCATCCGCAGCATCACGTGCGCCTCGGCGCGATAGGTCCGCCGCAGCAGATACCACGCGCCGGTCGCCGCCACGCAGAATGCGCCGGTCAGGTAGGACGCGAGCAGCATGTGCGGAAATCGGACCCAGACCACGCGATTGAAGATGATCTGCGCCCAGTCATCAGGCACGAACTGGCCGTTCTGCAGGACGTAGCCGGTCGGCACCTGCATCCAGCTGTTGTTGACCATGATCCAGAAAGCCGACAGCGCGGTTCCGAGCGCGACCATCGCGGTCGAGAACAGGTAGAACCACGGCGGCACCCGGGGACGACCGAAGATGAGGATGCCAAAGAAGCCCGCCTCCAGCATGAAGGCGGTGAATGTTTCATAGGACAGAAGCGGGCCCTGGATCGGACCCGACACCTTCGAGAGCACGCTCCAGTTCGTCCCGAACTGAAACGCCATCACCACGCCCGATACGACGCCCATGCCGAATGCCGCGCCGAAGATCTTCAGCCAGAACTCGAACAGGGTCCGGTAGACGGGCCTGCCACTGGACTGGTGCATCGCTTCCAGCACGGTGAGCCAGGCGGCAAGCCCGATCGTGAATGCCGGAAAGATGATGTGGAACGAGATGGTGAAGGCGAATTGCAGCCGCGACAGGAGGAGTGCCGTCGGATCCATCGGATAGTCTCCCGTTCGCTCACGCCCGATTCGCGGCCATTGGCGCGCGTGCCGCCGGCTGCGGAATGTTGTCGACCTTGAGGACCTTCGCCGTCGCCGCGCGAATCTGGCGGCAGAAATCCGCGTCGTCGATCAGCGACACGCCATAGGACGGGACGATCTGCTTGAGCTTCGGCAGCCAGGCGCTCGCCGTCAGCTCGCCGGCAAAGCACTTCTCCAGCACGCTGATCGCGATGAAGGCGGCGGTGGAGGCACCCGGCGAGGCGCCGAGAAGGGCGACCAGAGAATGATCGTTCGCGCCGACGAGCTCGGTCCCGAACTCGAGCAGACCGCCGCGCTTGACATCGGGCTTGATGATCTGGACACGCTGGCCCGCGACCTGCAGCCTCCAGTCCTTCGGGTCGGCCTTCGGGAAATATTCGTCGAGCGCCGCGAGCCGGTGTCCCTCGGATTGCAGCACCTGCCCGACCAGATATTCGGTGAGATCGAAATTGTCCCGCGCCACCGAAAGCAGCGGCTTGACGTTGGCGGGACGAATGGACTCGAAGAGATCCAGCAACGAGCCGTGCTTGAGGAACTTGCTCGAGAAGCCCGCATAGGGGCCGAACAGCAACGAGTGCTTGCCGCCGATCACGCGCGTGTCGAGGTGCGGCACCGACATCGGCGGGGATCCGACCGCGGCCTTGCCGTAGACCTTGGCATGATGTCGCTTGTTGATCTCCGGATCATCGCAGCGCAGCCAGATCCCACTGACTGGAAAACCGCCATAGCCGCGTCCTTCCGGGATACCGGATTTCTCCAGCAGCGGCAGCGCACCGCCGCCGGCACCGATGAAGACGAATTTCGCGCGAACCGAACGCGTCTCGCCGCTCGCGGTGTCCCGTACCTCGATCCGCCACCGGCCGCCCTGCTCCCGGTCAAGACCGGTGACACAGCTGTTGTAGTGGACCGCGCAGCCCGGCTGACTGACAAGATGCCCGATCAGCAGATGCGTCAGCGCGCCGTAGTCGACGTCGGTACCGGTGGTGATCCGCGTTGCGGCAACCGGTTCGTCGCCACTCCTTCCGTCCATCACCAGCGGCGTCCATTCGGCGATCTGACTGGGATCCTCGGTATGCTCCATGCCCTCATAGCAATGATGGGCCGACATCGCCTTGAACCGCTTTCGGAGAAACGCGACGTTCTCCGCGCCGTGCACAAAACTCATGTGTGGCACCGGATGAATGAAGGACTTGGGATCCACGATCGCTCCCCGCCCGATCAGGTAGGACCAAAACTGTCGGGACAGATCGAACTCGACGTTGACCTGGAGCGCCTTGGAGATGTCGACGCTGCCGTCGGGCCGCGGCGGCGTGTAGTTCATCTCGCAGTTTGCCGCATGGCCGGTACCGGCATTGTTCCAGGAGTCGGAGCTTTCCCGCGCGCAATCCCCGAGAATCTCGAACGTCTGGATCGACAGCGAGGGTTCGAGCTCCTTGAGAAAGACACCGAGGGTCGCGCTCATGATGCCGGCGCCAATGAGGACGACGTCGGTTTCGCGGTCGGAAGCTGTTGACATGGCTTTTTCCTTCGTTGGCTATTGCTGTTCTAGATGGTTCGATCACGCCCGCGCCGATTGCCGCGCTTTGGCGCGGAACGGCACGTCCGCTCCAGGCCGCAGGATCACGTAGGCACGGCGCCAGGACGAATCGTCGGTCAATTTCCAGCTGTGCCCGGAGCCTGCGGTATCTTCGGCCAGCAGGACGTTGCCAGGGTGGATCAGGAAGTGGTGGCCGTCACGCGTCTGGAAATCGAGTGTACCGCTCAGCGTGATCACGAGCTGCCGGATCGGCGCAGTGTGCCAGGCGAAGGCCCCGCCTGATTCCGTCTCCTGGAAGGAGATGCTGACGGCATCGATCTTGCCGGTCAGGAAGTCGCCACGCTGGCCCGGCTCCAGCTCGAGAAAGCCGTCCTCGAAATGCGAGTTGTTATCCTTGCCGGTCCATAGACGCACACAGCGGATCATTGTGTCTCTCCTTGCATTGTTGCTGCTTTGCCCGAGCGAGATTGTGCGCGCCGGATCATGGCTCTTGCTCCCTTCAAACGGCTTTCGCGCCGATCGCCAGCGGCACCTTGATCTCGGCAACGTAGGGCTTAACCATCTTGGCGGGATCCACGATGCGGTCGAACTCCGGCTCGGTCACGAAGCCGAGCTTCAGCGCCGCCGACTTCAGCGTGAGATCGTTGTCCATCGCGTAATGCGCGATCCGCGACGCCTTGTCGTAGCCGATCACCGGAGCCAGTGCCGTCACGAGCATCAGCGACCTCTCGACATACTCCTGGATCTTCTTGCGGTTCGGCTCGGTACCTTCGACGAGGAAGGTGCGGAAATTCGTGCAGCCGTCGGTGAGAATGGTGATGGACTGCGCGATGTTGTGGATGATCAGCGGCTTGTAGACGTTCATCTGCAAAAAGCCTCCGGCACCGCCGAACCCGACGGCGACGTCGTTCGCCATCACCTGCACGGCGATCATGGTCAGCGCCTCAGCCTGCGTCGGATTGACCTTGCCCGGCATGATCGACGAGCCGGGCTCGTTCTCGGGTATCGTCAGTTCGGCAAAGCCCGCGCGCGGACCGCAGGACAACAGGCGGATGTCGTTTGCGATCTTGTAGAGCGAGCCGGCGAGCGTGCGCAGCGTGCCGGAAAGCTGCACCAGCGCGTCGTGCGCGCCCTGCACTGCGAACTTGTTCGGCGCACTGACGAAGGGCAGGCCCGTCAAGCGCGCGATCTCGGCGGCGACGGCCTCTGCAAAGCCCGGCGCGGCGTTGATCCCGGTGCCAACGGCCGTGCCACCCAGCGCGAGACGGTAGACACCCTTGAGCGTGTCGTCGATACGCGCCAGATTGTCAGCGAGCATGACGGCGTAGCCGGACCACTCCTGACCGAGCGTCAGCGGAGTGGCGTCCTGCATGTGGGTTCGGCCGATCTTGACAATGTCGTCCCACTGGCTCGACTTTGCCGCGATCGCGTCATGCAGAGCCTCGACTGAGGGAACGAGGCGCTCCGTCACGTTCTGCGCGGCCGCGATGTACATGGCCGAAGGAAAGCTGTCGTTCGACGATTGCGACATGTTGACGTGGTCGTTCGGATGAACCGGCAGCTTGCTGCCGAGCGCGGTGCCCGCGAGCTGGCAGCATCGATTCGAGATCACCTCGTTCACGTTCATGTTGAACTGCGTTCCGCTGCCCGTCATCCAGACGTGAAGGGGAAACATGTCGTGATGCTGGCCCGCGAGAATCTCGTCGCAGACGTGGACGATCAGCTTGTGGATCTTGCCGTCGAGACGACCGCCGGCATAGTTCGCGTTCGCCGCCGCCTTCTTCAGGATCGCGTAGGACTGGATCATTTCGCGCGGCATCAGGTCCCGGCCGATGCTGAAATGCTCCAGCGAGCGCTGCGTCTGCGCACCCCAGAGCTTGTTCGCGGGAACGTTCACTTCACCCAGGCTGTCTGTCTCTTTACGGAGGTCGTTCATCCTTACCTCTCGTGGCAGTTGATGTCGGAAAGCACCTTGGCGGTACTGATCGAAAGTGTACGAACGGCACGGTGAGCACGCTTCCGCGAACGAACGTGCTTTTGCCGAATGGCATGGTGGGCGCCTCGGCCTGCAGCAAGCGAGCCCTGCGAACGAAGGCTAGAAATGTTGGCAAGGCTTCAGTGCGGATGGCTTGGATACCGGCACAGCCAGAGAACCCATGCCGACGACGCGATCGGCAGAGCGAGGCTCCATGTTCCCAGCCATTTCGTTACGCAACCACCGACGGCGGCCCCGAGCAGGAACATCAGGCAGAGCGCAAGCATGGTTCCGGCGCCGCGCTCCGCATCGCGATCGGACGCCGCAACGAACTGATCGATGGCGCGGAGCATGTTCCCAGTAACGGTCACCGAGAGATACTTCCAGCGGCCGACCTCTCTAAAACTCGCCGATTGCAGCGCGACGCCAAAGGAGATGATAAGGATTACGATCTCATCAGGAACGCGATGAAGCATCAGCATCGCCGCCGCCAGGCAGACGATCTCTCCAACGAGGCAGCGTCGCGCCGCCCGGCTGCGGGCCGCCACCAGCGCTCCCAGGATGAAGGCAGCCAGCGGAAGGAGATGATGGAGCGCGCGCTGCCATTGTCCGGACTGGGCAAAGACTCCGAGGAAGACGACATTGCCGGTCTGCGAGTTCGCGAAGACGCCGAGCGAGAGCCACGTAAAAGCGTCAAGGAAGCCTCCCGACATGCAGAGCAGAGAGGCAACCAGCAACGATCGTTCCGGAGCGTGAATCTCGACGCGTGTCCCGGCCAAAGGCTCAGTTGTTACGGCTTGCATCACCATGTTCGCCGGCCGGCGGATATCAGCGGCCGGCGCGCGGCAAGGCCTCGTCAGGCAGCAGAACGCGGCGCGGATGCGTGAAGACGCCGTATCCGTCATCACGGGCGACGGCGAGAAGCGTCATCCCCGCCTCGTTCGCGGTCTGGATGGCGAGCGCGGTCGGCGCGGAAACGGCGACAACGACTGGCACGCCCATCATCGCGGCCTTCTGCACCATTTCCACTGAAACGCGGCTCGTCAGCAGCACGGCGCCGTCGCGGGCCGAGTTGCCGTCGCGGACCATTGCACCGGCGAGCTTGTCGAGCGCGTTGTGCCGGCCGACATCCTCCCTGACCAAGGTAATTCCGGTGCCCGGATGCCAGAAGGCTGCTGCGTGAACGGACCTCGTCTGTTGATTCAACGTCTGGAGAGGAGACAGCGCCTGCATGGCATTCAGCAGGTCCCGCGCGTGAAAGGCAATGCCCGGGCCCCCGACCCGCGACGGAGTGCGACGCGCCTGTTCGAGGCTTTCGATGCCGCATAACCCGCACCCGACCGGTCCGCTGATGGCGCGCCGGCGAGCGGCCAGGGCCGCCGCGCGGTCGCCATCGAGCCACATCCGCACTTCCATGCCGAGCTCGTTCGAGATCAGCTCGATGCTCCTGATCTCGCTCGCACGACCGACGATGGCCTCGGTGAGGCTGAAGCCGACACCAAAGTCCTCCAGATCGGCCGGCGTCCCCATCATCACGGCATGCGTTGATCCGTTATAGGTGAGCGCGATGGCGCTCTCCTCGGCCACCAATCGCGACGTCGATGTCGTGCGGCCGCCGCGCCAGGCGATCTCCCGGTGCCGCGTGAATGTCGAACCTGTCATCATGGCTCACACCGTCGCCGGCTCGGCCGAATGCCGCGAGGCCCGGCTCCGGAGCGCGAGCCCGAATGCAATGAAACCCCAACCTTGGAAGACCAGATCGACGACCAGCATCGCACCGAGCAGCCACAGGCCAATGGCAGGCCAGACCGCAACCAGTATCACGCCGACGCAGAACGTCACAACGCCGGCAGCCACGATCCAGCGCCAGCCTGCGGCCGGCCGTATATGGAAGCCTGCCCAGATTCGCGTCACCCCGGCAGCGACCAGGAAAGCGCACATTACGAGCGACAGCGAGACCGAGGCCAGCGGCGGATCGTAGAGGATGACGGCTCCGGCAGCGGCATAGACGATTCCGGCGAGCAGCCAGCACAGGAAGCCACGCAGGCCGTGCACCGAAAAGGCATGTACGATCTGGGAGATTCCGGCGACTGCCATCGTGGCGCCAATGACGAGCACGGAGGCGAGGCTCGCCGCCATCAGATTGGCCGACGCAATGCCGCCAAGAATCAGTTCACCGCCCCCCAGCGCAACGAACCAGCCCCACTTTCCGGCGATTGCGTGAATGGCCCTTCCGAGCGACACCTTCGAGTTCGACATATCCGTCATGGCGTGATCCTTGTACGTATGACCGGCCTGCCGGTCATAGATGTGGTCAAGCGTATAGATATCTGCCTCCAGTCATCTTTCGCGGATGCAGCGACATTGTTTCATCCGCACGATGCTGGCCCGGCGCGCCGGCCTGGTCTATCAATTCGAAGACAATCAACCACCAATACGCGGAAGCGCGGGTCTCCCTCGCTTCCGCGCCGCCGCAACGATCGGCTGGCCCTTTCCGGCCGCATGATATACCCAGTGCTTACGAGTTCGGACCGCCTCGGCCCGTCTCGTACAGGAACCAGATCCGCCGCTCCGTCTCGTCGATCCAGTTTTCCAGCAGGCTTGCAGTCGCGACGTCGCCGTATTCGTCGCAGAGCTCGTGGACCCGGCGCATTTCCCGTGTCAACTGTTGGTTGTCGCTGCGCAACTCGGCCAGCATGTCCTGCGGATCGACATAATCGGCGTCGTTGTCGAGAATGCGCTGCTCGCGCGCTATCTGGCCGATCGAGCGCAGCGTCGTTCCGCCGATCTTGCGGGCCCGCTCGGCAATATCGTCAGTCATGGCAAAAATCTGCTCGGCCTGCTCGTCGAGCAGCAGATGATAGTCGCGGAAATGCCTGCCCGACACGTGCCAGTGAAAGTTCTTGGTCTTCATGTACAGCGCGAAGACATCTGCCAGCAGCGCTCTCAGCGCGGCTGGAACGTCACGGTTCGCATTGGCCCCGAGATCCGTCGGGCTTTGGAGGTCTGCCTTGGTCATTGCCGTCATCCTTGCTGGAGGTTGAAAGACTTTTAGCCACGCGTTTCGCCGCCGCGCGAAGCCCTCATTCTGCGGGCGTCGTCCTGTTCCGAAGTGGAAAGAGTGCGATCGCACCGAACACGCCGTCGCGGCGGATCAATGCGTGGAACAGCCCGGCCGCCAGATGCAGCAGCACGAGGGCAAAGAACGCGAAGCCCAGATAGAAATGGGCTTGCCACAGCAGCGTGTGCACGGGGTCGCTCTGCGGCAGCAACGCCGGAATTCGGACTCCGCCGTACAGGACGACCGGATAGGCCGCGGCCCAAAGCATGCCGATGCCCAGCAACGGCATAATGATCATGAAGCCATAGAGGAGCAGATGCGATAATCTCGCTCCCAGCTTTATCGCCGGCGGAAGATCAGCCGGTAACGGCGGCGCGCCGTAATGAAGCCGCAGCGCCAGCCTGATCACGACGAGAACCAGAAGCGTGAGGCCGAGCGTCTTGTGGATCAGGATCAGCGGCAGATATGTCGGCGTCACCGTGGACACCATGCCGACGCCGATGAAGAACATGGCAATGATACAGGCCGCCATCAGCCAGTGCAGGAGCCTCTGAATCAGGGCGAAACGATGAGGAGCAATGCTCATGGCTTGGTGGTCTCAGTTCGCGGATAGTCGCGGGCTTCGGCCGCGCGTAAATCGTAGGACTTGCGGTAGACCGACGAGCGCGCAGCCGGGAAAGGATCGTCCGACACCCGGATTCCCCGCGGCAGCACGGTCGGGTCGAAGTTGATGTCGCGGCAAGGCCCATCCTGCTCCGGCTCGATCCGCTGCCGATGAGCGTTCCGACCTTCACCGTGCGGCGGTTCTCCGGCCAGGCCTTGCTCGGGTCCGCGGTCGGATCGCCGGGATCGGCGACCGTCGTGACCATGGTCCAGCGTGGCGCGCCGGCGGTCCGGACCCGCTCCGTTATCTCCCGCTCGAGAAAATTCGGACCGTGCGTTTCCAGCTCAGCTTGCGAAACCGGAACGATCTGTGCCGTCGGCAGCAGCGACCACCGAACTGCATGCTCGCCGCCCTTCGCGTCCGTGAAGATGAAGCTGTTGAGCCCGTGGTAAGGCTCTTCCGCATAACTGGCGGTCCAAGGCGCCGTCTTGGCCCAGGCCGCGAAGGCGGCGAATTCCGGATTTGCCTGGATGAAAATCTTCATCGCCTCCGGATCCTTCTTGCCGGATGCAATCAGCAGGTCGTGAAAGGCCCGCGGCGTGGACACTGCAAAGAACGGCGGGTTGATCATCGCCATCCGCCACTCTTCGCCGTCCGCCGCTGCAATCTGCAATCCCAAGCCGCGCACGCGGACAGTTGCATCCACGGCGTTCGGATCGGTGGTGCCGAGATTGAAGCGCCCCAGAGCCGGATAGGTGCCCCGTTCAAAGACCCTGGCCCGCGAGAGCTCCACACCGTCTCCGTTCGCCTCGAAGATGCCGGTGAAGCAGATCCCCTTCGCATGATTTCGCCGGTGCCCGAGCGGCGCGCCGCTCGGGGGCGTCAGCGCCGCGATCATCCGCTCCGGCGTCAAGCGCCCGGGCGAGAGCCAGCCTGCGGTGTAGGCGAACGCGGCGGCGCCACCTCCGAGGACAACCGCAATCAACACCAGCGATCCGAGTCCCGAACGCGGTAGCTTGCCTGAATGATTCATCGCTTCTCCTTGCAATGGGCGAGCTCCCTGCAGACCGCCCCCACGGTCCGTTCCATCGAGCGGCTCAGGTTCCTTGTAGCCGGCGGCCGCGGCCACGATCTTCTGAAACCCAACGCGAATTTCGCGAAGGCACGTTCAGGGTTGTCCGGCCAGCGGGAGGCCCGTCCTGTCCCGCCTTCGGGCTTTTTCGAAATATTTCGTGCGATCTGAAAATTAGCCGCCGGGCTCGAAAGACCCGTCTTGCGCCCGGCCGTATTTCTGAGGCTCTTCGCGCAAGGCCAGCGGTCGATTGCCGAGCGACGACCTGTCGCGACGGCGCTGGCGTCTTTGCGGGAGGTGGAATGCAATTGGGGTTCGAATGAGCAAAGTGATCATCGTCACGGGAGCTGCGAACAGCATCGGACGAAGCACCTGCAAGAAATTGGCCCAGGCCGGCCACACGGTCTACATTTCAATGCGGGAAACGGATGGCCACGATGAGCACGGCGTCGCGGGGCCGGAAGCCGAGGCCGGCAAGCACGGCGGGGATCTCCGAACCATCGCGTTCGACTTCTCTTCGGAAGGCTCCGTAAACTCGGCCATCGATGCCATCGTCGCCGAGAACAACCGCCTCGATGTGATCGTGCACAACGCCCGCCAGGTCCTCTACGGACCGGTGGAGGCCTTTACACCGGACCAGCTTGCCGAGCTCTACGACACCAACGTGCTGAATGCGCAACGGCTCAATCGGGCCGCATTGCCACAGTTGCGCAAGCAGGGCCAAGGCCTGCTGATATGGGTCTCGTCGAGCAGCGCGCGTGGCGGCTCGGTTCCTTTCCTCGGCGCCTATGCTTCGTCAAAGGCCGCCCTTGACGCGCTGGCGCTCGGTTATGCCGGCGAGCTCGCGCGTTGGGGCGTCGAGACGACCATCGTCGTCCCCAGCGCGCTCGGACCCGGCCACTACATTCGCTCCGGCCGGCCGCTGGACACGGTTCGGGCCGAGGAATACGCGGATGGTCCGACGGCCGATTTGAGCGAGGTCGCGTTATCGGCGCTTGCGCAGCTCTCGGCGAAGGATCGAACTCCCCAAGACGTCGCGACCGCCATAGCCGATGTCGTCGACATGCCATTCGGACAGCGTCCGCTACGCGCTCATTTCGGTCCGGACGACGACGGAGCCGCAACCGTCGACGCCATCGCCGACAGCGCCCGCGCGGAACTGCTCCGCCGCATCGGACTGGAAGACATTCTCAAGCCGACATTCATCGGATAGGACGTCCCGAAAGATTCAGGAGTCACTTCGAGCCCCAGACGAAAGTGATAGGCTCAGATCCTTTACCCTGAAACTGCTGGATGTTAGCTTTCGCGGGCCACTACGTTCACACGTCTTGGTGTGCTTCCGAGTCATAGAACGTGGCGAGTCGTGCGCCGGGTTGATATCCCCAAATGGCCCCCGCTGGCAAAGCAACAACGTGATGACCCCCGCTGACCGCTGCGCCCAGGACGAAGCCTCCCGGGAGATCTTCGTCTTCGGGCCGTTTCGCCTCGACCCATCGCAGCGGCTGATTGAAAGAGACGGAGGCCCGCTGCAACTGTCGGGTCGCGCATTCGACATCCTGCTCGCCCTGGTGCGGCAGGCCGGCAACGTCGTCAGCAAGACGGATCTGATCGCCAAGGCGTGGCCGGGCACTGAAGTCGAGGAAAACATCCTGCGTGTCCATGTCGCCGCACTCCGCAAGGCACTCGGAGACGGCAACGACGGCGTCAGATATCTGAGCACGGTCTCCGGGCAAGGCTACTGCTTCGTCGCTGCGGTCTCGCACCCGGAACAGAGGCAATCTGCACCGACCGACCCGGTTTACGTCCACAACCTGCCGGCGCCTCCCCGGCAGATGGTAGGGCGCGAGCAAACCATCCAGGACATCTCAGAAAAACTGAGAGCTCAACGCTTCGTCACCGTCGTCGGCCCGGGCGGCATCGGCAAGACCACGGTTGTCGTTTCCGCAGGCCACGTCCTGCTCGATGAATTCGTCGGTCACGTCCACTTCGTCGATCTCGGCAAGACCGGCAACGCCGCTCCGGTGCCGGCAATCGTCGCATCTTCACTTGGACTGCTGATCCGATCGAATGATCCCACGAGCAACCTCGCGGCATTCCTGCGCAACAGGCGCATGCTGCTCATTCTGGATTGCTGCGAGCCCGTCATCGAGGCAGCGGCGGCGCTTGCCGAGCGGCTCTACCAGGCAGCGCCGGAGCTGCACATCCTGGCCACGAGCCGGGAGCTGCTGCGCGTCGAAGGCGAATTCACATACCGTCTCCCGCCGCTGCCGAGCCCGCCGGAGAGGGCCGTTCTGACGGCCGCGAACGCCCTCGCCTATGCTTCCGTGAAACTCTTCGTCGAGCGCGCGACTGCGGGAGGCGGCGAGTTCGCGCTGTCGGATGCGAATGCCTCTGATGTCGGCAACCTTTGCCGCCGGCTCGACGGCATCCCGCTCGCCATCGAGCTCACCGCCGCCCATGTGGGCGTATACGGCGCGAGAGCGATGGTCCAGCTCCTCGACCAACACCTCAATCTGCTATGGGAGGGACGACGCACCGCACTGCCCCGACACCGGACGCTGCGCGCAACCATCGAATGGAGCTACAATCTACTAAGCGAATCGGAACGCGTGATCCTCGGCCGGCTGTCAGTGTTCGTCGGCAGCATGACCCTGGATGCCGCGCGGTCGATTGCCGCGACCACGGAGGACGACGACACGATCCTGGCGATCATCGACAGCCTCATCGCCAAGTCGATGCTCGCACTGAACATCGGCTCGCAACCGACCCGCTACCGCCTTGCGGACTCGACCCGGGCATACGCGCAAGAGAAACTTGCCGCCAGCGGGGACGCCGGCGCGATCTCGCGACGTCACGCCTGCTACTTTCCCGGCCTCCTTGAAAAGATCGGCGGCGAAGCGAACCGAGACCTCTCGGCGGCTGCCGAGGAATTTGGCAACGTCCGTGCCGCGCTGACGTGGTGCTTCTCCGATCAGGGAGACCGCAGAGCCGGCGTGGCCCTCGCCGCAGCGTCAGGACCGCTATTCTTCAAGCTGTCGCTCCTGGCAGAATGCGAGTTCTGGGTCACCCGCGCCATCGAAGCACTCGATGAGACCAACGGAAGCATCAAGCAGGGCCTCGTCCTTCACGCTACGCTTGTGGCCGCCCGCATGCTCACGGGACAGCTGGATGAATTGGGCGCAAATCACCTCCACCGGGCGATCGAGCTGACGGAAACGGTCGGCGACATACAAGGGCAGATTCGCCTGATCGACCAGTTGCATTTGCTGCAATTGTTCGTCGGCAAGTATGATGAGGCATTGGGCACTGCCAAACACGGCGAAGCCATTGCTCTCGCCAGCAACGATTCCATTGCGGTGGCGCGCATGCGCGTGTTGCTCAGCATCTCCTGCCAATATCTCGGAAAGTTCGCGGCCTCTCGCTCATACATCGAATCGGCGTTGCTGCATCCGGACCTGGGTGGGGACGTCCCTAGCAGACTTACGCTCGAATATCCCAAACGCGCTCAGATCACCCTTGCACGCGTCCTCTGGCTTCAGGGACATTCGGATCAGGCGACGCAAATGGTGCGCCGTGCCATCTCGGACGTCATAGCAGCGAACCATCCGGTGATGTTCTGCCGGGCATTGCCATGGGCATTCGGCGTCTTCTTCTGGAATGGCGAAACGGAGGATTGCGAAGACCATATCGACAGATTCATCGTGGAGGCTCGAAGGCACGACCTCGCCATCCTCCAGATGGTAGGCGAGGCCATGAAGGGGATTACGCTGCTGGCTGGAAGCGAGACCGGCATCGGGCTCGCGATGTTGAAAGGTTCGATCGAG
This sequence comes from Bradyrhizobium sp. LB8.2, assembly GCF_040548035.1. Taxonomy (NCBI): domain Bacteria; kingdom Pseudomonadati; phylum Pseudomonadota; class Alphaproteobacteria; order Hyphomicrobiales; family Nitrobacteraceae; genus Bradyrhizobium; species Bradyrhizobium sp. LB8.2. The sequence continues at coordinate 650 of NZ_JBEPQV010000048.1, read as the reverse complement.
AAGCTGCAGAGCCTGAGTTTCGGTGCGGTGGCAGGGCTTCGCATGCCTCTCGCCGAAGCCCTGGCGGCGACAGGTCACGGCGACGAAGCTCTGGACACCATTGATCAGGCGATCGCCCAGGCCCGGCACTGCAACTTCATGATGGACATGCCCGACATGTTGCGCACAAGAGCGGAAGCGCTGATGCACAAGAGTAATCCGGATTTTTCGCAAGCGGAGCTGAGCCTCGTGCAGGCGCTCGACGTCGCCCGCTATCAGGGAGCGCTGGGCTATGAGCTTCGCGCGGCGATTGCGCTCGCGAGATTATGGCAGCGAGGCGGGCGGCACCAGCAGGCGCACGATATGCTTGCGTCCGTCTATCAGCAGTTTACCGAGGGATTCCAGACACGCAGCCTCGTGACGGCAAGGGGCTTGCTTGCCGAGCTGAGCCCGCCACGCTCGTGCTCGTTTGCGGCCAAATGACCCCCGTGCAATCGCGATCGCGCGCGTGAGATTCAGTTCACGCGCTTTCTTCGCAACGATGCAGTGACGGCAGAAGAGATCGCCGGCTGCGCTGGAGAACGCACGGCGGGGCGTGCGAGAGGCCGTGATGTGGTCGTGGCGCAGGATACGAGCGAGCTTTCGCTGGGCGGGCAGCGGGCGAAAGCGAA
>NZ_JBEPQV010000047.1:0-47691 GCF_040548035.1 Bradyrhizobium sp. LB8.2 | reverse complement strand
AAACCGCCTTCGCGCAAAACAAGGCACGATAACGCATCATGGCAACCGCGCTGTCACCGCAATTACCGTGTCTCATTCCAGGGGTGCAGTCCAGCACTGTCACCGTAACTCCTCGGTTCCAAACGACAGGGGGTTTTTCCGTTTAGGGCTACTTCGCTTTGTACCGGAAACCCAAAAGGCTTCCTGACGGATCAGTGTCAGTCAGCACAAGACGGATATAATCGTGGGCCTCAAACTCGGCGCTGAAATCGTCCGTTGGCAGCGCATCCGAATTGAGTGTGAGGATGTATTGAAAGCCGTATTTCTCGCTCATCTGCACCGCGAGTTCGATAGCGTGTGCTCGCTGCCGAGGATCGACACCATCAAAAATCGTGCTGTCGTGAATGAGAAAGTCTATGCCGAGCCCGCGCCCGCGAGCAAAAGCGACAAGCATCAGATCATAGCAAAAGATCTTCATCTTGCTGATGCCTTCGCTTGTTCCGCCATCTATTTCAACGTCGTATCGATAGCCGGTATCATCGATGTCTATCAGCAGGCGGCCGGGGGTCTTGTAAAGGTGCTCTGAATTATCGGCAAAAAGGCGTAAAGCCTTCGACCATACAGCACGGCGCTCATCGTAATCGAGTTCAGCTGATCGCTTCAAATCGACAGTTGCGACCTTTATCTGATCGAGGCGCGTCGCCATCTGCCGGAGTTGGTTGATGCGAGCAATAAGGGCTTCGAAATGCGTGCGGGTGGTCGCATGCATTTCTTGCAAAGCCGTAAGTTCTTCGAGCGCACCATGCCCTTTGAGGAGGTTCAGCAAGATCGCACGATCGCTCGAAAGTTGCTCCAACTCCTCCTCTTGTGAGGCGATGCGTGCCTGCAATTCAGCGACTTCGTTTGCGAGAAAATGGCGTCTGTTTTTTACGATCTCGCTGTTAAAGGACCGGGCTTGCTCAAGGGTCTTTTTCACCGCTTCGGGAAGCACAACCCGCGCTTCTGAATAAAGTGCTTCCAGACGATCGGGCGTGGCAGCCCCTTCGTCTTGCAGGTTATCAGAATATCGATCGATCCGTCGCCCTGCCGTCATGTTGGAATTTACAAGCGCGTGAATCTGCGCAGTCAGCCGATTGGCTTCCTGTTCCGTTTGTCGATATTGCGGAAGAACCTGAAAATTCGCGAGCGCTTCATTTTCTTGGGTCAGTCGTCCTTCTAGCTGTATCCTTTGCGCCTCCAACTCGCCGATCGAGGACAACTCGCCGTCAATTGCGCCTGTCTTGATTGCTTTCTTAAGCGCATCGAGCGCGTTTTTTTGATCCTTCAACACCTGCCACTTGGCGGCCTTCTCCCAATCGAGGCCCAATAGGAAAGCATTGTGAAGCTGTGCGTCCCAGGTCTTTTGCTTCTCGAAGTGAGTGAACGGCGACAGATAGGCCGGCGGATGGTTGCGGACGAAGTACGCGAGCAACGATCGCGCCGACGGCGCATATGTCGTCACGTTCGCCTTGTCGCCGACCCCGAACAGCGCCCATCCGAGCAGAGAGCGCCATTGTTTTATGTCGAAACCTACTTGCCCCGCTTTGTTCGTCGCCCGGATTGCAGGCCATGTACTTACGTCGCCTTCAACCTCGACAAAGCCGGGCTCAATTGTATGTCTGGTCACGCGCACCTTGGCGCCGCCAAGAGTGATATCGAGCGTAAAGGCCCAATCCTTCAAAGGCTCAACCCGAAGGCCCTCCTTGGGCCTAGGACCGCTGCCAAGGCAGTAATCGACAATATCGATCAGCGCTGATTTTCCGAGGCCATTGGTTGTGTCCTTATCACCCGCTGCCTGCGAACGATCGGCCACGATCAAATTTAAGCCGGCCTCAAACTCGACCGACCGAAAACCTTTATGATTTGCGTAAACACCGTGGATCAAGATTGCACTCGGACAAAAAGCCCGTCTCTAAGTTCGATTGCGCCGATGATGAATAGAAGATCTGCCGCAAGAACGAAACGCTCGAAGGTGCCGACATTTTTTTCAACCTTGGTGCGTTCCCATAATCCAGACACAGTAATAGGGCTGTCCAAGTGCTGAAGGATTGTGGCGCCGACCCCGAGGATCGTCTCGTTTTCCGAGATATGTTTCGTGGGAAGGATCATTTTTCGAACACGTCGCAAATCTCGAACAAGTAGATGAGGACGGCAAGCCCGGCCGTTCGATCGCCCTGGCTCTTAAGTCCGCGCTGGGAGAATGCACACATAAGCTCGAAAAGCTCGTTGCCTTTGTGGCCCTGATGCCGAAGGCGAAAATATTCTGCGAGAAAGCCGCTCTTGAGCTTATCGGGAAAGTCCGGATCTAGCTGTGTTTCAGCCGCGACGAAATCGGCGACAGTTGTGCGAGATGACAAGCCGGCCGCGATCGTGTGGCGGGAGCCGTTAGACAGGTCATTCTTCTTGATCTTTTCTTCCGGCGGCAGGAGATCGAAGTTTGGCCCCGAGACAGTGGCCGGCGGTTGGCTGGACACCCACGCCACCGCGTGCTGCAACTCGGGAAAGGCAACGTCAGAAAATGCCTCTGCTATGGCGGCGCTCGCCTTCTCTTCATGCGTAGCCTTGAGGGCTAAGAGATTTGCCGTGGGCCAGTCAGCCGGCACCTTATCGATGACCGTATGATCGCCCTCGCACATGTAGATGAGATTATCGACGTGATCTCGCTGTGCGTCGGTCATGGTGGCGTCGTAGCGAGCGGCAGCCGGCTTCTCGCCCGCGATATGTGCCGCTTCGCCTACAGCCGTGTCATCGCCCACGATGGCAGTATAAACGAGAGGCTTGGCGCAACCCGGAAACGCGCAAATCCCGCCGCTACGGAAAGCGAGCAGAATTTTTGTTGGATATGATGCCCCCACTTACGTCCCCTTACCGTGCCGCTTGCTGCCGCTTCGGTCGCAACAGGGAGATCACCCGCATTGCTGCGCGTCAACTGCCGGCAATATTTACTTCCGCTCAACGCGCAATTTTTTCAGGGTGACGACGCGGTGAATAGCCCGAAGGAATTCAAGGCAACAAAAAACCCGCTATCCCATTGGGATAGCGGGTTAGTATTTGGTTGCGGGGACCCGCAACAGACACCCCCATAGACTTGCAGCGTTGATCATTTCCTTAAGTCTGTGAGGGGTTTAGTCGGCTACGCTGTCAAGAGCGGACATGCTCGGCGCCAGACGAGAAGTCGGCTACCCTTCCGCCGATCATATACGTTCGAGGTTTTCATGATTCTTCTCGCGCCAGCGGTCGGTGGATGCAGTTGCGGTAAACTGCGATACAGGATTACTAAGGAACCGCTCACCGTTTACATCTGCCATTGCCATCAATGCCAGAAGAGAACCGGCAGCGCATTCAGCATAGCGCTTGTGATGCCGGCCGACGGCTTCCAAATAAATCACGGCGAAACTGTGCGAAGTGAACGAACATTGTCCGACGGACAAAAGAACATTTCGGTTTCGTGTCGTGAGTGTCATTCACGACTTTATACCCAACACACTCAACGAAATTTTGCGGCTACGATCAATCTGCGGGCAGGGACTCTGGACAATACAAGTAAGATTCGGCCCGTCGCTCAGATGTGGACGAGCAGCGCCCAATTATGGGCTATTCAGCAAGACATTCTCAGTTATTCCGGGCAACCGTCAGATTACACGCCTTGGATCGATGCGTGGAAAGCGAGCCCATAGTTCGACTTGAAAATTCGCCTACGACTCTGACGATGTCTATTCGCCACGTACACGCGCTAAGATAAGGAAACGCCCATTCAATCTAGCAAACTTTGGAGCAAGGGATGACGAGGGAGGATCAGTTAACAAAGCTCGCGCGGCAGGCCGATGAGCAGAACGCGTTGGCCGAGCGAGAACGCAAATTTCATGAAATGCAGGACAGTTACTACATTCATTATGCGATCGAGGATACCCAACTAACGATACTATTCGCCGCTTTCAAACTGATGACCATCCCGTACTTCCAGATAGTGGAAATAGAGGTCGCTTCGATTTTTGACAAACGATCAACGCAAATCAATCTGGGCAATGGTATTCGTCAGATGTGCAGGATCAAGAAATCCCGTGGGTGGTTTCGGTACGTTATAGTTACGCCAAGAGAGCCCAAGCTTCTATTAGATGCTTTCCACACGTTTCGATCGCGGGCTAATCCGGTTAAGAGTGACACCACCCCACCGCTGCCGCAGTTCCTCAGCCCTCATGACAATTCCTAGTGACGGGAATGTCCGTTGCGGATCACATGCTGCCGAACCGGCGCCCGGCTGCAAACTTCCGGTCTGCTCCTGCGAGCCGACGTGCAGCGACACCGCGCGAACGGAAGCGATGGGCCACAAGCAGAAGTCGAGCTTCTCTGGATTTGCGGTATCGTAGAAGTTATCTTGTGCAACTCACTAGGGATATTCCCTCCCGGCTGGTGAAGAAAAATGACCGACGACGACATCGAGATACGTCGCCTCGCACAGGAGGACGCCGTCCTCTATCGAGACATTCGACTGGAAGCTCTCCAAGCCAACCCGGAAGCGTTCGGTAGCACCTTCGAGGTTGAAGAAGCTCAGCCGCTGAGTTTGTTCTCGGATCGGCTCGGCAGCTCTGCAGTGCTCGGCGCGTTCCGCGACACAGAGCTCGTCGGTATTGTCGGCTTTGGTGTCCAACAGGGCCAGAAAGAAGCCCACAAAGGCGTCCTTTGGGGAATGTACGTTCGACCCACCGCAAGGAATGCCAAGGTCGGTCGACGGTTGGTCGAAGCGATATGCAATCACGCCCGTAAGCAGGTTGAGCTGATCCAACTCAGCGTGGTGGTGGACAATGAACAGGCGCGGAGTCTTTACGCGAGATTGGGCTTCCTGGAGTACGGTGTAGAGAAGAACGCTCTGAAGCAAGCCGGCCGCTATTACGACTTGGTTCTTATGGCAAAGGATCTCTCACGGCGATGAATTATTTTGCGATGCAGACATCGACTGCTCACCAGCAGGCACGATTTCCGCAATGGGTCAAAGGCTGACTTCGAAACCTGCTTGACTGAGGTCCGCTTATCTCTTGAAGGCAGACATCGCGCCCCCGTAAGCAAAGGTCAGCAACGGGCCAAAAGCTGACTCTCGTCAGCCCTCGACCTTGAAGCTCAAACCAGCATGACCGACAAGCCGATTGATCAGCCTGTGCTGCATTGCTGCACCCGGAGTCCAAATTCCTGCTGGCGTATCCGACGAATCGCGTAGCAGGCAGATCGCGCATTCGGCGATTATTTTTGCCGTCGAGGCATAGCCCGGTTCGCAATCGCCGATAACGGCGGTGCGCAATTGCCTGCCATCGGGCGCAATTGCAACGAAAAGGATATCATAGGAGCCACTTTCCCGTTCTTCCTTTGAGGGCCCTTCGCCCGGCTTTGGTCCCTCGGTGCCGCTCAGTTTATTAGTGGCAGCCATCACCAACTTTGCGTTGGTGCGGCCTTGCTCGCCTTGTCCCGTCGAAATCATCTCGTCGTAGACGAAGTCTTTCCCATAGGGAAATCCCATCAGCATATTCGAGCGATGGACGTTGCGAGTGTTGATGGTCGACATCGGAAACGGAGCGGACCAGGAATTGAGCTCCTCATCGAAAGCGATCTTATTCCCAGCAGGCTGCTTGGGCCCTTCGAACCCGGGCGTTAGCGCAAACGGGTCCTTGAGCGTCGCAACGAGACTGAGGTCCTTGGTGGCAGCTACAAAGCTTGCTTTGGTACTGGCATAGGTCCCCCCGGAGAGCGACAGGGTCGCATGACGGATGCGCGCCTTGACGCGGGGCGCCGGTATTCCCCATGCCTTTCTCGCAGTATCCTCGCAAAAGAATACGCCGAGTTCGAATGGTAGAGAGTCGAAGCCACAGGAGAACATGATCCTTGCGCCGGACGCCTTGGCCGCTGCGTCATGCGCATCGATCATCTGTCGCATCCATATCGGCTCGCCGCAGAGATCGATGTAGTCGGTGCCTGTGGCTGCGCAGCCAGCCAAAAGGTCGGAGCCGTAGAATTGATATGGCCCGACAGTCGAGATTACCAGGCGGGTTTGGTTAATCATCGCCTCTAGTGAGGCCCGACTGCTGGCGTCCGTCATAATCAAAGGGAGGTCGGCTGGAGCGCCGGTGGCATCGCGAACCGATTTCAGCTTATCGAGATCACGTCCGGCCATCGCCCACTTCAACGATGGGTCATCTTTGTAATGCGTGACGAGATATTCGGCTATGAGCTGCCCCGTGAAACCTGTGGCCCCATAGACTACAACATCGAACTTAGCGGAGGCTTTCACGACCTGCCCATTCCCAAAAGATTGCGACTGGATGAAGAATATTTTTGATTCTCTGCAACTCAGGGATTCGCCGTAACAAAGGCGGCAACGTCGATTTTGAGCTTTGCCAACACGGCCTTGATCGTGTCTCCATCCTGATAAACCGCTTGTCGGCGAACCATGATCGCTTTCGTTCGGACAACGGCGTTTGCTTGCAAATTTACGAAAAGCTTACGCGCGCCATCGTCAGTCCCTTGCTTTGTGAGCGTTGCGGTGTAGCAGGCGTTATCATCCTCAGTGATTACCCCGATGGAACCGCCTTGGTTCACGTTAATCTTTTCGAGAATGCTTGCGAGGCGGGCATCGACATCGGTCCCGACGGGACTGTTACTTGATGCCCGCAAAGTCTTGCACTTGCTCGCAACCGAGAACGGGGTCGGCATCTTCATGTCCGAGTTGAAAATCAAATATGCGGACACGTCGTCGAGCTGTCGCTTGCCCTCACGCGCCTCGGCAAGTTGGTTGCAATCAGCAGACATGGCCAGAAGTTTGATATTTTCGCCTGCCATGTACGCGGAGATAACCGCCACAGCACGGCCGTCAAATTCGTAGCGTGGGGTGAGTTCGCAGAAGCCCGACGGCGGCGGTAGCTTAACGAACGTGTCTCCGATCATCGCCGCAACGCCCGAAGCGCCTGATACGCTGAAGGCAAGAAGAATCGCTGCGAGAGTCAGACGGCCGAATAGCACTGGCAGCTCCTAAGTCCGTAAAGCAAGGGTAGCCTCGACATTGCTCGACCAATTTATAACAAAGAGGTGCGACAATCACCAGAGGTTGAGGTTCTACCAGCGCAAGCCGTGCCCCAACTTTAGGGCGCATGACCTATGTCCGTTTGGGTCCATCGCGTCGGTGCAGACCTCTACCTGTCACTTCCGGTCCACCGCGAACAGCGGACATAATCGAACCGGCCCCGTTGGTCCGAGACGGGCCAAGAGCGGTCCTTCACTTAGATGCTCGCTGCGAACAGATCCCACCGGCCCGGAAGTCCCTTAAGTTCATGCGATCCGCGCTCGGCGAACCTCAAGCCCGCGCCTGCGACGAGATCGGTAACAACCCGTGACACCAAGACTTCGTCAGGCTGCGACTGGGTCATAACGCGAGAAGCTGCATGCACGGCGACGCCGCCTATATCGCGGCCCCTGATCTCGATTTCACCGGTGTGAAGACCCGCTCGGAGCGCCAAGCCGATCTGTTTCGCAGCTGTTCCAAGCGCGAGAGCGCAACGGACGGCGCGGGCTGGTCCATCGAAGGTGGCGAGAATGCCATCTCCGGTGGACTTGATCAAAGTGCCGCGATGCTTCTCGACGATTTGCGACGCCAGTTCGTCGTGGTTGTCGAGCAATTTGCGCCACCCCCGGTCGCCGGTTTCGGCGGCGCGGCGCGTTGAATCGACGATATCCGTGAACAGGACTGTGGCGAGAACGCGATCGATATCCTCTGGCGAGCCGTCCCGCTGCCCGGTCATGAACTCTTCGATATCGCCAAGCAGCTCGTCGCGATCGCTGAAGCCGAAATATGGACTGTGGTCATCTCCCGCATACTCGATGAATCGCGCGCCGGGAATCCCCACGGCTAAATCGCGGCCATGCTCGACCGGTACCTGCACGTCGCCATGACGATGCAGCACAAGGGTCGGAGCGCGCACGCTCTCAAGCAGCTGACTCACGTCGATCGACGCATTCAGCAGGGCAAACTGCTTTATGGCTCCGGGACTGGCTGAAAGCCTTTCATACTTGGCGAATTGCGCTACGGCGGCAGGATCGGTCGCGAGGCTGGGAGCAACTCTGTTGATCATCGCGCCCGTGCCCCACGACTTCATGAGCTGCGTGGCCCGTTGCTCGCCGTCTCCGGGCAAGTCGCGTCGCCGTCGATAGCCGCCAAAGAGGATGAGCTTGGATACGCGCTCGGGATAGGTGGCAGCAAACATGACGCTCATCGCGCATCCCTCGGAGACTCCAAGCAGCGCGGCCTGGGTTGACCCGATGCTGTCCATGACGGCGCGAACATCATCCATGCGCTGTTCAAGTGAAGGGGCTCCGGCTACCCTGTCTGAGAGCCCCTGGCCTCTCTTGTCGAAGGAAACGACCCGGGCGAAGGTCGAAAGGCGGCGCATGAACGCGGTATAACCGCGCAGTTCATGCAAGAATTCGACATGCGAAATGATGCCCGGGACCACGATGATATCGACGGGTCCGCTACCCAGTACTTGATAGGCGATATTGACGTCGCCGCTTAGCGCATAGCGCGTCTCCGGCATGACAAAATCGATCATCAGTCACTTCCTTGACGGCTAAGGTCCTCCACCGCCGAAGCAACAGGCGAAATCGTCGTCACCTGGTCGACGCGCAGCGTACCTTATCATACGGGCAGCTCGACAGAGCTAGAACAATGGCCTCGAAATGTCGCCTCTGGGTCACAAGCTGAATGGTGCATTTGAAAGTCAGGGGTCCGCTTCGTGTCGAAAAGCGGACGTCCGGTGGTCAAGTCTGCGGGTATGATTAGGGACCCGCAACGGACACCCCCACAGACTGCCGCCGCTCGTTATCTCATTGAGTTCTAAGGCATAAACAACAAAGGCGGGGGTGCCCCGCTTGTGCAAGGCAATATTCGGCCCATACTGGGACGCATCACGCGTTCCGTTTCCTCCTCTGAGGTACGGCCCCCGTCCACGCCTTCCGGCGTGACGGACGGCACAATCAGAGATGATCTATGAGAGAATTGTCGCCCTACCTGTCGATCGCCGGGCTTGCCCACAGGCATGCCAGCGAACTTAAACGGGTGATCGCCGACGACCCACACCAGTTTCCGAGAGGCGATCAGCCCCTCGATTCGAGCGAGATCGCCTGCTGCGACGCAATTTTAGCCGTGGTGCAGTCTGTCCTCGCCGTGCACCTGAGAGTTCTGGGGTTTTCCGACGACGGAAAGGCGATCGCTAGTATTCCGCAAGCCGTGCTCGATTTGCTGGACGAAGAGGACTCCCCAATTTACGAAGCTTGAATTTGATGCCCCGCGGTTGCGGGGCATCTTGTTGCACTACGCAGAAAAGGTAGGGGAGCAAGAAGTAGAAAAATTAGCGAGTTTTACTCATTGAGTTTGATCTGAAACGATCGAAACGCTCGAATTCGGCCTGCAAGACTGCATCACTGGGCGCTAGGCGTTTTGTAAGGTCGAGGGGATGCTTGTCCGTATGTTTTTCGTACACCTTACACAGAAGTGCGTAGGAAATCGCGTTCGTGGCGTACATGCGCCACATCGCGTTCTTTATGTCTGACTGATAGTGGCCCGGTATGACGGGCCCAGGGTTCATGTCAAAGTGCGTGAGCGGTCTGTGTACCAACACGAAAGTAATGAACGAGAGGAAGACTGTTGGTCTCTCGATCTCTTTGGTAAAATTCTGTAGTGCAGTTTTAGTCCCGGCCTTTATGGACGGGATCGCAACGGTCTTGGTATCGAGAACTGGATTCGGCAACGAAGCCCAATCGGTCAACATCTCGTCGGTGATTTTGAGCTTTGTCGCGAGAGATTCATTGAGTGCATTCAGCCAAAGGGCACCAAAAAACACATGCTGATCGTACTTACTTTCATGAAGCTTGTTGGGTCCGCGAGCGCTCTCCATAATTGCGCGAAACTGATCTTGCTTTTCGCCGATTAGGATGAATTCATCGAGGACACGGGAAAGCGCTATCCCGCGGCGGTCTGCCTCGGCCTGGTATCGCTCTTTGCGCTCCTCATCAAACCGCATTGGGACAACGTCCTTGTGGTTGGACCTCGCAGGCGTCTTAGTCCGGGCCATCAGCTCTCCTCCCCAGGCACAAAATTGGCGGCAAGTCTAGAATCTCCGGCGATTCTATATCAGGTTTTTTTGAGCAGCTAGGTTCGCAGTCACTGAAGCGATGGGCGCTTTTAGCCCAAGACTAAGGGTGATGCGGAGCCTCCATGAAAGACTTTGACGTTGTCAGACTTCATTGCCTAGCCCTCGAAATTCTAAGCCAAGTCGGTGATTTACCCGTCGTCCGTGCCCCGGACATTGCGGGCGATCCTATGGACGAAGCGCCTCTGGAAGAGTTTCGGCCCGTCCACAAACTTTCGGCCGGCATGCGTGAAGCTAAATACCAGCGGACGGACCGATGGGGCGACGGCAATCCCGTCGCCTACTACCAGGCCTTCTGCCGTAACCCTGAGACGGGCAAGTTTGAACGGTATGCCTGGCGCTACATGCTGCTGAACGGCCAGCCGACCCTACACAAAACCTTTCCCGTCATTGTCGAGGACTGGAAGGATCGAAAGATGGGCATCGCGCGGATCGCTGAGTAGGCGGGCTGCGCCATGCTCGATCTTTTCAATGGCATCGAAGCTGAAACACTGGAGTGGGTGCCAAGCACCCACGTTCATCGCTTGCCAAGCGATGAAGCACCGTATTTCTGCGATGAGATAGGCCTGCCCGATGTCGGTAAAAAGCTCGCCAAGATCGGCAAGCGCGATTACCGGCGCATGCACCTGGAAAAGATCGCCCTGGCCGACAGCCTGAAGGCTGCCGGTCGGGACGACGTCGCCAACCTGCTGAGCAATTGCTGCACCCAGCTATTCCTCGACCGCTACACAAAGGGTGTGCGGTTGCGCGGGGTAAATGAGTGCAAGCACCCGCTCTGTCCCACGGCCCAGCTCGCGCGGGGGCGGCGTCTCTATGGCGAAACCAGCGCCTCGGTTGAGCGCTTCCTGGGAAAACACGACGGCATGCAAGGGCTACTGCTGACGCTCACGGAGCGGAGCTGCCCGGCCCACGAATTGAACTATCGGCTCGGCGAGATACTGCGCGCTTTTTCGCGGCTGATGAGTTTCACCAAGGTCAAACGCGCGGTGAAGGCCTACGTGCGCTCAGTCGAGTTCACCCGCAATGCGATCACCGGCCTGTGGCACGCACATATTCATGTCTGCATTTTCGTATCCAAGGCAGAATACTTCAGGCGCGGCAGCAAGCTCTACATTTCGCAAGAACAGTGGGCAGCGCTGTGGCGCAAAGCCTTGCGCGCGACCTATACGCCGGTTGTCGATATCCGCGCGTTGAAGGGCCTGACGTCGCCGCTGACCGATAAGGGCCGCGACGCGCTATGCGAAGTCATCAAGTACCAGGTCAAGCCGGGCAGCCTGATCTACTGGCAGAACGGCAAAGCATTCGCGGTCGGGCGCCAAACGCCGGAGCTGTACCGCAAGCCCGGTGATGACACGTTGCAGCCGATGATCAACGTTCCGGTGATGGCGTTCTGCGACGCGGTGAAGGGCCGCCGCCTTGTGGCCACGTCACGCAATCTCCAGGGCAATGATGATCTCGATTTCACCGATGACCCCAGGGATGAGGTAAAGGCGCTCGATCTCGGTGAGTTCATCTGCACCGAAACCTATCAGTGGCACACGCGTGGCCGCGACGCAGGCTTCTACCTGGTTGGTCGTTCGTTCGACGAACCGGGCCACTCCAGACGGGGAGGACCAGCCATGGGGCCGTGAGCAACGCGCTGACTCGCTGCGAACCAATTTTTATCCCAGAATGGAGCAAAGCTATGAGTGAATTTACAGATGCTGAAATTGTCCTGCGCGGCACGAGCCGCGGCGTCAAAGAGAGTCGCAACGATCGCGGTCAGGTGGTTGGCCACTCAGTGCAACTCGTGAAGCGTAACGCCAAAAACAGCATCGAAGTGATGCAGGTGAAGCTGCCCGAGGGCGCCGATCCTGCCAACTACGCTGATGGCAAACAGATCGAGCTGGCGGTTGATATCTCGAACTATGAAGGCACGATGTATTACCGCGCCACTCGCGAGACTCTGCCCGCAAAGTCGACCGACAATCGAAACGGTGAAGCGGCACGCGTGCCGCCACGCACGTCTGCGGCTGGCTAGGTGCCAGCTTCTCGAACCAACCATTCCGAAATGATACGGGACCGCGCCATCACGCGCGGTCCCGGTTTCGTCATCCGTTACCCAACAGATTATTGAGGAGATTAGGACATGGTCTCAAGGAGCTTTGCCCGCGCTTTCGCGGTCGGCGCGCGATTGGCACACGAACACCAAGAAAGAGAAAGACGTCAGCTTTACGAGCAAACGCCGCAGGGCGCCGCTGAGAAAGCCGCCCGCGAAGCAAAAGAAGCCGAACAGCGACTTGCAGCCGATGCGACCGCCGCTAGACATCGGGCCGAAATGGAGCGGCTGGAGCGACCCATCCCTCTCGCCGAACGGTCTGGCCTCATCACTTTCGGTACGTCCGTTGAAACAGGTGATAATTGTGTTCTTCTGCCGCGTAGGATCCCGCACATGCTGATCGCCGGCACGACCGGTTCGGGCAAATCGGTTTTCCTGCACCAGCTCGTCTACCAATTGGTGCGGGCGCCCGAGGTGGAGCGGACCATCCTGATCGACCTGAAGGGCGGCACGGAGTTCTACGCGTATCGCGACATGCCCAAAGCCGAGATTGTCTGGGAGTTTCGCGATGTCGTGCGCGTCATTGACGGCGTGATGGAGCTGATGACCGCGCGCCAGGACATATTGCGTAACCGTGGCATGCGAGAGTGGCCTGACGGCCGGGTGTTCATCGTGATCGATGAATACGGCGATATCCAATGGGAGATAGATAACGCGACCACTCGCGAGGAAAAAGACGCTGCCAGGCGCCTTTCCTCTAACTTACGGGCGATTTCGCGCCGGGCCAGGTCACTCGGCATAGTCCTGGTCTGCGCCCTGCAGAAGCCGACCACTGATGCGATGGATTCGGCGGTACGCACCAACCTGAACCTGCGGATATGCTTTCGCGTATCGAGATTGCTGGCCGCTTCGGTGCTGGATGAGCTAGACGGATTGCCGGTGAACCCGCCCGACGTGAAGACAGGCCGCTTTATCTATTACGATGCAGGTCAGGGAACTCGGCTTTATCTTCAAGCCCAGATAGCGCCGGGTGTGGTGTTAGGGGACGTTTCGTGAAAACCGGGGAAGGCGGTGGCGAGCACGGCGCGCGTCAGCGCGCCGCGCGCAGCCGCCGCCCTTTTCCTAGATACCTAAGAAACATCACGTCAAATCCTCACAGGGAAGCTTTGGACGTGGTGTTGGCCGGGGTCTCATGGGCGGTATTGTACCATGAGAATGGGGTATGCAGCCAACGGGGTGCCGCGTGGCTGGCAATGAGCCCAATGCAAGTGAGCACCATAAGGGCCGCGAAGCAATCGACCGCGAGCGCGAGGCTGCTCCGGGGCTCGGGTTTGAACGTGCCGTCGGCCTGCTCCTCCCATTCAAAGCCTTCACTGACCGAGGGAAAGGTTGGGCGGCTGATACGGGGCGGAGAAGTCAGCAAGCCGTCCCATGCGAGGTTCGTAGCCAGGTTCGCGTTGAGGTACTTGCCGATGACGTCCCGGTTGGTACTCGGCACGGGCGCTGCGTGCTCGCGCAGCCAGAGGCGCATGATGCCGATATCGTAGGTTGAGAGGTCGAGGGTTAGGGTCGTTGTCCATGACTGGATGTCCATGGGTAGTTGCTTTCGTTTGGTTCATAGATGAAGAAAACAGCCGACGGTGTGCCGAGCGCGTAAGCGCTCGGTCGCAGTCGGTATTTCCCTTGATACCGCTCGAACATCGGCCGTTGGCGGCTGCTGAGGCCTGCGCTATGATGTGGTCAGTCCTGGTTAGGGCAGGACTCAGAAGGCCCCGTCTGGATGCGGGGCCTTTGCTTTGCAACATTGCTGACGGGGAACCCGCGTGCTCAATTTCGATCCTTCCTGGCGGTTCAGATCGCCAGGCAAAATCACGCGCGGCGTTGTGTCCGACTTGACGGTTCTGATCAAACGCGTGTCAGGCCAGTTTGGTAATCGCCAAACCATTATTGAACATTACAAGCGGTATTTTGCCGACGCGGCAGGTCGGCCGGCACACCAAAGCTCATCGCTCAGTTGGGCGGAAAGCGACCTCGACGACTACATGCTTGAAGCCGCCGAAAATGCCGCCTTATTCATCGAAGCCTTCTTTGACGCAGGACAGGCACTAAGAAACCAACACCCAGAGCTCGTCGTGCCAGATGTCGCGGCGATCAATCACGTTCTGAGCAGCCATGATGCTGGCTATGAAGTCAGCCCTCCCCACTTAATCGCGCGGACACCTCCAAACCCGGTCACGATGGAAGAATTACCACCGTCGTTGGATGAGATGGCGCACGAGCGAATTCAACGGTCGTTGAAGCAGGCACAGGACTACCTGACCGCCGGTCAAAACCGGCAGGCTGTGCAGGAAATTTTATGGTTGCTGGAGACCGTGGCGACGGCGTTTCAAGGCATTCCGGTTGGCGAAGCGACGATCCAGGGCAAATATTTCAACAAGATTGCCGATGAGCTGAGACAACATCGAAAGGGCCAGGTCGCAGAGCAGGCCATCGGTTGGATGAAAACGCTGCACGGCTATCTTTCCTCTCCTACAGGTGGCGGCGTCCGGCATGGTGGCACCCTCACGGCGGAAGCGGAAATGTCGGGTCACGAAGCTCGGCTGTTTTGCAATCTGACACGTAGTTATCTGAATTTCTTGCTGGACGAGTACGATAGCCTGAAAGGCGGCAACCGCTGATCCAGCGGCCTGTACCCCTTGGAGCGAATGGTGAACGCCCTCAAATACTATATAGAACAATTTGTTGAACCGACCTTCGAGGATTTCAAACGCAACCCTGCGTCGGAACGGCATGCGTTTCTGGCATGCGTGACGGCGTATCACGCCGTCGACCGCGCGACCTACCCTAAGAGACCTCGAAACCTAAAAAGCAGATGGCGGAAGGAGTGCCGGCAGTTTGCGATCGTGGATATGATGGCCCATCATTTCAAGCACGTCGTAAGTGACGATGAAAAAGCACCGCATAAGGAGGGCACAATTCCCCTGGCAAGTTCGGTTTTTGGCTATGGAACGTTCAATACTGCCCCCTTCAATACGATGGCCTATAATGAAGTCGGTATAGATCTTCGCAATATTAGCTATTTGATTCAGGAGGTGATCACATTTCTAAAAAAGCAGGCTGAAGCTCAATAAGGCCAGTTGTGCCCTGCGCGGCAGTTCATCCAGCGCCGGTCGGGCGAATAGGCCCTGCACAACCGACCCGCTAGACGAGAAAGGCACCGCCCCCTGGCGAGACCGGTGGATGCCCTTGCCGGGCTGCGCTGCTGGCCTATTCACCCGGTCCTGCCGGCCGGCAGTGGTGTGGCTGTCATCGGGGAACAGAAAGGCGCCACTGCCTACCGCTACCGCTGGCAGTGCCATAATGGTCTGCCCGCTGGGGTGACCACGCAACAGGGGGTCTGGGACGACGTGGCAAAACTCGAAAATTGTGATAGATTCGCGCTATGCCAAAGCAAAAGCGATCGACTGGAAAAACCGCTAAAAGTGGGTTCATCATTGGCCGCGCGAGCTTTACGAAGATCAGCGCGGTTGAAGGAATTCGGCTGAAGCCAGCCATGAAGAAGCGGGCCAGTGAGGCCGCCGTAAAGGGCCTCTCAGCGGAAGAATACCGCCGCACGATCGTGCGCAGCTATCGCAAAGGCTAGTGCAGTCGCATGTACGATGCGATTGACGATCCGTACACCTACGAAAATTCGACTGTTCTCGTTAACAAGCTCGACCTGCGGGATCAGGACGAACTGGACGATTTCGAGGCCGAAATTTCGAACGCGCGATCAGCCGAGCCCTTGCCCGAGGGGCACCTCGATTTTGCCCACTACTGCGCGGTCCATCATCATCTGTTCCAGGATGTCTACGAATGGGCGGGCAAGCCCCGGACCGTCCGGATGTCCAAGCAGGGCAATCCATTTTGCTTTCCCGAACACATACAGGCGCAAGCGTCGAAGCTCTTTGCTGACCTAAAATCCGATAATTTTCTAAAAGACCTTCCAGCGGCCCAATTTGCGAACAAGGCCGCGCACTTTCTTGCGGAATTAAACGCGATACATGCGTTCCGTGAAGGAAACGGGCGCGCACAACTTTCATTTTTTGCCCTGCTGGCCGATCAGGCCGGCCAGCCGCTGGACCTGGAAAGCCTCGATCCGGACGCGATGCTCAATGCCATGATCGCCAGTTTCGATGGGGACCAAACCGAGCTGGTTGAGGTTATCACCGGGCTGATCAACTAGATTTCTATATGTCATTGAACGCAAAAGACAAATTGGCAAAATGAACCTCTCTATCGTCGGTTTTCCATCGGCTAGAGACCTTCTCCAATTTGTTACCCGAAGTTGCATCGTGTACCCCAGTGAGCGCGGAGGTGCGTCGGGGGGCGCAGGCCGTGGCCGGTGGAGCTGTCGGCCGTGGGGGAATGAATGATGGACGGTTTTAGCTCGATCAAGACGCCCAAGGGCCCGGCAGGCTTGATTAGCGCCGCGCAGATCATTTCCGGACCGCCAATACTGCCGGTCGCCCGGATCAAGTTGTATTCGGCGAGCGAGTGGGAAGAATTCACCAACGAGTGGGCACACTGCTCGCTCAAGAAAAATTACCATGATGTTGTTCGCTTCGGATCGTCCGGTGATCGCGGCGTAGATATCGCGGTCTTCTTTGACAAGGACGGTTTCCTTGGCGCGTGGGACGGTTTCCAGTGCAAGCACTACATCAAGCCGCTCGCGCCGGCTGACGCCAAGCCCGAGATTGCCAAAATCCTCTGGTACTCTTTCAAAGGCGAATATAAACCGCCGATCTCATACAGCTTTGTTGCGCCTTGCGGCATCGGCACGAAGCTCAACAACCTGCTCAAGAACACGGCCGCTCTCAAGAAAGACCTCATCGAGACCTGGGATAAGGTTTGCCGTACTGCGATTACCGACACGCAAGAGGTCCCGCTCGAAGGCGCCTTCCTGACCTACGTCGAAAGTTTCGATTTTTCAATCTTCCACGGCAAGCAACCACTGACAATTATTGAGGAGCATCGCGCTTCACCACATCACCTTTCTCGGTTTGGAGGTGGTCTGCCGGCGCGCCCGGCAGCAGTGGCCCCACCGACCGAGATTGACGTCCTTGAAAGCCGTTACGTGGAGCAGTTGCTGGAAGCATATTCTGATCACACCAAGCAACCCATTAAGGTTCCTGGGGACCTTAAGCGGCGCGCGGCGTTGAATGAACACTTCACGCGCCAGCGGGAGGCTTTCTATCACGCTGAAACGCTCCGGGTGTTCGTCCGCGACAAGGTCGAACCGGGGACGTTCGAGCGATTGCAGGACGAGCTGTATGCCGGCGTTGCCGACACCAACGCTACGGATCATGCCGATGGATTTGTGCGCGTGATCGCGGTTACGAAGGCTGCTCAAGATATGCAGCTTACAGCGAACCCGATTGCACCGATCGCCCAAACGCAAGACCGTCACGGCATTTGTCACCAACTCGCTAATGAAGACCGGCTCAAATGGACGAAGTAGCCGCATCGCGCAAATCGATCACCTTTAACGGTCCGCTTGAGGCTGGGGTGAGAGTCGTTGCCGTGCTCGGTGCGGCCTATCCGCGTTCATTCGACCTGCAACATCTGACAGCCCTGGATTATCTGCTTGTCCGAACGAAAGAGCTGAACGGTCCTGAAAGCATCCACCCGCCAACACCGATACGGTCGCCCAATGCGGAAGTCCGGCGACGGGTGGTTCAGCAAGGCCTCGTGCTGATGATGTCGCGCGATCTCGTCGCGCGACAAGCGACCGCCAGCGGAATTCATTATCAGGCTGGTGAGAGCGCTGCCGCCTTCCTGGACTCGCTCCGGTCGCCGTATTTGGTTGAGTTGAAATCTCGGGCGACCTGGCTTGTTGATTATTTTAAGGACCACTCAGAGGAGGCGTTTGCGCGGACCATCCGTCAGTTCTTCGACGATTGGGTGATGGAATTCCAGGAATTCGAACGAAGCTTTGGATCGCCATGACCACGACCCTCGGGCTTCGCATTCGTCACCTCAGCTTCTTGGGGCCCAACCGGGCCACCGCCACTGTTCCGTTCGGACCGGGGTTCAACGTGCTTTATGGGGCCTCGGATACGGGCAAGTCGTTCGTAGTCGATGCCATCGACTTTATGCTTGGTGGCAAAGGGCCGCTTCGAGACATTCCGGAACGTGTCGGTTATGACCGCATTCTGCTTGGCATCCAAAACCTAAACGGCAAGACCTTCACGATCCACCGAAGTATGGCGGGCGGCTCCTTTACGCTGTTCGAGGGCCTTCATGTCGATGCGATGCCGGCGGACAAAGGCGCCGAACTTCACGAGGCCCATCGTGACAACCGGGACGACAACCTTTCTCGATTTCTGCTGTCAGAGATCGGTCTGGTCGACAAGCGGATACGTCGGAACAAAGCGAACGACACCAACAGCCTAAGTTTCAGGAATGTCGTGCGGTTAGCGGTCGTCGATGAAGAAGAAATCATCCAGAAGCGTTCCCCTTTGTCGGACGGCAACTTGGTCGCTGATACCGCGAATACATCCACCTTCAAGCTGCTGATTACTGGTGTCGATGATTCTTCTCTCACCTCATCCACGCGCGCCACGGCAGTAGAGCAGTCTCGCATCGGGCAGCTGGAGCTGCTGGATCAGCTGATCGCAGAGCAGCAAGCGCAAATACGCGAGCTGTCGGGTCCTCCGAAAGAACTGGAGGACCAGGATTCGCGACTCGAAAAGACCTTGCAGTCGCGTGCGGCGCAGTTGGCGACCACCGAAACGCAGTATCGCGAGGCCTCGGCCAAGCGGCGCGACTTTCGAAAGCGCCGTCAGGACGCGGAAGAACGGCTCGCCGAAATCCAGGTGT
Source organism: Bradyrhizobium sp. LB8.2 (assembly GCF_040548035.1). NCBI lineage: Bacteria > Pseudomonadati > Pseudomonadota > Alphaproteobacteria > Hyphomicrobiales > Nitrobacteraceae > Bradyrhizobium > Bradyrhizobium sp. LB8.2. Next base: position 28,587 of record NZ_JBEPQV010000047.1, on the reverse strand, counting down.
TGCTTGAACGGTTCGCATTGTTGCAGCGACATTACGGCTCTGACGTGGAGCGGCTCGAAGGTATCGAGGAGGCTGGGACGCTGTTTTCCTCTCTCAGCGATGGCGCATGTCCCTTGTGTGGCGCCGAACCAGCTCACCAACATAAAGGCGAGGCTTGCGAAGGAAACCCGGAAGAGGTCGTGCTGGCTGCGCAGGCGGAACTTGGCAAAATAGCGTTACTGGAAGACGATCTGTCCAAAACGATCGATCAATTGAAAAAGGAATCGAGATCCCTGGAACGTCGGCTGCCAACCCTGGAAGGCAATATCGCGGAATTGTCGACGTTCATCGAATCCCAAATATCGCCGAACCTCCGAAGCATGCGGCAATCTTACAGTGAGATAGCCGACAAAAAGGCCGAGGTGCGCGAAGCACTTGGCCTTTTCCGGACGTTCAAGGACCTGCAGGATAGGAAGGCCGCTCTGGAGGCGGAGGTGAAAAACAGTGGAGGCGACCCTGCTGATAGCGATCTTCCTTCCTCCAGCATCCATCGTTTTTCGACGGTCGTTCTGGACCTGTTGAAAGAGTGGCATTTCCCCAACGTGCAAAGCGTCCATTTTGACCAACGGCAGCGCGATCTAGTGATCGACGGCAAGAATCGGACGTCCTTCGGCAAGGGGCTGCGGGCAATCACGCAATCCGCGTTCTCAATCGGACTTTTAGAGTACTGCCGCCAGCAAGCGACGCCCCACCCTGGCTTTGTGATCCTCGATTCGCCGTTGCTCTCGTACAAAGAGCCAGACGGCGAAGACGATGATCTACGCCACACTGATCTGAAGCAGAGATTTTATCACTTCCTGATGGGCATTCCTGAGAACCAGCAGGTGATCATTGTTGAAAACACAGATCCGCCAGCCGACGTTCAGGCTCTCCCGCAGGCAATAAAGTTCACCAGCAATCCAGGCGATGGTCGAGCCGGTCTCTTTGTCATTGTCCCGAGTGCTCCAGCGGCACCGGCTAGCTAGACCGATGATGAGTACCAGAAAGAAGCTGCCAGCTCACGAGACGGGTTCTGGTAACATTTTTGCCGACCTCGGCCTACCTGATGCCGGGCTACGCCAGCTCAAGGCTGCCCTCGTGGTGCAGCTCAAACGACTACTGTTTGGGCTTCGCAAACCGTCGGCAGACGCGGTGCGACGAACCCGTCGCGGGAGCCGATCATGTTGAAAGCTACCGACGAGGAGACCGAGGAAGTCCGGGAATACTTTGAATGGCAGGCGCCGGACCTCGAAGTGACTTTTATGCAGAAGGTCTACTCAGAGGCGGTCCTGAACACCCGCCATGATGTATGGGACATCCACACTAACAAAGATCGTTGGTGGGTCATCACGGGCGGCACAAACCTCTACTCTCAGGAGCAGTTCCCAAATATGGACCTTGCTGTGACCTTCCATATTGGCTTGATGCTCCGCATCCCGCGAACGGAAAAACAACAGACAAGCGACTTACGAATTCTTCCATTCGGTCCGGTCTTTGAGAAGATGGAAGAAGTCGAGACCGCCGTGGCACAGGCCCATAACCTCGCGGACTATCAAGCCGTCGGCGTCCGTTGCCGGGAGGCGCTACTTGAGCTGATCGGCGTCGCGCAGGACGCGGCAACGTGGACCGGCACACCGCCACAGCGTGCGAACTTTCGCGCTTGGGCGGAGATCATCTGCAACGATCTTCTGCCGGGTGACACCAACAAAGAACGTCGCGGAGCCCTCAAGGGTGCGCTTGATTCTGCATGGACGTTCTGCAACTGGCTGACGCACTCAAAGTCGGCCACCTGGACTGATGCGGAGATGGCGCATGCGTTGATCCAGCACGCCAGCGGCATGGCGACCGGATTGATTCTTCGCGCGTTGCGCGGTGTGCCTGAGCAATGCCCGACTTGCAACTCTCCGCATCTCGAACCTGAACAAGGCGAAAATGATGCCGCACCGGGCATCCTTTGGGAACGACCGCGCTGTGCGGATTGCGGATGGACCGGCCGGCCCGTCCCAATCCTTGACCTGGAGGATGGACAAGCCATCATCACTCGCGAAGGCGAAGAATCCGACGAGCACAGTATTATGACAGTGCCGCTACGCACGATCGTTAAGCCGGGCGATCCGCCGATTGAGCCATTGAAGAACACCGAAACAGGGCCACCGGAACCGTTCGTTTATTTCGCGTATGGGTCCAATATGTCGACCGAACGGCTTCGCGAGCGTATGCCTAGCTGTAAGCCGATTGGTATTGCGACCTTGCCTGGTCACGCGCTTCGCTTCCATAAACGCAGCGTGGACAAGTCCGGGAAGTGCAACGCATTCGCCAGTGGCAGCGACAATAGCTTGATCGGCGTCCTATTCAGTTTCGATCCTGCGGAGCGCGCCAAGCTCGATAAGGCCGAAGGCGTTGGTAACGGTTACGAGCACGCGATGGTTACCGTCGTCAACGACAAAGGCCGCAGGCGGAAGGTTCTTACTTATCTCGCCGCCTCCGACCACATCGACGACGACCTCAAGCCCTATAGCTGGTATAAGGACTTTGTCCTTGTGGGTGCCAAGGAACACGGCCTGCCGCCGGACTATATCGCCGAATACATCGAGGCAGCTGAGGCGATCAAAGATCCCGACGAGACGCGCGATAAGAAGCAGCGGAGCACGCTCGGAAGCCCCCAGCAGTGAGTTACAACGACTTCTTGCCGGCGATCCCATGGGTTCAAATATTGAAAACCGCGGTTTCAGTTCTCGGCCGTGCTGATCGAGCCCTATGAGCCGTTGGCCTATTCGCCCGCGTGGTCGCTGCCACCGTGGGCGGCGATGAACATGGCCACGGCCGACCGGCAATAGGATTCGATATCATCCTCTGCTCTCGCCTCATCGAAGCGCGCGACAATCAGGAGATCGGATCCTTTGAAAAGCGCGGCAAACAATCGGGCGGACTGCAACGGATCGGGCACGTTCAGAACCCCCTTCGCGTGCAACTGACGCAACAGGGCCTCGATTTGGGCGATGACATGGGCGGGGCGGGCTTCGTAATGGAGCTTGCTTAAAGCCTTCTGATTCGTCTTGTCGGCCATGATCATGGCTTCGACATTGCTGACGTCCGGCCTCAACAGCGTGCGAAGCAGGGATGATCCCACCGCCATGAGCTGATCTTCGGCCGAACCGTCGACGCCTTCAAAAAGGGCCTTTGTAAATTGATGGCAGCCGGCCGCGATGGCCGCTCTGAACAGCGCCTCCTTGTTCTCGAAGTGCCTATAGATGCTGAGCTTGGATATCTTCGCCCGCTGGGCGACCTTGTCCAGTGTCGTCGCTTGGAAACCCAATTCCACAAAGAGTTCGCTCGCGGCGTCGACTATCGTTTGGCCAAGCGCCTCGTTGGCGGGCCGGCCGCGCCGGCCCTGGCTATTTTCGGTCACGACAATTCCAGTACTTGACAGTATCATAATTTATGAATTACGATACCACATAGTATCGGAAATATGCAAGCCAATTTACACGGAGCCCATCCCCATGGATGACGTCATCATCATCGGCGGCAGCTTTGCCGGTCTCGCCGCCGCGCTGCAGCTCGGCCGTGCCGGCCGCAAGGTCACCGTTCTCGATACCGGCCTGCCGCGCAACCGCTTCGCCGGCCACTCGCACGGCCTGCTCGGCCACGACCACAAGCCGCCGCTGGACATCCTGGCCGAGGCGCGGCAGCAGCTGGCGCGTTATCCCACGATCAAGCTGGTCAGTGCCCGGGCCGAAAGTGTCTCCGGCGCCATCGACGATTTCAACGTCCTCACTGGCGGTGGCGAAAGCTTTAGGGCGCGTCGTTTGATCCTGAGCTATGGCGTCGCCGACCAGATGCCTGATGTTCCGGGCTTTGCCGAAAGCTGGGGCACGTCCGTCGTGCCCTGCCCCTATTGCGACGGCTTTGAAGTCGCCGGCCAGCATTGGGGCCTCGTCTGGTCCGGCCCACAGTCGCACAATCAGGCTAGGCTGTTCCTCGATTGGACCGACAAGTTGACTCTCTTTGCCGATGGTCACGACATTCCGCCCGATATCCAGGCCGATCTGGCGCGCCGCAAAATACCTGTCGTCGATGGCCGGATCACCGAGATCGCCCATCACAAGGGTCATATCACCACCGTCAATCTCCATACCGGCCGCAATATCGCAGTCGACATCCTCTTCGCGCATCCGCGCAACAAGCCGTCCGCAAGCCTGCATGAATCACTGGGCCTTGCCACGGTGGATACGCCCGGCGGCATCACCCTCAAGGTCGACGAGCGCCGCCAAACCAGCATGCCCGGCATCTACGCCGCCGGCGACCTCACCACGCCCTTCTTGCCCTCGGTCACCCAGGCATCATCGCAGGGCGCGATGGCGGGTATCTTCGCCCAGCAGTCGATGTTGGTTTAAGCGCACAGTTCAGACAGGAGAGCTCCGCGATGTCGCCGGTTCAAGTTACAGAAAACACTTTCCACGGTTCACGCAACGGCACTTTCTATCTTGCAAGCGGCCCGAGCGACGGCACGCCGATCATCTTCGTCCATGGCTGGCCAGAACTTGCAGTGAGCTGGCGGCATCAGCTTCCAATCTTCGGTGCGCTCGGCTTCCGGGCGATCGCACCGGACTTGCGGGGGCATGGAAGGTCCTCGCTCTACAGCACGCACGACGCCTACGCCCAGCGCGAACTCGTCGCCGACATGATCGAGTTGCTCGACTCCCTCGGTAAGGAAAAGGCGATCTGGGTAGGGCACGATTGGGGAGCGGTGGTCGTCTGGAACATCGCCAGCCACCATCCGGACCGGTGCCTCGCGGTCGCCAACCTGTGCATACCCTATGCCACGTTCGAGCGTGGACTTGATGTGCTCGTCGGGCTGGTCAACCGCGATCTGTACCCGCAAAGCGAATATCCGTTCGGCAACTGGGAGTACCAGCGCTTCTACGAAGAGCATTTCGAGAAGGCCACCAGCAGCATGGAGGCGAACGTCGCAGCAACCTTCAAGACGCTTTTTCGCGCAGGCAATGCCGATGGTAAAGGCAAGCCGGCGATATCGTCCCAGATTCGCCGTGATGGAGGCTGGTTCGGCGGAAAGGACGTCGCTCCGAACGTTCCTCGTGATGAACGGGTCATCACCGAGGTCGACCTGCATGCCTATGTCTCAGCCTTCGAGCGAACGAGCTTTTACGGCACGGCCTCTCTGTACATGAATCATGCAGCCAACGCTCGCTATGCACTTGATGCATTGAACGACGGCTTTCTGGACATGCCCGTTCTATTTCTGGAGGCGGAGTATGACTACACGTGCGACTGCGTGAACTCGCCTTTGACCGAACCGATGAAGAAACTTTGTCGCGATCTCACGATCGAGAGGATTTCCTCAGGGCACTGGATGGCACAAGAAAAGCCCGTCGAGGTCAATGCAAGCCTCGCGCGGTGGCTGGGTGCGAAGGTCCCGCAAGCCTGGCTCGGTGTCACGGAAAACCGCTCGCCGGCTGACCCGCAGTAGACCCGGCGCAACTCCGAACTCAGGATCTCCCATGACCGACGACCTTCCCATTGTGCTCCTCCACGGCTCCGCCACCGGCTCCTACTCCTGGGTCGCGGTCCGCACGGGTCTTGAGGCGCACCGCGCCAGGGTGTTAGCACCCGACATGCTCGGCTACGGACGATCGCCTAAACCGAGCGAGGCGTGGCAGCTAAAGGATGAGGTGGCGTACCTGCGCGGCTGGCTCGACATGCAGGGCGTCGGCGCGTTTCACCTCGTTACCCACTCGATCGGGGCCTTTTTCGGACTTCACCTGCGGCTGGCCGTCGGGTCTCGCGTGGCGCGGCTCACGTTGGTCGATCCTGTGGTCGTCAGCGTGCTGCGCGTGCCCGGGGAGGAAGACGCCCTGCGCGAGACGCAGACCCTCTGCGATCGGTTCATGCGCGCGTGGCCTGATCACAGTGCGGCCGCCTGCCTGTTGGTGGAGCACTGGAACGGCGCTGGCGCGTGGAACGCGCTGGGCGAGAAGGGGCGTGCGCTGGTTGCAGGGCTCGCACCGCGGCTGCGGCTCGAGATGACCGCCAGCGCAGCCGATCGGACCACGCTCGCCGAGTTCACCTCAACCGCGGTGCCGACCTCGGTGCTCGTCGGCGAGCGAACGTCGGTCGCTCCGCGGTCGGTGAGCCGTCTGCTCGCGGGGGCGTTCGCCGCCCGCACGGTCGTTGTCCCCGGGGCTGCACACATGATCCCGATGACCCACCCCGCCGCGGTCGTCGAGGCGATTCACGCCGACATGGTGGCGTCGTGAGTCGCGCCGAGCAGAAACGGCACAGCCGAGACGCGATCGTCACGTCCGCGGGCACTTCTCGATCGATCGGCCTCGAACAGTCCTGTCAATCAATTCAATACCAATTCCGGAAGTCGCCAGTGAAGTTGTTCGGTCGCACCATTCTCGTCGCCGGCCGAAGCGCCGGTACCGATCTGAAGGAAACCTTGACATGAAACACTCCCATCCCATCCTTGTCACCGGTGCCGCTGGCCAAGTTGGAGCGATCGGACCGAACGTGACGAAGTCTCTGCTGGAGCGCGGGCTGAAGGTGCGCGCCATGGTCCGCCAGGATGACGGCCGGGCGGAATCGCTGAGGGCACTTGGTGCCGAGGTGATCGTCGGAGATTTGTTCGACCTGGACGCGGTGCACCGCGCCGTGGATGGCTGCAAGCGCCTGTACTTCAGCATGTCGGTCAACGAGAAGTATCTAGAGGCTACGACGAACGTGGCGGTGGTTGCCCAGCACCATGGCGTCGAAGCATTCGTCAACATGTCGCAAATGACGGTCTCGGAGATGAATATCCGCGAGACCGCGCGCAGCCCGCAGCACAAGCAGCACTGGCTGGCCGAGCAGGTCTTGCGGTGGAGCGGCTTGCCGGTGGTCACCATGCGTCCCACCGCCTTCATGGACGCGTTCTTCTGGCGATTTGCCGTTCCGACAGTCACCGCTCAGGACGCGCTGATGTTGCCGTTCGGAGAGGGAAAGACGTCGCCAATCGCCGCCCACGATGTTGCGCGGTGCGTGACAGAGGTGTTGGCGAATCCCGAGTCTCACCTTGGAAAGGTCTACGAGCTGACCGGTCCCCGTGCGGAGACTCTTCGCGAGGTCGCCGAAGATTTCACAAGAGTCTTGGGGCGTCCAATCACCTACATGAACATTCCGATGGAACCGTGGCTGGAGATCCTGCGATCCATTGGCGCATCCGCACACGTGGTCGCGCACTTGGAGTCGATGGCACTGCTGCACCGGGACGGCCGATACGACCGATCCTCGGACGATGTGAAGCTGCTGACCGGTGTGCCGCCGATGTCGATCGAGGACTTCGTGCGCGCGCATCAGAACGACTTTGTGAAGGCAAGCGCGCGCAAGCCGTAATCTTTCGCTTGTAGGCCGGATGAACTGCATCGTCTCGGAAGTCCCCGGCGGTCGCACTGCGCCCAATGACCGGGCCAGAACAAGGATATGTCATGGCACAGCATAATGCCGATCGGGTCGCCGACTGGAAGGGCCAAAGCGGGGAGCGCTGGGTCGTCCATGAGGCCCGGCTCGAAGCCAGGCTGGCGGTGTTCGGGCAGGCCGCAATCGAAGCCGCCGCGCCCGCGGCGGGCGAGCGCGTGATGGATGTCGGCTGCGGCGCGGGTGCGTCGAGTCTGGCTCTGGGCGCCCGCGTCGGTGCGGGGGGCCAAGTGCTGGGCGTGGATATCTCCGAACCGCTGATCAGCCGAGCGCGCGCGCGTGCGCCACAGGATACGCAGGTTCTGTTCCGGGTGGCCGACGCCAGCAGCGCCGAGCTGCCCGAGGGCGCGTTCGACATCCTGTTCTCGCGTTTCGGCGTGATGTTCTTCGACGATCCGACAGAGGCGTTCGCGCATATGCGCCGTGCGCTCAAGCCGGGCGGGCGGGTCGCATTCGTCTGCTGGCGCGGCGCGGCCGAGAACGATTGGATGCGCCTGCCGATGGGCGCGATCAAAGGCGTCGTCCCGCCGACGGCGCCGCCCGATCCCGAAGCGCCCGGTCCATTCTCGTTCGGCGACCGGGGGCGGGTGGCTCGGATCCTGACGGCGGCAGGCTTCGGCGATATCGCGATCGCGCCCTTCGATGCTTCCCTCCCGTTTGGCGAGGGCGCGACGCGGGACGCGGCGATCGACGACGCGGTGAAGATGACGTTCGAGGTCGGTCCGCTGTCGCGCGCGCTCGCTGATCAGCCCGACGACATCCGCGCCCGCGCCTCGGCCGCGGTTCGTGCCGCCTTCGCGGGCCGCCCCGGCGAACGGTTGGTGATGATGAAAAGCGCGACGTGGATCGTCACGGCGCGCAATCCGGCACGCTGACAGGGATTAGCAGGGGAGACGCCCCGCTCGGTGGAGGGGCGCGTCTTTGGCCGGTCGGCGGGACCAGATGAGCGCGTATTCGCCGGCGATCTCGGAGAGTAGAGAGTTAGTTAGTTGGCCAATCGGTCAGGGTGCAGAGGAATTTTCATCACGTGTGGGGTCGATGTTGGAAGCCGATAGGACTCAACGTTCGGACCTTATTTACACCGAACCTCTTGCGCCGTTGCTCGGAACATTAGCGCAGTCGTGAAATCGTAAATGCGCTTACGCGACTGGAAGCTAGGCCGCTTCCCTTTATTGATAACCTTTCTTCCGCTTCCGCGCCCATTTCGAGATCATGGCTATGTCGGCTTGGCCTCGGGACGAATAGGTTTCAATTCGGACAGTGCCAGCACGCCCAATACGCCCCCATTCTCGCACAAGGGAGCATTCGCCAAACAACGTTGGCTGAATGTCCAGCTTGTAATACCGCGCCATGTTGCGGCGAACATCGACGCGGGTGAGCATGATTGCGGTCATGCGATTTCCTCCTCTTCTTTTTCAATTTGCAGGGCGCGCGATACGGTAGAGGCATGGCAGCCAAGCAGCGCGCCAATCTCCCGCAGACCACGCCCTTCACCTTGCAGATCCCGCGCGTGCGCGATCTGCTGCTGGCTCAGCTTGAACTTGGGCCCGAAGCTTCGGCCTAAAAGTCGTGCGCGCTCCCTGCCCTCCTTCGTCCTGGCCAAGATAAATGCGCGTTCGAGCTGGGCGAAAGCCGAAAGCATCGTAAGCATGGCGGCGGCTTGCGGTGAGTTCGTATTTGCCCATGGCTCGGTCAATGATTCAAACGTTGAGCCCCTCGCCTCTACCTCGTGCACGATATTGAGAAGGTCGCGCGATGATCGCGCGAGGCGGTCAATCCGCGTCACGGCCAGGACGTCGCCCTGGTCTAGAGCCGCGATGGCACGGGCTAGCTGCGGCCTATCCGCCCTCACCCCGCTTATCTTTTCACTGAAGACCTTGACGGCGCCCGCTGCCTTTAGCGCGTCAACTTGCCCGGCATGATCCTGCTCGGAGGTCGACACGCGGGCATAGCCGTATTTCACTGCCTGTAATTTGCAACAGACTTACGCAACGGTCAAAGCCGTTGCGGACGTTCATGCCTACCCCTGTTGCATATATTTTGACTTATGCAACACGAGCGGAACGCGCGCAGCTTTGCGTCAAGATCCCCTGCCCCACATCCTCTTCGGAGGTATTTATTTTGAATAGTACCTGTATGGATCATTCACGCCGCCATCCCCGCGCCGCTCAACTTGACCGCTATCAACCAGCATACGAATGTCCGAGTTGACCTGTTGTTGATAAGCCTTGTCGCCGTGGATCGCCCTCGCCAGGTCAATCTCTGAACGCCCCGGCCCTTTTTCGATCAGGAATCTAAGAACGTTGACTTGAATCATGTGAACCTCTCGCTTCGAGGCCTACCAATAATCACCTAAAAATCGGCCGCGCTAGTTCACCTCCGGCATTTATTTCCATCCGCGCTCGTTGCTTAGAAGGCGGCCGTCTGTGAGGATGAAGGGATTCACGCGACTCCTCGCCCAACCTCAACACAGAATAAGGGCCCTATCGAGGGCTTCTTATGGAGCAACCCTATGGTAGATGCCATCGACATCGCTATCCGCAAGTTCAAGGAATCAAACGAACGCGTTATCGCGGCGGCACAGAAGCGATATGCTCGGTTCAAAAAGCTGGCAGACAAAGCCAAAACGCCTGTTCAAAAGAAAAGTGCTGAACGAAACATGGAAATCGTGGTCTTCACTCTGCAGGAACAGCAAGAGCGTTTCAAAAAGACGATGGCGAAGCTCAAGAAATAGATCCGGCGAAAAGAAAGAGGCCCTAAGCGGAAAGTCAAATCAGCGGCGCCTGTGATCGGTAACTTATTTGTGGCTGGTCTGTCCCGCCCGGCACGATTTCTCATGCCAGGCGAGGGCCAGGCATTAGGCCAGCAGTTTGCAGTCACCCTTGTTGCAAATGACAATGTACTGGCCGCCGCTGCGCAGCAGATGGAAGCCACGTTTCGTGACAGCAGCCTTCAGTTGACGAAAGGACGCGTGCTTCTTAACGCTCGCCCGACTGCGGCGAACAACGCCGCCATTGCGGGCGGCGGCGGCCTTGAACATACGTTGGATGAACTGATTCACTTCACTACCTCTATGGTTGGCACAGGGGTGGTGGTGAATGACGCGCAATCGACCATCACCCGCAGTGCGGGTTAAAGTCGGCGGTCGATCCCGTTAATTCGGGCTTTGGTTCTTTGCCGGGGAAGGCTGAGCTCTGATGGCTCCCGATGCAACTGAGATAGTCAGTCGGCCTATCGGTTGCAATGGCCTCAAAAGTGCCCGAAACGTTCCAAAATCGAGGCATTTCGGGCTACTTGGCGAGGTCCAACACCCTGGCGTTTACGGCCTGCACATCTGCATCATGCCGGTGTTCGGGTTGACGCGGAAGCTGTACCACGTCGCCGCATTGCAAACCTCATTGCCGGTGTTCACCATCGCCAGCGTGCCGCTCACCCGCACGGTGCCGCTGGTCTGTTCGGCGACCATGTTGACGCTGCCACTAACGATGCGGTCACCCGTCGAGGCTATGCCGGTAAGCCCCGAGCCGTTGCCGACGAAATTCGTGGCGCTAATAGTGCCGGACACTTCGAGCTTGGCGTTTGGCGATGTTGTACCTACACCCAGGTTACCGTTCCCGTTGTAGTAACTGTTTGCACCTTCGTTCAATGCCACGTAGGGGCTTGAGACGATGACGCTGGCGCTGGTGATGCTGGCTCCTGTGGGATAGAGCGCGAATGTGGTTGAAGCAAACGTGGCGCCGCTAACGCGCATCAGATTGGCGTTGCCGTGAATATTGGAGTCGGCACGGTCTATATCGTAGGTGGCGCCAAACCGTTGCGCCGCCAGCCGCATATACGCATAGGAGCTGCTGCCAATGCTCTGAAGGTAGAAGTTAGGAGTATTGGCATTGTTGATTTGCCCAACCCCAAGGTCATTCTGGTAGTACAGCGGCGAATTAGGCTTGGCGAGGATAGCTCCACCCATCACATGGAGCGTGGTGCTGGGCTGGTTGGTACCAATCCCCACAAAGCCACTGCTAACGATAGTGATCGCATTCGACGAATTGACATTGAGAGCCATCGCGTTGTTGGCCAAATCGTAGCCAATGCTGCCCGGCGCATTGACAGTGGTCGGCGAGGCTTTATCGAACGAGAGGTAAGAGTTCCCGGTTGATGTGCCACCCGCGATGGTAACTTCGGTCGATGCGCCCGAGTTAGATGGATTGGCGGTGAACACCGCGGCAACCGCACCCCGGCCCGCATAAAAACTGGTCTTCAGTCCTGATGTTGCCCCCGGCGTCCTGACAACTGCGGAAGGATTGTTTCCCTGGGCCCACAACCCCGCGGTACCGCTCACCTGCAGGCCGTAGTTGGTGGAAACGGGCATACCAATTCCAACGTTGCCGCTGAAATATCCGTCCGTCCCGCTGATCGGCCCGGTGCTGCTCACACCAATTGTCACCAGGCCACGGGCGGGATCGAACCAGCCGGTGTTGACGCCACTTTGCGTCAGCGACACATAACCCGTGTTGCTGATGGCCAGCATCGACGTGGTGCCGCTGACAATGCGGTCAGCGCTCGCGCCTGCAATTCCCGTGAGCCCGCTGCCATTCCCGACAAAATTGGTGGCGCTGATGGTGCCATTCACTTCAAGCGCTGTCGCTGCGCTCCGTGAGGCTGCGTTGGGGCCGATAAGGATGCCCGAGGTACTGATGTAGCTGGTGCCCGACTGGTTAATGGCAGCATACGGCGTGCCACTAACAGTGGTAGCGCTGGTCATCGTGGCGCTGACGGGATAGAGGTTGAAGACCGTTCCCATGTAATCGGCGGACCTCAAACCCATCATGAGTACGGTGTTGCCCCCGGAGTTGCGGGAGAAGTAAAACTGCCCTTGCCCCAGGTCCCCTTGGAAATTCGTGGTCGCCCAAGTGGTGCCCATCGTCTGAATGCTCAGATTCGGCGAATAGCCATAGGAGTAGGAGTGACCAAGGTAGAGGTCGTCTTGCAGGTTGATGCTGGATGACGTGTTGCCAACCCAGCCGGTGCCGCTGACGTAAAGGGTAGAACTGGCCGCCGTTGTGCCGATGCCCACAAATCCCGAGCTATTCACGTAGGGCGCATAAGAAGGGCAGCCGATGTCACCGCGTGATGCATCACCTAGGCATAACCGGCTGGCACTCACACCCATTGTGCTGGAAATCGTCGCGAACTTGCCCCAGTCCTGGGCGACAGCAGTGCTGGCCACAAGACCGAACACCACTGCGAGCACAAGCGAGCGCATGGGCAAACCCTAGCGCCAAGTAATTGTATTGTCTTGGGAGCCGCCTATTGCGGCGTCAGGTGTGTGGCCTATCGGCTTAAGCCGGATTCCGGCTTAAACGATGGAAGGCCCCTCGCCTCACCGGCACGACCGGGTCAAGGCCGCGTAGCGCCCGCAGGGCTTGGCCTTGATGCGGTTGGGGCGGTGTGGCTCTTTGCTATCAAACAGCGAAGCAACGCGGAGCCGGGATATGCACCCGGCACAGCATCAGTGATAGCGATAGCCGAAGGCGGATGCTGGATCGAGTGCAACCGCGAGACCGGTTAAGAAGGCACCCGCAGGAGCGGCAGTGATAACGATAGCCGCAGGCGGACGCGGGACCCGAGTGCCTCCGGCGAGCGGTTCATTATCCTTTTGCGTGAAGGATCGTTACCGAATGGCGGAGACGTGGCTTCCCGCTGGCGGGATCTGCACGGCTCCGGGCGAAGCCTAGAGCCCGACGGGCACCGGCACGCCCCTCAACTCCGGTTTACTGATTATCCCCTGCCCTAACGATTAGGCTTGAACGCCAGAGGTGCGGAGAGCGGCGCAAGCTCTCTACTGGCCGCTGGAAGGCGCAGCCCTAAGCGGCCTCAGGAAGGGTTTGGGGAGCCCTCCCCGATGCCGACATGGCGGCAACAGCGGCTAACGCCGCCGTCACTACCGACTTGCCCTCGGTAGTGACGGCGGCGCATCGCAAGCTCAGCGCCCGCGACCAAAAGCGCGGAAATCAGCCACAAACAATTCTTTCTACAGGGGTGTCAGGGGCCTGTCAGGATCGAGTGCTGACGAGTGCCAAAGGGGGTCGAACAGTCTTGAACGGGACTGTTCCGGTAACACGCCGCCGGGCCATTGGGCCGGGGAAGAGGGACACAACCGGCCTCCGGGCCACGACCATTTGAATAACAAGAATAAGACCTGATGCACGTCATCAAAGCGAGCCGGGCGCAACCCGGCACAACGGCCGTTATGTACAACCCCACGGGCAATGTCGGCGGCAAACCTGAAAGAGGTAAGCGATGAACGGAACGGAAAAAATGAGGCAGCGTATGCGCGATACTGAAGGAATCCAGCGCGCTCCCGGTACGAACCGATTGCAGACTGAGCGGAAGGAGAAACAGCACTGATCATGCAGAGTAACCTGACCATCCTGCCGGCGACGGCGGGCCGCGTGCAGCTACGGCGCACGGGGCGGTCATAATCACTAAACAAAAACAAGAAAGCTGAACGACGTGGACGCGCTGGCCTATGACCTGAAGAATCTCACTCTCAAGGCCGAAGGGTCGCACCTGACACGAACGCAACGACACCGGGGACTGCAAGCGATCGCGCGGGATCTGCGCGGGCTTGGCTATGCCCTCCCCGGTGCAGCTTCCCTTAAACCAAAACACGTTGAGGCCTTGGTCGCGCACTGGAAGGCGGCGCGGTTGACACCTGGCACGCTCAAGAACCGCATGGGCTGGGTGCGCTGGTGGGCGCAAAGCGTCCGCAAGGCCAGCGTGTTGCCTCGCGACAACGCCAGCGTGGGCATTCCGCTACGTGAGGGTTTCAAGGGCAGCAAGGCCCACACCACAATGGGCCAGAAGATGAGCGCCCTTCCCGACCGCATGCAACTCGCACTGCGCCTGCAGATGGCGTTCGGCCTGCGGCTTGAAGAAAGTTTGAAATTCCGCGTCGGCCAAGCCGATCGCGGCGACCGCATCGCTTTGCAAGCGAGCTGGTGCAAGGGTGGCCGGGCGCGTGAGGTCACGCTGACGCATGATCGCCAGCGGGCACTGCTCGATGAGGTGCGCGAAATCTGCGGCAGCGGCGCAATCATTCCGCAAAACAAGAGCTACATTGAATTTCGCAAGGAAGTCGAGCACGCTACCTGGCGCGCGGGCATCCACAATATGCACGGCCACCGGCACTGGTACGCGCAATGGCGTTATCGTGTGCTGACCGGACGCTCCTCCCCCGCCGCTGGTGGCGCCACTTACGAGCGCCTGAACCGTGGCGAACGCGCGCGCGATTATCGGGCGCGGATGCAAATCAGCAATGAGCTGGGTCATAACCGCCTGCAGATAACCGATACCTACCTGGGCGGCCGTTTCGCGGCGAAGGGTCGCGCGTGATGAAGGCGCCGGTCAAAAAGCTGTTGCCCGAGCTGCAAAAGGAATCGTTCCTGGCCCGCGAGAAACGCGCGACGGTTGAACTCAACACCCACAATATTCGCATGATGATCTATGAGGCTGCCAAGCACGGCCTCACAGGCCTGCGCGTGAAAATGCCCGACAGCTTGGACGTGAAAGGCACGCCTGCAGCCTCCGACCTGGAGAAGTGGTGCAAGCTAGAAGGCCTGGCGTTGGTTTGGACGCGGCGAACCGCCACTCTGCTCGACGGTTACCAAGCCGACGTATGGGAGCCAGAGATTTCCTGGGCTCCGACAATTGCCGGGAAGTAGGTTTCGCGTAAAATCGTGCAATCGCAAATGCGATTGTGCGACGGGCCGGACACGTCACTGCCGGTCTGCAAGCCATCGCCAGCACCAAAATCGTGAATCCGTAAAGTCGTGAATACGACGTTGCGACAACCCCGCCACACTTGTTGCCTGCTTCTTCGGCATCCCTACTGCAAAATCGTAAAATCGTGTCATCGTGCAGTCGTAAGGACGATTGCAAAACTCATGATCATTGGCGTGCTGAATCAAAAGGGCGGCGTGGGTAAGACCACCATCGCCGTCAACCTGGCTGCGGTTTACGCCAAGGCTGGCCAGCGTGTGCTGCTGGTCGATGCCGATCCGCAAGGCAGTTCGCTCGCCTGGTCGTCGGCGCGAGAAGGCAAGCCGTTGTTCGCGGTGGTCGGGATGCCGAAGCCGACACTCCACAAGGACATGCCGGGCATCGCAAGCGACTACGACATGGTGATCATTGATGGATCGCCACGCGTAAGCGAGTTGGGCCGCGCCGCGATCATGGCCAGCGACCTGGTCGTGGTTCCGGTGCAGCCATCGCCTTATGACGTCTGGGCCTCGGCCGACACGGTGCAGCTCATCAAGGAAGCCCAGCAGTTCAAGCCGAATTTGCGGGCCGTATTTGTGATTAATCGCAAAATCGTAAATACGGCGATTGGCCGCGACGTCACCAAGGCGCTGGCGAATTTCGAGCTGCCGGTTTGCGACCGAGCGCTTAGCCAGCGGGTGGTCTACGCGGAAAGCGCGGCCCGCGGTCTGGCCGTTGTCGAGGCCGAACCCGGTAGCGAGGCCGCGAAGGAAATCACCCGCCTCGCGCGCAGCCTCTCGGATTTTAACATCAAGAAAGCAGCAGCATGAACAAGACAGTCGCGTTCAAGATGCCCGCGCCCAAATCGCAAGCGGCCGACGCTTGGGTGGGGGAAGGCGTCGAACCGCATTTGAAAGCAACCAAGATTGAAGGCGTGGCGATTTCTCCTGCACCAGTCGTCATGAAGCGATTCACGATCGATGTGCCGGTCGAACTGCATGTGCGGGTAAAAATGGCATGCGCCCGACGCGGCAAGATCATGGCCGATGAAATCCGGCGCTTGCTGGAAGCGGAATTCCCCGACGAAGCCTGAAATCGTAAATACGATTAGACGTGAATACGACGACAGACCCGGGTCAACTGATAGCTGAACGCCTCAAGGCTCAGCTTGGCGCGGAGACTTACTCCGAATGGCTGCGGGGCGCTACCATTGAGCTGAGCGACGACAAGCTCACCGTATCGGTTGGAACGAAATTCGCGGCGCATTTCATCACTCAAAGCCTAGCGGACGCCATAAAGTCGGTGGCGTCCGATGTTGCTGGCAAGCCGGTTTCCGTCTCTGTTGTCGAGCGCGGGCAGGAGCGGCCAGCGGACGTAACGCCCATTGAGAAAATCCTGCGGGCGGTCGCCCCTGACGATGCCCAGCGCGACTTTTTCATTCCCGAGCTGTCGGAAGTTGCTCTCAAGGACGATGTCCACCTCATGGAGATGACGCCTTTCACACTCAACAGCCGTAACGAAACCCGCCGTGAACTGGTTTACACCTCACCGCAAGGCCTCACACTCCGCGTCAAGGCCGCAGAGGGCGAGAAGCTGCCAACGTCCGAGGATTATGATCTCGTGCTGATGATGCAGAGTTGGCTCGCCGACATGGCCAATCAATACAAGGCCGCTGTTGAGCGCTATGAAGCGGACAGGCGAGCCGGTCTTGAGGTGAAGCCGCCGGTCATGCCGCCGCATACGTTTGAGGTCAGCATTAGCGAAGTGGTGAAGTTCAAGCGGGCCAAGTGGGGCGGCCATGCCAGCGATGATATCGTGGACGGCCTGCGACGGCTCGCGAGCACGACCGTAACCATCGATTCACTCCGGAAAAGCCGGTATCGCGGGGGCGTCTTTCACCTGACGGGGCGGGTCGATGTGCTGGCGCAAACGAACGAAGGCAAAGCTGCGCGTCTTTCCATCGAAATCCCTGACTGGATTTACCAAGGTATCGTCGAACGCGCCGTGCCGATGCTGCGCACATTCAGCCGCGATTATCTCATCCTGGCCCAACCCATGCATCGCGCATTGTACCGGCTGCTTTCCCTGAAGGTGCCTAAAGACGGCAATGCCTATACGATCTCGCTTGTCGAGCTGGCGCAGCGCTTCCAGTCGCGAGCCGAACAAAAGTATTTCAACCGCGATCTCAAGAAAGCCGTCGAGGCCTGTGGCGGCCAATTGCTTGAATATCGCATTGAGATCGTCGGCAAAGCCGAAGAGCGATCTTTACGCGTTTGGCGGCCGTTACTCGTTAGCGGCGCAACGCGCTGACGTATACGCCACCCGGTACCCGGTCGCTGACCTATGGACCACCCGCCGCTGACGCATACACCACCGCTCGCTGACACATACACCACCCGGCGCTGACGCATACACCACCTTTCGCTGACGCATACACCACCCGTTTCCAGGTTAAGTGACTGTATTGAATCGAAACTTGAGGGGGATCCTTTATCCTTAGAATATCCTTCTTCCGCGCTCTACGCTGCGCGTGGCGCAAACCGGCCCAATGAAGTGGCCGGTTGCGCCCGCGCCGAAACTCCAGCCAACGCCGTGCAAGTTGATAGACCGAAGAGAAGGGGAGTCTCACCACTACCAAAGCCAGTGCTGAGTCGGTTATTTGATAATCGATCTTGAAAAAATCAGCCGCTCGCGCTACAGTTTCCACGCTCAGGGCTCCACAGAAGCGCTTTAAAATCATTATTGGCCACCCGGTGTAAATCACCATTATCCCAGGCCAGCAAAAGCTTCCAAAATCGACCTAGCCCGTCTCAGCAGCAACC
Source organism: Bradyrhizobium sp. LB8.2 (assembly GCF_040548035.1). Lineage (NCBI taxonomy): Bacteria > Pseudomonadati > Pseudomonadota > Alphaproteobacteria > Hyphomicrobiales > Nitrobacteraceae > Bradyrhizobium > Bradyrhizobium sp. LB8.2. Next base: position 10,513 of record NZ_JBEPQV010000047.1, on the reverse strand, counting down.
CCAACCGTAGCCGCTGAACATCCCGCTACTTGATCTTTCCCTAGCGGATGCCGCCCGTCGCAACATGGGCGCGCATGCCATGGCGCCGATGTCTCGGGCCGTGGTCGGGAAGGCGTGGCATTTGCGCTGTGATGGGAGTGATCAGCATGGCTGGTCGCGGGCCGGATAAGCTTTGCCGCCTCAAAGGTCGATCCGCGCCAATCGAGGGCGCGGATAATGAGGCAGCGCCGCGGGCCGAAAGCACCGCCAACGACGCATTGCTGCGATTCGTTCGTGCTCTTGCTCGCGCTGCCGCTATCGCGGATTATAACCTGCAACACCGCCCACCGGACGCGAGCAGCGACAATGAAAGCGGCGATCTACGCAAGGTTTAGCTCCGACAAGCAAACCGATCGGTCCATTGAGGACCAGGTCGCGCTCTGCCGCACCATCTGTGAACGGGAAGGATTGATCGTCACTGCTGTCTACGACGATCGCGCGATATCCGGCGCAAGCACGTTGAACCGGCTCGGCTGGCAGCGGCTGATGCGCGACGCCAAGGCCGGCAAGTTCAAGGTTGTGGTTGCCGAGGCGCTGGACCGCATTTCGCGAGACCAAGAGGATCTGGCTGGTATTCACAAGCGCCTTCAGTTCGCGGGCGTTGAAATCCGCACCGCCCAGGACGGTATTGCGGGTGACATTCATATCGGCGTGAAGGGACTGCTTGGCTCGCTCTATCTCAAGGACCTCGCCCAGAAAACCCGGCGCGGACAGGCGGGCGTTGTGCGCGATGGCCGCCACAACGGCGGGCGCAGCTACGGTTATCGGGCGATACCTGGAAAGCCCGGCGAGCTTGAGATTGATGAGGCAGAGGCGGCGACAGTTCGCCAAATCTTCGCCGATTACCTTGGGGCCAATTCGCCACGGAACATCGCCGCAGCCTTGAACAAGAAGGGTGTGCCGGGACCGCGCGGCGGCGTCTGGAATGCGTCAACCATCGCGGGCAGCCGCAAGCGATTGAACGGCATCCTGCAAAATGAACTGTACGTCGGCCGGATTATCTGGAACAGGCAGACCTTCATCAAGGACCCCGAGACCGGCAAACGTATCAGCCGCGAAAATCCGCGCGAGCAATGGATGACGGCCGATGCGGAACACCTGCGCATCGTTGATGCCGAGAGCTGGGCCAAGGTCCAGGCCCGGCGAGAGGATCGCGGCGGCCCCAAAGGCGTGTACGCCACGCGGCCAAAGAACCTGCTTTCCGGTCTGGTCAAATGCGGCTGCTGCGGGGCTGGCTACGTCGTTGGCGGCTGGGACAAGCGCGGCTCGCTGCTGGTCTGCACCCGCATGAAGGAAACCGGCCTTTGCGACAACAGGCGCACCGTCGCGCGAGAGGCAATCGAGGCGCTGGTGTTGAGGGGAATTGAGGAAAACCTGGCCTCGCCCGACCTGATCGCAGAATACGTCCGCGAGTATCATCGTATGACCCGCGAACTGCACAGCTCAACAGCTCACCGGCACCGTGATCTCGAAAAGCGGCTGGGCAACGTCAACGGTGCTATCTCAAAAGCCGTGGACGTTCTGTTGGCCGAAACGCCAAGCCGTGCCTTGCGCGACCGACTAGCCGCCCTTGAGGCTGAGCGCGACGAAATCGAGGCGGAGATTGCCGCCGTCGCCCCGCCAGCGGTCGTATTTCATCCGAACGCGGCGAACGCCTACGGCGACAAGGTACGGAACCTGAAAAAGGCTCTGGCCGAGTCCGACGAGGACAGCCGCTTGGAGGCCAATGAGGCCATTCGGGAGATTGTTGAGAAGGTCGTCATTCATCCACGCGGACCCTACAAGCCTGTGGAGATCGAGATTTACGGCCAACTCGCCGCCCTACTCAGGATTTCTGAGAGGGCGGCGGCCGATCCCCTAGAGTCTAGGGGTGTACTGGTTGCGGGGATAGGATTTGAACCTATGACCTTCAGGTTATGAGCCTGACGAGCTACCGGGCTGCTCCACCCCGCGTTAACCGTTGCTTTGCCTTCGCGAAATGCCGGGACGGTGGATGAAGGGCCGACGCTGCTCGCGTGGCTTGCTTCGTCCGTCCCAAAGGCTTCCTTGGAAGGCGACCCCGGGCAAAGCCCGTTGGGTGCGGGCGGTATGTACCAACCCGGGGTGCCTTTGGAAAGGGCTGCGGGACGATTTTTTCGACTTTATGACAGGTCAAAACCCGCCAAAAAGCCAAGTCTTGCCAGAAGTTCCACAAAGGGCCAGCTTGCGGCAACAAAACCAAGGGGCCAACGCCACTTAAGAGGGAGAACGCCTTGGACCGATCCTTGGACAAATCCTTGGACAAATCCCTGCCGAGCGCGCCGCTTCGAGCGCTGGAGGACGCCTTCCATGCCATGGTCGCGCGGTCGCGGGCCGAGCCGGCGCCTGACCTTGCCGGGCGGCTCGACCGGCTGGCGCGGCTGCGTGCCGTGGTCGCCGACAACGAGGAGCGCTTCCGGCAGGCGATCTCGGCCGATTTCGGCCACCGCTCGGCGGTCGAGACCACCATCGCCGAAACGATGATGGTGTTCTCCGAGATCCGGCATGCCACCAAGCATCTGAAGAGCTGGATGGCGCCGCAGCGCATCGCCACCGCGCTGCAATTTTTGCCCGCGCGCAACCGGCTGATGCCGCAGCCGCTCGGCGTTGTCGGCATCATCGCGCCCTGGAATTATCCGCTCCAACTGACGCTCGCGCCTGCGATCGGCGCGCTCGCCGCCGGCAACCGTGTCATCATCAAGCCGAGCGAGCTGGTGCCGCGCTTCGCAGGCCTGCTGAAGGAGACGATCGCGCAAAAATTCGATGCCGCGGAAGTGCTCGTCACCGGCATCGAGGACGAGGTCGCAAAGGCCTTCGCATACCTGCCGTTCGACCATCTCGTGTTCACCGGCTCGACCCGGGTCGGGCGGCTGGTCGCGGAGGCCGCGGGACGCAATCTGACACCCGTCACGCTCGAGCTCGGCGGCAAATCGCCCGCGATCATCGACGCCTCCGCCGATCTCGAAGAGGCGGCCGAGCGCATCGCCTACGGCAAGCTGCTCAATGCCGGGCAGACCTGCATCGCGCCGGATTATGTGCTGGTGCCCGAGCGCTCGTTGCAGGCCTTCGCCGAAAAAGTGCGGGCGCAGATGCGGCGCATGTTCGGCACCGATCCCGCCAACAAGGACTACACCTCCGTGATCTCCGACCGGCATTATGCGCGGCTGGAAAATCTCGTCGCCGATGCGGCAAGCCGCGGCGCAAAGATTTCGCAGCCGGCGAAGGCCGACGATCCCAACTGGAAAGCGCACCGCAAATTCCCGCCGACGCTGATCGTCGGCGCGACCGAAGACATGGCGGCGATGCAGGAGGAGATTTTCGGCCCGGTGCTGCCGGTGCTCGGCTATCGCGAACCGGCCGACGCCATCGCCTTCGTCAACGCCCGCGACCGGCCGCTGGCGCTGTACTGGTTCGGCAAGGACCGCATTGCCCGCGACGAGGTGCTGGCGCGCACCGTCTCCGGCGGAGTCACGATCAACGACTGCCTGTTTCACTTCGCGCAAATCAACCAGCCGATGGGCGGCGTCGGCGCATCCGGCACCGGCGCCTATCACGGCGAATGGGGCTTTCGCACGTTCAGCAAGCTGAAGCCGGTGTTCTATCGCTCGAAATTCAACCGCCTCGCCGACCTCTATCCGCCCTATGGCGGCAAGATCGCGCGGCTGGAGAAGATGATGCGGTTCATGTCGTAGCGACCACAAGCACCGTCATTGCGAGGAGCGTAGCGACGAAGCAATCCAGACTGTCACCATGGAGGGATTCTGGATTGCTTCGCTTCGCTCGCAATGACGAGAAGAAAATACGCAGGGGGAAAACATCAGTGAGCGACACATTCGATTTCGTCGTCGTGGGCGCGGGCTCCGGCGGTTGCGCGGTGGCGGGGCGGCTGTCGGAGGATGCGGGGACATCCGTGGCGCTGCTCGACGCCGGCGGTCCGAACGACAATTGGCGGATCACCACGCCGTTCGGGCTCGCTTTGCCATACAAGGCAGCGAACTGGGCCTTCGATACCGTGCCGCAGAAGGGATTGAACGGCCGTATCGGCTATCAACCGCGCGGCAAGGGGCTCGGCGGTTCGTCGGCGATGAACGCCATGGTCTACATCCGCGGCAACAAATGGGACTACGACCACTGGGCCTCGCTCGGCAATGCCGGCTGGTCGTACGCGGACGTGCTGCCCTATTTCAAGCGCTCGGAGAACAACACCGATTTCGACGGCGCGTATCATGGCAAGGGCGGCCCGCTACATGTCAATAGGCTGCGCTCGGACAATCCGATCCATGACGTCTTCCATCAGGCCGCCCGCGAGGCGCAGTTCCGCATCCGCGAGGACTTCAATGAAGACGACCACGAAGGGCTCGGCAGCTACCAGGTGACGCAGCATAATGGCGAGCGCTGGAGCGCAGCACGCGCCTATGTGCATCCCCACATGGACAAGCGCGCGAATCTGCGTGTCGAGACGCAGGCGCATGCCACGCGCATCCTGTTCGAGGGCGGGCGCGCGGTCGGCATCGAATATATACAGGGCAAGCAGACAAAGCAGCTGCGCGCCCGCCGCGAGGTGATCCTCGCCGCCGGCGCCTTCCAGTCGCCGCAGTTGCTGATGCTGTCGGGCATAGGCGATGGCGAGGCGCTTCGAGCGCACGGTATCGGCGTCGTGCATCATTTGCCGGGCGTAGGACGCAATCTGCAGGATCATCCGGACTTCGTGTTCGTTTACGCCTCCGACTATCCGCACTTCGTCCACTCATCGATCAGCCGGCTGCCATCCTTGCTCCGCGCCATCCAGCAATACCGCCGGGAGCGGCGCGGCCTGATGACCACCAATTTCGCCGAGTGTGGCGGCTTCCTGAAGACCCGAGCCGACCTCGATGTGCCCGACATCCAGCTGCACTTCATCATCGCGATGCTCGACGACCATGGCCGCAAGAAGCACAAGGAGGCGGGCTTCTCATGCCATGTCTGCCTGTTGCGACCGAAGAGCCGTGGCAGCGTCTGGCTGAAAAGCGCCGATCCGCTGGCAGCGCCGATGATCGATCCGAATTTTTTGGGTGAGGCGGAGGATCTCGATACGATGGTCGCGGGCTTCAAGACCACGCGACGGCTGATGGAGACGCCCGCGATGCGCGCGTTGCAGAAGAAGGACATGTTCACGTCTGACGTGAGAACGGACGACGACATCCGCACCATCCTGCGCGAGCGCGTCGACACCGTCTATCACCCCGTCGGCACCTGCAGGATGGGGACGGATGCGATGGCCGTGGTCGATCCGGCATTGAAGGTGCATGGCGTCGAGGGTCTGCGCGTCGTCGACGCCTCGATCATGCCGACGCTGATCGGCGGCAACACCAATGCGCCGACAATCATGATCGGGGAAAAGGCGGCGGACATGATCAGGGCGGAGATGCGGTAGAATTGAAGCTGCGCCGAGCTACGGCAGCCACTTGCTCCGACCTCGTCCTGAGGAGCGCGCGATTGCGCGCGTCTCGAAGGACGCACCCCGCACTCATCTTCATCCTTCGAGACGCCGCTACGCGGCTCCTCAGGATGAGGGCGGAGTACGCGGCAGCTCTTCAATTCAACAAGAACCCGCCGTCCACCGTCACCACGCTGCCCGTCATGTACCGCGAGGCCTTCGAGGCCAGCAGCAAAATCGCGCCGTCGAGATCGGACTCGGCACCGATGCGGCGCTGGGGGATGCGCTTGGTCAGGCGCTCGCCTGGCGGCGTCGACCAGAACGCGTGGTTCATCTCGGTGTCGATATAGCCGGGCGCCAGCGCGTTGATGCGGATGTTTTGCCCCGCAAGCTCCAGCGCCATCGCCTTGGTCGCCTGGATGATGCCGGCCTTGGAAATCGCGTAAGGCGACACCGCCTTCAAAACGCCGGTGCCGAGCACGGAGGCGATGTTGACGATGTTGCCTTCCTGCTTGCGCGCGATCATCCGCCGCGCGATTTCGGTCGCAAGGAAATAGGCGCCCTTGAGATTGGCGCCGATCACCGCGTCCCAATCGGCCTCGGTCTGCTCGGTCGCGAGCTTTTCGATGGCGATGCCGGCATTGTTGATCAGCACCGTGACCGGGCCGAGCGCGGCTTCCGTGGCGTCGACGGCCCTGGCGATCGAGGCGGTGTCGGTGACGTCGAGCGCGACGGCGGCGGCACGGCCGCCCTTGCCGCGGATCTCTTCTTCCAGGCTCTTCAGCTTGTCGGTCTGCCGCGCCGCGAGCGCGACGGCCGCGCCATGCGCTGCCAGCACCCGGGCAAATTGCCGCCCCAGGCCCTGGCTCGCGCCTGTCACGAGGATGGTTTCTCGACTAACGTCGAATAGGTCTGACATGACGAGTTCCTTGACGTTTTCTTGGGGCGCGATCCCTGAGCTTTGCAGCCACCAATACAGACGATTTTAACGATCTGAAACCGGAATGATCGGTTCTGCGTTCATTCGTTCCATGGCAGGGTCCCGCGCATGAACAGTTTCGATCTCGCCGTCTATGCTGCGCTCGCAATCGCGATCGGCTTCGGTTTCAGGACTGGCCTGCTCGGCAGCGCCATGACGATCCTCGCCTATCTCGTCGCCGCCCCCATCGCCGTCGCGCTGATGCCGCTGATCGTCCCGCAGGTCGCGGGCAATCCGAATTCGCCGCTGCTTCAGAACTGGATCTGGTTCTTCGGCATCTTCGTGGTGGTCGGCATGCTGTTTGGATATCTCGGCCGGCTGGCGCTGAGCGACACGATACGCGAGGCGGGCATCGGCGACCGGCTCGGCGGCGCCGCGCTCGGCGCCATCAGGGTCGGCCTCGTCGCCACCACGCTGGTGCTGGTGTTCGACCAGATCGTGCCGGCCAACCGCCAGCCGCCCTTTCTCGCCGGCTCGCATCTACGGCCGCTGTTCTCGGCCGCGGGGCAGATGGGCTTCAAGTCGCTGCCGCCGGAGGCGACCTCCGCGATCGACCGTCTCAAGCAGGAACGGCGCATCTGATCAGGCGCATTTGCATCGCCGCGCAGGACTGCATGCATTTTGATGCGAGCCCGTCCCTTATCAGCGGCGCCAAGGTTGGCTAGAATAGCGGCTCTAAAAACCTGCATGACGTTACGGGAGTGAAACAGTGGATCTTGGGATCAAAGGTCGCCGCGCCATCGTCTGCGCATCCAGCAAAGGCCTCGGACGCGCCTGCGCCATCTCGCTGGCGGAAGCCGGCGTTCACGTCACACTGACCGCGCGCGGCGCCGAAGCTTTGAAAAAGACGGCCGACGACATCCGCAAGGCCTGTCCTGATGTGACTGTCACCGAGATCGTCGGCGACATCACGACGCCGGCCGGCCGCGAGGCCGTGCTCAAGGCCTGCCCCGAGCCCGACATCCTGATCAACAATGCCGGCGGACCGCCGCCCGGCGATTTCCGCAACTGGACCCGCGACGACTGGATCAAGGCGATCGACGCCAACATGCTGACCCCGATCGAGCTGATCAAGTCGACGGTCGACGGCATGATGGCGCGCAGGTTCGGCCGCATCGTCAACATCACCTCGGCCGCGGTGAAGGCGCCGATCGACATTCTCGGTCTCTCCAACGGCGCGCGCGCCGGCCTCACCGGCTTCATCGCCGGCCTGTCGCGCAAGACCGTGATCAACAACGTCACCATCAACGGCCTGTTGCCGGGCCCGTTCGAGACCGACCGCCTGCGCAGCACCGCGAAGGGGGAATCCGAGAAGCGCGGCATCACGCCGGACCAGGTTCTGGCGGAGCGCGCCAAGCTCAATCCCGCGGGCCGCTTCGGCGATCCCGACGAGTTCGGCTACGCCTGCGCATTCCTGTGCGGCAGCAGGGCCGGCTTCATCACCGGCCAGAACCTTTTGCTCGACGGCGGTGCCTTCCCGGGAACGCTGTGAGGGCAGTCTGGTACGAAGAGACAGGACCGGCGGCGGACGTCCTCACCTATGGTGAGATGACGACGCCGGTCGCAGGCCCAGGCGAAGTTCGTATTCGCCTGGAAGCCTCTGGCGTCAACCCGGCCGATGTCGGCCGGCGCGGCGGCAGCTATCGCGCGAAGGAATTTTCGCGTGTCATTCCGAACAGCGATGGCGCGGGATTTATCGACCAGATCGGCGATGGCGCGACGCGGTTCAAGATCGGCGACAGGGTCTGGCTGTTCAACGGCCAGCGCAACGGCCGCGCCTTTGGCACGGCGGCCGAACATATCGCGCTTGCTGAGCATCTGGTGACGCCGCTGCCGGACGATCTCTCTTTTGCGGAAGGCGCGACGCTGGGCATTCCCGCAATGACAGCGTGGTGCTCCCTGTTTGCGGACGGACCGATCGTCGGCAAGTCCGTGCTGGTCACCGGCGGCGCGGGTGCAGTAGGGCATTACGCGGTGCAACTCGCGAAATGGGGCGGCGCGCAGGTGATCGCGACCGTCAGCTCGGCGATGAAGGGCGAGCAGGCGCGACAAGCCGGTGCCGATCTCGTGGTCAATTACAGGGACGAAGATGTCGTTGCCAAGGCGATGGCCTTCACCGGCGAACGCGGGGTCGACCACGTGGTCGATGTCGATTTCGGCGGCAACATCGCGACGACCCTGAAGTTGATGGCAATCAATTCGACAATCGCGGTCTACGCCACGAACGGCAACCGCACGCCGACTGTGCCGATGCGAGAGCTGATGGAGAAGTGCATCACGCTCCGCTCGCTCGTCTTGTTCGCGCTGCCGCCGGCGTTGCTTGCGGCGGCGCAGGCCGACATCTCGAAATGGCTGGCGGCGGGGCCGCGAATTCACAACGTCGCGGCGCAATTTGCGTTGTCGGAGACGGCGCAGGCCCATGTCGCCGTCGAGAAAGGCGACAAGCTCGGCACCGTGGTCGTCGACTGCGCGCGCTAGTATCGGCCAGGATCACCGCTGTTGCTTGGTGGGCTCGTCTTCGTCCCGCTGGCTCGAACTGGAGGAATCGGCGACTGGGGTTCCGTCGGTCCAGTCGATGCCGAATTCGTCGAGCCCGTCGGCAAGCAGATCGCCCAGCATCGGCTCACCGAGCAGATAATGCGCCGTTTCGCGCCGGGGGCTGTGATACTCGGCGCGCGCCTGCACGGCGCGTGCGCGCAGATCGTTCCAGTCGTCGATCGTGCCGTCGCCGCGGCCCAGCCAGGTCAGCGTGACGAGATCGATCTGCTCGTCCTCGTTCAGGGCGACGATGAAACTTCCGAGTTCGTTGACGACCGGATCGGAGCCGTCATCCTCGAGGATGTCGACCGCATCGTCATCCGTCGCGTTCGAGCCGGAATCCGGATCGGAATTTCCTTCCTTGACGTCGAATTCGCGCGCCTTTTCGATGATGAAGGCGACCTTCTCGGCGGAGATTGCAAGCTCTGGCATGTCTGGCTCTGGCATGGCTGGCCCTTTGGCTTTCCCTGGGTTCCCGCGATAACGCCGCATCACGTCAGATGATCCATTGCGCCTGACGGCGAAACTGCGCATGTTCCGTGCCAAAGCAAGAACGTCAGGATGCGCCGGATGCAGTGGAAAGTCGGCAGGGTCAAAATCACCAAGATCGTGGCATTGGAGACGGTCGGCTCGACCCGCTTCATTCTGCCCTTGGCGAGCAATGCGGAAATCCAGAAGCTGCCCTGGCTGATCCCGCATTTCGCCACCGAAGAGGGCCGGCTGAAAATGTCGATCCATTCGCTGGTGGTGGAGACGCCGACGCGCCGCATCGTGGTCGACACCGGCCTTGGCAACGACAAGCAGGGCCGCAACGTCCCGACCTGGAACCACCGCACCGCGCCATTCCTGGAGACGATGATTGAGGCGGGCTTTCCGCCCGAGAGCATCGACACCGTGCTGTGCACACATCTTCATGTCGATCACGTCGGGTGGAATACGAAACTGGTCGACGGCAAATGGATGCCGACCTTCCCCAAGGCGCGCTATGTCTTCGGCAAGACTGAATATGAGCATTGGCGCGACCACTCCACCGAGCCCGACAAGCAGGCCGTATTTGGCGATTCCGTGAAGCCGATCGTCGATGCCGGCCAGGCCGAGTTAATCCCGGGCGACCACCGGCTAAGCGACGAGATCATAGTGATCCCGACCCCGGGCCACAGCCCCGGACATATGAGCATTTTGATCCAGTCGGACGGTGAGCAAGGACTGTTGACGGGTGACGTCGCCCATCATCCCTGCCAGATGGCGCATCTCGGCTGGTCCTCGACCGCGGATTCCGATCAGGGCCAATCGGCGGTGACGCGCCGCGAATTGTTCGGCCGCTTTGCCAATACCCCGACGCTGGTGATCGGCGGGCATTTTTCGGCCGGGCACATCAAGCGAGATGGGGACGCGTTCAGGTTCGACGCGCTGAGATGAGGAAGTTGCTCCTCTCCATGAACACGTCTGTCAGACGACGGCGGCTGGATTGGGGACGATTCGCTGGCCGAGCTGGCGGGCCAGTCGGTGCAGAATGCGGTGCT